>NZ_JBEZMM010000003.1:0-319570 GCF_040652715.1 Streptomyces sp. NPDC048196 | reverse complement strand
GGCGTCGGGGCCGGGGTGGTTGATGGTGTCGACCCAGTTGCTGTCGTGGGGGTCGGGGTGGCGTTGGGGATCGCCGTTGTCGTCTTTCGGGATGGTGTTCTCGACGTGTTGCTGGTGCTCGTCGGTGGGGCCGTCCAGTCCGCCGGGGCGCTCGCGGTTACGGGTGTCGGAGGCGGCGGGCGGATCGTCGTGGGAGCGGTCGTGGTCGCCCTGGTCGCTGGGGTCGCCCTGCTCGGTGTGGTGCGGCGTCTCCGAGTGGTCGGCCTGGTCGGCCTGGTCGGTCTTGTGGGAATCGTGGGACTGATCGGCAGGCGCGTGGTCCCGGTCCTGGGAGTTCTCCTCCGGGGCGCGGGAGTGGTCGGCAGCCTCGGGACGTTCTGCGTCCTGGGGACGCTGGGCGTCGTTGGGGCGGTCGGAATCCGGCGTGGGCGAAGTGCCGGCGGCGGTGTTGGGGGCGCCTGCCGGGTGCTGCGGGTTCTGGAAGTTCTGCGGCTGGGGGTAGTGCGGTGCCTGCTGTTGGTACGGGTTGGGCTGCTGCTGCGCGTGCGGCTGCTGCTGTTGGTATGGGTTGGGCTGTTGGTTGTAGGGGCCCGGCTGTTGCTGATGCGGCTGCTGCGCGTACGGGTTCGGCTGCTGCTGGGGCTGGGCGTACGGGTTCTGCTGCGGGTGCTGCTGGTACGGCCCAGGCTGGTGCTGCGGGGCCGGCTGCTGAGCGTAGGGGCTCTGCTGCTGGTACGGCCCTGGCTGCTGTTGGTGCGGCTGCGGCTGTGCGTACGGATTGGGCTGCTGCTGCTGGTGGGGCTGCGGCTGCTGGGCGTACGGGTTCGGCTGCTGCCCCTGATGGGGCTGCGGCTGCTGGTTGTAGGGGCCCGGCTGCTGCTGTGGCTGTTGCTGGGCGTACGGGTGCTGCTGGTACGGGCCGGGCTGCTGCTGGTGCGGCTGCTGGGCGTACGGGTTCGGCTGCTGAGCCTGAAGGGTCGGCTGCTGCTGATTGGGCTGGTTGTACGGGCCAGGCTGCTGTTGCTGCTGGTGGGGCTGGGCGTATGGGTTCGGCTGCTGCTGGTGGGGCTGCGGCTGCTGGGCGTACGGGTTGGGCTGCTGCTGGGGGGTGGGCTGCTGAGGCTGGGGCTGGGGCTGTTGGTTCTGCGGCTGTGGCTGCGGCTGCGGCTGGGGGTGTTGCGGCTGCTGTTGCTGCGGGTTCGGGTGTTGCTGCGGCTGCGGCTGTGCCTGCTGTTGGGGGTGGGGTTGCTGCTGGGGCTGCGGCTGCTGGGTGTGCGGGGTGGGTTGCTGCTGCGGCTGCTGCTGGGGGTTGGGCTGCTGGGGCTGGGGCTGTTGGTTCTGCGGCTGCGGCTGCGGCTGAGGCTGCTGCTGCGGCTGCTGGGTTTGGGGCTGTTGTTGGTGTGGCTGCTGGGTCTGGGGGGTTTGGGTTTGGTGGGTGGCGGGGTCGAAGGGCTGGCGGTTGGCGTCGAGGACGAGGTGCCAGACGCCTTCGGCGCCGGTGTTGATGGGCTGGTGGCTGACGTCGCCGGTCTGGCTGTCGACCCAGACGACCTTGCCGTCGTGGTTGACGGCGTTGAAGACGTGGGCGCCGCCGCCGGAACCGTCGGGGTTCTTCGGCCAGGTCACGAGGACGGCGGCGGCCGCGCCGGGGCCGGCCTGGCGGAGCTCGTCGGCTATTCGGTCGTAGCCGTCCTTGGAGTTCGGGCCCGAGTTGCGGAACTTCGCGCCCGTGTACTCCTCGATGTTGCGGGTGCCCTCACGCTCACCTGAAGCGCGGTCGATGCCGCCCTTGCCGTCCGGGTCGTAGGTGCGGACCGCGGACACCTGCGGGTTGCCGTACCAGGACTCCATGAAGGAGCGGGTGCAGTCGGCGCAGTTGTTGGAGCGGCCGAGAACGCTGGGGCCACCGTCGTTCTGGAGCTGGGCCCAGGGCTGGAACGGGTCGTTGAACGCGCGCGGGGTCCCGTCCGGGTTCCGCGGGAAGTTCGCCTCCAGAGCCTGCTGGTCGTGGGGGAACGGCGAGTACAGGCCGCTGGGCTGGTGGTTGAGGCCGACCCGCACGTCGGTGTGGCTGCGGAGGTTCGTGGGCTGGGGGATCGGCGACTGGTGTTGCTGCTGTGTGGGCTGCTGCTGGGGAGCGGTGGGCTGGGCCTGGTTCTGGTGGTGGGGGGACTGTTGCTGGTGGGGGGCCGGGGTCGGCTGTTGGTGGATGAACGGCTGTTGCTGTTGCTGCTGGGGGTGGGGTTGCTGCGGCTGCTGGGTCTGCGGCTGCTGCTGGTTCTGGGGCTGGGGCTGGTTTTGCGGGGTTTGTTGCTGGGGCTGCTGCTGTTGCTGGTTTGGCTGCTGGGCCTGGGGCTGGGGCTGCTGCTGTTGCGGGTTCGGCTGCTGCTGGGGCTGCTGGTGGGGGGTGTTGGGGGTGGGGGCAGCGGGGGACTGCGCGCCGGGGGTGGTCGGGGCCTGCGCGGGGGCGTCGGTCCGGGGGCGGTCCGAGCGGTTGGGGGCAGGCTGCTGTTGGCTGTCCTGCGGGCGTGACGCGTCGGGGCGTGTCGCGTCGGGACGCGACGCATCGGGACGTGATGCGTCGGGGCGTGATGCGTCTGGACGTGGCGCTTCTGGGCGGGTCGAGTCCGGACGGGTGGCGTCGGGGCGCGTGCCTTCCGGGCGGGTGGCGTCGGGGGGTGACGCGTCGGGGCGCGACGCATCGGGACGTGATGCGTCGGGGCGTGGCGTCTCTGGGCGGGTCGAGTCCGGACGGGTGGCGTCGGGGCGCGTGCCTTCCGGGCGGGTGGTGTCCGGGCGTGACGAGTCCGGGCGGGTGCCATCGGGCCGGGTGGCGTCGGGGCGTGCCCCTTCCGGACGGGTGTTGTCCGGACGGGTGTTGTCCGGGCGGGGGGTGTCGTTGCGGGGGGTGGTGGGGGCGCCCGGGGATTCGGGGCGGGTGGGGTCGTCGCGGCGGGGGCCGTCCAGGCGGGGGTTGTGCGGGGGGCGCTCGGGGCTGGGCTGTTGGGTGTGGTCCTGGACGATCTGGGAGCCGTCGGGGCGGCGGTTGGTGCCGGGCGGCGTGGCGGGGGCGTCCTGGCGGGGGCCGTCCAGACGGCTGTCGTGCGGGGGTGGCGTCTGGTCGCGGCGGGGGCCGTCGAGGCGGGGGTTGTAGGCGGGGCGGTCCGGGGCGGGCCGCTGGGTGTGGTCCTGGACCGCCTGGGAACCGTCGGGGCGACGGTTGGTGGGGCGTGCGGAAGCGTTTCCGTTGCTGGGGGAGTTGGCCTGCGGCTGGTTGGCGGAGGGGGCGCCCGTGCGGGGCGGGGTGGCGCTGGACGGGGTGCCGGTGGCGCGGGGTGGGGTGCCGGCCGTCGGAGCACCGCCCTGATGCGGGACCGCGCCCATCATCATCGGGCCGTTGGCCTGGGGGGAGTTGGGCTGGGCCTGGGGGGTGGTGGGGCTGGTGGGGGCCGAGTTGGTGGGGTCGGCGGTGTGCTGGGTGGGCGGGGGGAGGGTGGCGGTGCCTGCGGACTGGGTGGTGACGGTGGTGTCGTCGCTGCCGTCCACGGTCGGCATGGGGTCGCCGGGGGCCGGGTCGCGCTGCTGGATGGGCTGGCTGGACGGCGCGTGCTGGACCGGGGCGCCCTGCGGGGTGCTGAGGTGCGGCACGGAGGGGCGGCCGCCGGCGCCGCTGCTGGAGTTGTCGCCGTTGGTGGGGTTGGTGCCGGTGGCGTCGTGGGAGGCAGCGCCGGTGTTGGAGTCGGGGGTGTTATCGCCGTACGAGGGCGGGTTGCCGGCCACCGCGTCGGTGGCCGGGGTCGCCGGGGTGGGCTGGGTGCTGACGCCGTCGGTGTCCGGGCGGATTGCCTCGGGTGTGGTGTCCCGGGCGGGCTGGGTACTGATGCCGTCGGTGTCGGGGCGGGCCGCGTCCGGGGTGTTGTCGTGCGCGGGCTGGGTGGTGATGCCCTCGGTGTCCGGGCGCGCGAAGTCGGGGGTGGTGTCCCGGGTGGGGTGAGTGCTCACGCCGTCCGTGTCGGGGCGGGCGGCCTGTGGGGTGTTGTCGTGCGTGGGCTGGGTGCTGACGCCGTCGGTGTCCGGGCGGGAGCTGTCAGGGCGGGCCGCGTCCGGGGTGTTGTCGTGCGTCGGCTGAGTGCTGACGCCGTCCGTGTCCGGGCGGGAGGTGTCCGGGCCGCCGTCGGGGGTGTGGGAGGGGGACGAGCCGTGGGAGCTGCTGTCGTTGCCGCCTGTGTACCCCTCGTCAAAGGGGGAGCGCTGGTCCGGGGGCGGCAGCGGCTGGGTCGGGGGGACGTCGTGCCTGGGCTGCGAGCCGTTCGCGGAGGTGTCGGAGCCGTCGGAGGGCTGGGAGTTACCGGCGTTACCAGAGTGAGTGGAGTTGCCCGCGCCACCGGAATTGTCGGCGGCACCGGAGTTACCAGAGTTGCCGGAGCTGTTGTCGGAGGTCGGGGTGGTGTCCGACGGGCGGGGGGTGTGGCTGCCGCCGCCATCGCTGGGGCGGTTGCCGTCCGAGCCGCCGTTGGTGGAGCCGTTGCCGCCGGTGTTGTGGGAGCCGCCGGACGAGTCGTGGGAGGAGGAGTTGCTGCCGGAACCCGCGCCCGAGCTGCTGCCGGCACCGCCATCGCTGGAGCCGCCATCGTGTGACCCGCCGGAACCCGACCCGGAGCCGCTGCCCGACGACGAGCCACTGCCCGACGACGAGCCGCTGCCGGAGCCGGAGCCGGAGCCGGATCCCGAGCCCGACCCGGACCCGGACCCGGAACCTGACCCCGAGCCGCTCCCGGAATCGTTGGAGTGGCTGCCGCTGCCGCTGCCGCTATCACTGCCACTGCCACTGTCGCTGCTGCCGTGGTCGCCGTCGCCGCCGTGGCTGTTGCCGTGGCCGGCGGCGGAGTCGAGGCCGCCGCGGGCGCGGTGGCCGGCGCGGTGGCCGGCGCCGTCGCGGAGGCTCTCGCCGAGGGACTCGCCGGTGTTCTTGATCGCGTCGGTGGCGGCGCTCTGGCCCTCCTTGAGGGTCCGGCCGAGGTTGTAGCCGTTCTGCGCGCCGAAGTTCTGGTTGACGGTCTGGGCGATGATGTCCGAGACCATGGCCTCCAGGGCGGAGATCACCGGCTCCTTGGCGGCCTCCAGGATCGCGTCGAGCAGCTGCTTCGCGACCTCCTTGAGGATCTTGCGGACCATCTCGCGGGTGGCCAGGGTCGCCGCCGCGCCGCCGATTTCCGATAGGCCTAGCGTGAAGGGTGCCGCGGCTTGCGCGGCGATGATTTCTGCCGCCAATATCGCCAATTGGACGATGACGGCGACCTTCATGCCGATGACGAGCGCGGCGGCGGCCTCGAAGGTGAAGGCAATGACCTCGGCCGCCTCACGGGCGTCGTTGAAGTAGCCCGAGCCGCCGCCGAACTTGTCCCATGCCTTGCTGAAGCCCTCGATGGAGTCGCCGGCGTTCTGGCTGAGCACGTTCGACGCGGCGCTCGTGCCGGTGGCCTGGTGGCCCTCGACCTCCGAGGCGAACGTACGCCAGACGTTGGCGCACTCGATCAGCTTGTCCTCGTCGGCGGTGGGCCAGTTGAAGCCGAGCATCTCGAGGACCCACTCAAGAGCGTTCGGCAGCATCATGGACAAGGTGGAGCTCCCCCGTGAAATGTGCGCATATCGGCGTGGTGCGGATGAGGGCCTCGCGGGGAGGCGCGCTCGTCAGAAGGGCGTCAGAAGGGCGCCAGGAAGGCGTCAGAAGGGCGGGCCCGGCTGGGTGTGCGGTCCGGCCAGGCGGGTGTTGCGGCTGGTGGGCTCAGTTCTTGGCCGGGTACCAGGCGGTTGTGACGACCTCGTCGGGCTGCTGCTTCGTCGGGTCCTGCCAGGCCTGTTTGTTGTCGACGTGCTGCTTCATCAGCGCCTCGTTGAAGTCCTCGTTCTCCGCGTGGTTCTTGGACATATCGGTCAGCGCCTTGCCGATTTCCTGGAGCTTCGCGGAGAGGTGGCCCATCGACTCGTACATGCCGTCACGTACGCCCTCGTAGGCCACGCCGAACTTCTCGCCGAGGTCGTCGTCCCCCCACGGCGGAGCGCCGTCCTTGCTGTCGAACGTCGTCAGTCCGCTTATGAACTGCTGGCCGAACGACTTCTCCTCCGGCTTGGGGGCGTTCGAGGGGTCGGCCGGCGGGCCCGCGCCCAGTGCACTCAGGCCGTTCATCAGCCGCGCCACGGACTGATAGAAGTCCTCGCCGAGCTTGGTGAAGGTCGTGCCCTCGGACTTGAGGGACTCCACATCGGTCTGAAAACCGCCTGCTCCGGCCACAACGCCCCCCGCGTTCGTAACGGTTACCCAATGAGATATTCAAGGTAAAGCTTAACTGTCGCCACTGACACGCCGACAGGTGCTGACGGTCCAGCCCTGCCCCGGCCGTGGCATCACCGCCGCCGAGCCCGGCCCGGCCCCGGCCCGGTCGTGCCTCAGGCCTCGGAAGACGGACGGTAGATGCGGTGGTAGAGCTTCTCGGCCGCGGCCGGGGGGAAGTTGGGCAGGAAGGTCACGTCGCCGTTCTCCTTGTTGATGACGATGTTGCTGCCACCGGGAGAGGCGGGCGGGGCGGTGGGGTCCTCGGGGAGGGGCCAGCCGGCGTAGATGAGGTAGCCGAGATCGAATTCGTGCACGTGCAGGCTGGCAGGACCGTTGGGCGAGCCGACATCGGGGAAGTGCTGACGGCCGATTTCGAGCGCCTCGTCCGCATTCGCCGGGACGGGCCGGGGCCCCTCGTCCGCCACCTGCGGGGGCAGCGGCGGAGGCGCGGGCGGCAGCGACCCGTTGTGCCCCGTCAGTCCGTTCCCTGCCGGGTTGCCACCTGCCGGGATATCACCTGCCGGGTTGCCACCCGTCACGTTGCCACCCGCTACGTTGCCACCCGCCGCGTTGCCGCCTGCCGGGTTGCCGCCCGTCGGGCCGCTTGCCGTCGGGTCGCTTCCCGTCTGATCGGAATCGGTCATGTGGCTGTCTCCTCGGCGCTGATCCTGTCGATGGTGGTCAACTTAACTCACGCGCTGAAGGCTTGATTGGTTCGCCTGGAGGCATGGTCGTCCGCTGATTGCCCGGGCGTCCGGTGCGCGTATGCCGAACGGCGGCCCACGGCGGCCACGGAGGCCCAACGGAGGCCTTACGAGGCCCCGCGGAAGCCCTACGAGGCCCCGCGGATGCTCAACACGTTCAACGGATGCTCACTCGAAGTTGACCAGCGACAGCCAGAACTCCAGCAGGTCCGCATCGCCGGTGACGGTGAAGGCCTCCTGATCGGAGGAGCGGCGGCCGTAGATGAGGAGCAGGAGGTCGGTCAGCGGGGCGCTGACGGAGACGGCGGCCGGCTCCTTGGCGCGTCGCCAGGCGAGGGCGTCGCCGGTGAGGTCGACGAGCCAGTCGGCGGCGGCCTCCGGCGGGGTGTCCGTGGCGTGGAAGTGGAGCGTGCGGCCGGGGGCCAGGAGGGCGCGCCGGTCGGGGTGGTAGTCGAACATCTCGGGCAGCGAGCCGAGTTCCATCCACTCGTCGAGGGCGTCGAGGGCGACCGGCTGGGTCACGGAGAAGTCGGTGTTCAGGGCGAGGGTGGCGTCGGCCCGGTGGATGACCGTCTCGTGGCACATACGGCGCGCGAAGAAACGAGGACTCCCGGAGGGCAGCGGGGTCCAGATCCTGGCCTCCGGGCCGGCGGTGCGGAGCGTCGCGGCGAGCAGCTCGGCACCGTCGATGAGCCAGCCGGCGAGGGCGGTGGGCGGCTCGGTGGTGTCCCGGGAGAGGACGCGCAGGGCGGTGTCGGGCGGGGGTGCGGTGGCCAGGGTCCGTACGACCTCCGCGACCCAGCGGTGGGCCTCGCCCAGGTGGCGTACCAACTGGGCGAGGTTCCAGTCCGGGCAGGACGGTACGACGGGGCTGAGGTCCATGTCCTCCGTGAGGGCGGAGCCCAGCAGGAGGGACTGGGTGACGATTTCGGTGCAGTGGCTGTCGTAATCCATGGTTGGGGGCATGACGTCACCGTAGGCGGCATGACGGACAACGCCCGGCTATGACGTCACCGAGGCGGTCGGTCCTGCCGGGTGGTGGTCCGCTACGGCGTCCGGCTACGACGTCGCTGAGGCGGTCGGTCCTGCCGGTGGTGGTCCGGCGCGGCGTCCGTCGGCAATCGCGAACGGTCTCGGAAACCGGTGCCGTCGACACCCGGAGCCGTCGCCCCCCGGAGCCGTCGACACCCGTAACCGCCCGCCGCGGCCAGGACCAGCACGATCGACTCGGGGCCGTACGCGACGGAGGCCATGGCGTCGAGGGAGCGGGCGGCCAGGCCCTGGAGCGCGGTGCGGCGGTCCGGCTGGACCGGTCCAGTGTGCGGGCCGTGGCGGACGCCGACGAGCGGCCTTGGTGGTCCCTTGGCGGACGGTGGGGCGTTCTTCACCGGTTCTTGACGCGTGCGCCTCCGCCCTGAAGCGGGCACATGCCGCACGGCCGGATCCGGCGCCTCGTATGGCCACTTTCCGGTGCCCGTGTCAACGCCACGTCATCGGCACGTCAAGGTTGGGAGCGGCCGCATCAGCGCCCTGTAAACGTCTGGGGAGGGCCCGGTGCGCCGCCCTAGCGTCGAGGCATGGGACGGCGACGGGGCCTGGGGCCCGGCTTCACGAAGGACGGGGACGGCGGGGGCGACGACGGAGGACGACGGGTCGCGTGGCGGCTGCCGGTCGCCCGGTCGGCGATCCCCCCGCCCCTGCCTGCGAACGGCACCGTTCACGACCGGACCTGGCTGCCCGAGCTGTGCGCCACGCTCTGCTGCACGGCCGGGCTGCTCGTCGTCATGCTGCTGGTCGACCTCGCCAACGGGACGCTCACGCCGTGGCGCGCCGGATGCTGGTTGGCCGTCGCTCTGGTGCTGTTCGCGGTCCTCTTCCCGCCACGGGTGACGGCCGGGGACGGCTGGCTGAGGTCCCGTGGGCTGGTGCGCGGGCACCGGGTCGAGACCGACCGGCTCGTCGTCGTACGGCGCACCGACGGGATGGCGCCGCGGCTGGTGCTCCGCGACGCCCGGGGCGGCCGGGTCGAGCTGGATCCCAAGGTCCTCAGCGCCAACCCCGTGCTGTGGCACCGACTCGACCAGGGCGTCCGCCGGTCCCGTGAGCGCGGACTGCTGCGTTGCGGCGTGGCGACGCTCCAGGTCCTGGCGGACCGGATCGATCAGGACGGCGCACGGGCGGTCTTCGACGCGTCCGGGCTGGAGTGAGGCTCAGCCGGTCGACACGGGGTGGCTGGGGCTGGAGTGAGGCCCAGCCGGTCGGCACGGGGCGTCCGGGCCGGAGTGAGGCCCAGCCGGTCGACACGGCACCGGGCGGCCGGGGCTGGACTGGGCCCTCAGCAGGTCGGCACGGAGCGCCCGGGCCGGAGCGAGCGCTCAGCCGGACGACACGCGGCGGCTGGGGGCCGAAGTGAGCGCTCAGCCGGACGTGAGGGCCGCGGCGAAGTCGTAGTGCACGCCCGTCAGTTGCTCCGAGGCGGCCCAGAGCCGTTCGCCGTTTGCGTCCTTCTTCGTCCAGGGGGCGCGGAAGGACTGTGCCGGAGCGCCGCGCAGTCCGTTGCGCGGGCCGACGAAGGAATCCGGCCGCATGTGCGGGGCGGTGGCCGCGCAGAGGGTGCCCAGCGCGCCGCCCTCCGCGGGCTGGGCGATCAGGCGGTTGCCCAGCTCGATGGCCCGTTCCGCCGCGTTGCGGCCTTCCATCCGGGCGCCCGCGGTCTGCAGGTTGGTGGCCGCGTAACCGGGGTGCGAGGCGGCCGCGACCAGCGGCGAACCGGCCGCCGCGAGCCGCCGGGTCAGCTCGTGGACGAAGAGCAGATTGGCGCTCTTGGAGCGGCCGTAGGCGATCCAACGACCGTACGAGCGCTCGCTGTTGAGGTCGTCGTAGTCCAGGTCGGCGAGCGCGTGCAGCATGCTGGAGACGGACACGATGCGGGCTTCCGGGGTGGCCAGCAGCCGGGGCAGCAGCAGTCCGGTGAGTGCGAAGTGGCCGAGGTGGTTGGTGCCGAACTGCATCTCGAAGCCGTCGGCGGTGGTGCGGTGCGGCAGTGCCATCACGCCCGCGTTGTTGATGAGCAGGTCGAGGCGGTCGCCGGTGAGGTCGTCGAGGGTGGCCGCGAAGTCCCGTACGGAGGAGAGGTCGGCGAGGTCGAGCGGCCGGAACTCCGCCTCGGCGGTGGGGACTTCGGTGCGCAGCCGGTCCAGGGCCGCCTTGCCGCGCGAGGCGCTGCGGCAGGCCAGCACCACGCGGGTGCCGCGGCGCGCCAGTTCGCGCGCGGTGATGTAGCCGATGCCGCTGTTCGCGCCCGTGACCACCGCCGAGCGGCCGGTCTGGTCGGGGATGTGGCTGGTGTTCCACCGGGTCACGCCTGCACTCCTCCCTACGGGGCCGGCGGCCGGGGGTGAGCCCGCGGCCGGCGAGCCGACGGATCACCCACCCTACGCCCGAGTAGCTTGGCGCGCGGGGGCGGGCCCCGGGTCGCCCGGGGGCGCCCCCCGGGCCGACGCGGTCGCCGGGCCGGCCGCCACGGTCACCGGGCTGGTCGGCACGATCACCGGGCCGGCCGCCACGGTCACCGGGCTGGTCGGCACGATCGCCGGGCCGGTCGGCACGATCGCCGGGCTGGTCGGCACGATCGCCGGGCTGGTCGGCACGATCGCCGGGCCGGTCGGCACGATCGCCGGGCCGGTCGCCACGCTCACCGGGCTGGTCGCCACGGTCGCCGGGCTGGTCTGCACGATCACAGGGCCGGCCGCCACGGTCACCGGGCCGGTCGGCACGCTCACCGGGCCGGACGGGCACGCCCGTCGGCGTGCACCGCCACCGGCCGTCGTCACTCGCCGGCTCGCACCCGCACCCCGTACACCGGCACCGACACCGACGGATCGTCGAGGCAGTCGCCCGACTCCAGGTCGAAGCGCTGCTTGAGCAGGGGCGAGGCCACGAACGGGCGGCCGTCGACGCTGCCGGTCAGGCCGCGGGAGAGGACCTGGGCGCCGGTGAACGGGTCGCGGTTGCCGATCGCGTACGGCCGGCCGGCCCGGTCCGCGAAGAGTGCGGCCTGGCTGCCGTCCGGGAGGAGGGCGGCCACTCCGCGCCCCGGAGTGAGGTCCTCCGGGGTGCAGACCGGGAGCCAGCTGCCCTCCGGGCAGTGGATCTCCACGAGGGCGGCCGCCGTGCCGCCGGACGTGCCGGCGGCAGCACCGGTGGCAGTACCGGTGTCCGTGCGCACGGTGGCTTCGGGCAGGGCGGGAGTCGCTTCGGGCGAAACGGTGGTGGTCATCAGGCTCATCGGGCAGAGGTCCCTTCCAGAGTGCGAACGGGCAGGGTCGGTCCGGCCAGCAGCGTCAGATCCGGCTTGACCTGGTCGCGCTCCGGGACGAAGCGGACGGACGGGTCCGGCGCGCCGGGCGCGTTGACGAACGAGACGAAGCGGCCGAGCCGTTCGGGGTCGGCAAGGGTCTCGGCCCATTCGTCGCGGTAGTGGGAGACATGGGCGGCCATCAGCGCCTCCAGTTCGTCGCACAGCCCGAGGGAGTCGTGCACGACGACGTCGCGTACGTGGTCGAGGCCGCCCTCGATCCGCTCCAGCCAGGCGGAGGTGCGCTCCAGACGGTCGGCGGTGCGGATGTAGAACATCAGGAAGCGGTCGATCAGCCGGATCAGTTCCGCGTCGCTCAGGTCCTGGGCGAGCAGATCGGCGTGGCGCGGGGTGGCACCGCCGTTCCCGCCGACGTAGAGGTTCCAGCCGCCGGCGGTGGCGATCACGCCGAAGTCCTTGCCGCGGGCCTCCGCGCACTCCCGTGCGCACCCGGAGACCGCGGACTTCAGCTTGTGCGGTGCGCGCAGCCCCCGGTAGCGCAGCTCCAGATCGATGGCCATCCGGACGGAGTCCTGGACGCCGTAGCGGCACCAGGTCTCGCCGACGCACGACTTCACGGTGCGCAGCGCCTTGCCGTACGCGTGGCCCGACTCGAAACCGGCGTCCACCAGGCGCGCCCAGATGGCCGGCAGCTGGTCGACGCGGGCGCCGAAGAGGTCGATCCGCTGGCCGCCGGTGATCTTCGTGTAGAGGCCGAAGTCGCGCGCCACCTCACCGATGACGATGAGCTTCTCCGGGGTGATCTCGCCGCCGGGGATGCGCGGCACGATCGAGTAGGAGCCGTTCCGCTGGAGGTTGGCGAGGAAGTGGTCGTTGGTGTCCTGGAGCGCCGCCTGCTCACCGCCCAGCACGTAGCCGTCGGCACCGACCGCCGGGGCGAGGGAGGCCAGCACCGAACCGACCGCGGGCTTGCAGATCTCGCAGCCCTCGCCGCCGCGCGCCTCCTCCCGGCCGTACGCGTCCAGCAGTTCGCCGTACGAGGTGATCCGGCGGACCCGGACGATCTCGTAGAGCTCGGCGCGGGTGTGCGGGAAGCAGCCGCACAGGCCCTGGTCCTCGGACTGCGGCAGCAGCTGGCCGATCAGCTTCACACAACTGCCGCACCCGGTACCGGCCTTGGTGCACTGCTTGACCTCGGGAAGCGTGGCGCACGCCTGGATGGCGTCCTTGGTGACGTTGTGGCAACTACAGATCACCGCGTCGCCGGGCAGCGCGTCCGGGCCCAGCGCGGCGCCGCCGCCCTCCGCGAGACCGGCCGGCAGCACCAGCTGCTCGGGCGCCACCGGGGGCACCGTGCCGGTCAGCGGGCGCAGCGTGCCGTACGCGTCGGCGTCGCCGACCAGCACCCCGCCCAGCAGCGCGCCGTCGGCGCCGATCACCAGCTTCTTGTAGACGCCGCTGCGGGCGTCGGAGTAGACCACGTCGAGACAGCCGGCGGCGGCGCCGTGCGCGTCACCGAAGGAGGCCACGTCCACGCCGAGCAGCTTCAGCTTGGTGGACAGGTCCGCGCCGGTGAATCCGGGACGCTCCCCGGCGGGCTCCGCCGGCTCCTCAGCGAGGGCGGCGGCCTCGGCCAGCCGCTCCGCGAGGTCCGCGGCCGCCACCCGGGCCATGTCGTAGCCCGGGGCGACCAGCCCGTAGACCCGGCCGTCGACGGCCAGCGCGCACTCGCCGATGGCGTAGACGGCGGGGTCCTCGGTGCGGCACTGCGCGTCGATGACGATGCCGCCGCGCTCCCCGACGGGCAGTCCGCAGTCCCGGGCGAGCTGGTCGCGGGGGCGGACGCCGGCCGAGAAGACGACCAGGTCGGTGTCGATGCGGGAGTCGTCCGACAGGCCCATGGCGGTCACCGCCCCGGCCCCGTCCGCGACGATCTCCTTGCCGCCGACGCCGGTGTGGACCGTGAGGCCCATCTCCTCGACGGTACGGCGCAGCGCGCGGCCGCCGCCCTCGTCGACCTGGAGCGCCATCAGCCGCGGCGCGAACTCCACGATGTGGGTGCGCAGTCCGAGCCCCTTGAGGGCACCGGCCGCCTCCAGGCCGAGCAGTCCGCCGCCGACCACCACACCGGTGCGCGCGTTCTTGGCGTACTCCTCGATGGCCAGCAGGTCGTCGAGGGTCCGGTAGACGAAGCAGCCCGCGCTGTCCTTGCCGGGCACCGGCGGGACGAACGGATACGACCCGGTGGCCAGCACCAGGGCGTCGTAGCGCACGGTCCGCCCCGAGCGGGCGGTGACCGTGCGGGCGGCCCGGTCGACGGCGGTGGCCGGGTCGCCGAGGAGCAGTTCGATGCCGTGCCGGGCCAGGAAGTCGGGATCGGTCAGGCTCAGATCGTCGGCGCTGCGGCCGGCGAAGTACGAGGTCAGCTGGACCCGGTCGTAGGCCGGGCGGGTCTCCTCGCACAGGACGACCACCCGCGCCCGTGCGGTGACGCCGCGGTCGGCGAGCTCTTCCAGGAAGCGCTGGCCGACCATGCCGTGGCCTATCAGGGCGATGGTGGGGGCGGTGTCCGGTGAGGTGGCCGGTGCGGTGTCCGGGAGCGATGGAGTGGAGGTCATGGTCGTCAGCCTGCGGGGCCGCTGTTACCCGCCGGCATCTGGTCTGTTTCCCGGGCGGAACGCCTGCCTCAGTGCGGGAGAGGAGGGCGTGTGAGGCAGGGCCCCGGTTCTCGTACCGGGCGGTGATCCGGTGAGTACCCCTACTCATGCCGCGCTGGGGACCGCCCGCCATCATGGGCGCATGAAGATACCGGGGACACCTACGGCGGCCGCCGCCGTGCTGCCCGTGGCCTTACCGGTCGCGGTGTGGGGGCTGCTGGGACAGGACGACTACCAGGGCGTGCCGCCGTCCCGGCTGGACTATTTCGTCCGGCCCCCGGAGCTGCCGCCGGGCCTGGACACCGCGCTGGGCGTGCTGGCCCTGACGGCCGTGGTGGTGAGCGCGGTGACGCTGGCCCGCGCCACCTGCCACCACGCCTTCGACCGGCGCTGGTGGCAGGTGCTGGCCCCGCTGCTGGCGGCCGGGCTGCTGGCCGGCTGGGGGTGGCGGGTGCTGACCGCCGGGACCATCGGCGCGAACATCGGGGCGGGCGTGGTCCTGATGGCCTTCGGCCCGGTGGTGGCCGCGCTGGTGCTGATCGCCGCCGGCCGCGGGATCTGGCTCGCCCGGCACTCCGGTTGAGTACGACCGTGCCGGGTGCTGCGGGCTCCACGGGCCCCGTGCCCCGGGCCCGCCCCCTGCGCACCGTCCTCACCGCGCCCTTCACCCCCCGCAGCCTCGCGGCCGTGGCCCACGCCCTGCTCGCCGCGCCCCTCGCGCTCTGTGGACTGGTCCTGGTGCCGGGCGGGCTGGCGCTGGGCGCGGTGCTGTCGTGGACCGCCCTCGGGCCCTGGCTGCTGGCGCTGACCGTACGCGGCGCCCTCGGCCTGGGAGGAATCCAACTGGCCCTCGCGCGGCGCCTGTTGGGTGTGGACATCGAACCGGCCGGGCGGCGCGTCGCGCGCGGGGCGTTCGGCTGGCGGCGGGCGCTGCTCGGCGACCCGGCCGGCCGGCGGGCCGTCGCCGCCGCGCTGCTCACCCCGGTCACCGCCCTGCTGCCGCTGCTCGCGGTCCTGGTCGGCTACGTCTACGGCCTGCTGGCGCTCGGCCACCCCGTGCTGCGCCGCTGGAACTACGTCACCCTGCGCGGCGCGGACGGCTCGGTGCGCCGGGTGTCGCTGCAGATTTACGGCGTGGAGTTCGACAGCTGGCCGCGCTGGACCGTGGTGGTCGCCGCCGGTGCGCTGCTCGTGCTGCTCGCACCTTGGCTGGTGCGCCGGGCGGGCGCCCCGCACCGGCTGCTGCTGCGCGCCCTGCTGGGGCCGAGCGCCGCGGAGGCCCGTATCCGCACCCTGGAGGAGACCCGCGCGCATGCCGTCGACGACGCCGTGGCCACTCTCCGCCGCATCGAACGCGATCTCCACGACGGCACCCAGGCCCGGCTCGTCGGCCTGGGCATGCACCTGACCCTCATCAGCGAACTGATCGCCCAGGACGCCGACCGGGACCGGCTGCTCGCCGTGGTGGAGACGGCCCGGAGCAATGCCACCCAGGCCGTCACCGATCTGCGCCACCTCGTACGGGGCATCCACCCGCCCGCGCTCGACCAGGGCCTGGCGACCGCCCTGGCCACCCTCACCGCGGACACCCCGCTGCCGGTCGCCCTGCACACCGCCCTCGGCCCGCGCCCCTCCCCGGCCCTGGAATCCCTCGCCTACTTCTGCGCGGCCGAACTGCTCGCCAACGCCGTCAAACACAGCGGCGCGGCACAAGTGACGGTCGAGGCGCGGCACGAGCCCGCGGCCCCCGGGCCGGAAGCTGCGGCCGGCCCCGCGGGCGGCTCCCCCGACGGGGCCCTCCTGCTGACCGTACGGGACGACGGGCGCGGCGGTGCGGTGGTCGGCGCGGGCACCGGCCTGACCGGGCTGCTGGGCCGGATCCGTACCGTCGACGGCACGCTGACCTGCGACAGCCCGCCCGGTGGCCCTACGGTGATCACCGTCCGCCTTCCCTGCCCGGCAACGGGCCGGGCACCCACGTGAAGCGCCCGCGCGGGAGGCTGGACGGGGCAGACACGACGACCCGACGGGGGACCCCATGCGCATCGTCATAGCCGAGGACTCCGCGATCCTGCGCGAGGGCCTGGTCCAGCTGCTGGAGCTGCGCGGGGTGACCGTCGCGGCCGCCGTCGCGGACGCCGAGGCGCTGCTCGCGGCGGTTGCCGCGCACCGCCCGGACGCCGCCGTGGTGGACATCCGGCTGCCGCCCGGTCATACGGACGAGGGCCTGCGGGCGGCCGTCCGGCTCCGCCGCGACCACCCCGGTACCGGCGTACTGATCTTCTCCCAGTACGTGGAGACCGCTTACGCCGACCGGCTGTTCGGCGCGGGCTTCGCCGGCGTCGGCTACCTCCTCAAGGAACGGGTGATGGACATCGGCGAGTTCGTGGCCGCGCTGGAACGGGTGGCGGCCGGCGGCACCGCGCTGGACCCGGACGTGGTGTCCCAGCTGTTCGGCGCGAGCCGCCGGTCCCGGGCGCTGGACGCGCTCACCCCGCGCGAGCACGAGGTGCTGGCCCTGATGGCGCAGGGCCGCACCAACCAGTCCATCGCCACCGCCCTGACCGTCTCCGAGCGGGCGGTCGAGAAGCACGTCGCCCATGTCTTCGCCAAGCTCGGCCTCCCGCCCTCGGAGACGGACCACCGCCGGGTGCTCGCGGTGCTGCGTTACCTGGAGGCCGCGGGCTCCGCCGGCGTGAGCTGAGCCGGGCACAGCCGGCGCGGCTGCGCGTCGGTGCGGAGCTTGGCGTCGACACAGCCGCCCGGCAGCCCGTCGTGGGCCGTGCTGCCGAAGTTGGCGGTGACGGTGAGGGTGCCGTTGCCGAAGACCGTGCGCTGGACGGTGCGGTCGCCGGTCAGCCACCGGAAGGACGTCATCCGCTCGGTCCCCGCGGCCCGGTGCAACGGCGCGAAGTACCGCTGCAGCGCGGCCAGTTCACTCCCGTGCTCGGTCAGCGAGCGACCGTCCAGCACATAGTTGAGCGGCGTGTTGTAGAGCATCGCCAGCAGCGCCCGGGTGGTCTTCTGCGCCGGCAGCTTCTCGTAGGACAGCTCCCAGCGTTCGGCGTTGACCAGCGAGCCGTGCAGCGCGGTCTCGTACAGCGGCACCCGGTACTTCGGGTCGTACATCGCCTTCGCCACCTCGGCCGGCAGACGCACCGGCTTGAAGAACGCCTTCGGCGCGTTCTCCGGGTAGTAGTTGCCCCAGGTCGGCTTGTCGCGCTCCAGCGCCCACAGCCCGTCCGCGACCGGGGTGCCCGAGCCGTGGTCGTACGCCAGCACCTCGTTGGCCCACGGTTGGGCAGATTCCGAGCCCAGCACGAAGTCCCGGGACAGCCGGCGCATCCGGGCCAGCCGGTTGGCCCGGTCGCCCGCCTTGGTCATCTCGTGCCCCGCGGTGTGGTCCCGGAAGACCTCCCCGGTCGCGTCGACATCCAGGAAGTAGCTGTCCGCCCCGTTGGCGGTCATCGTGCGCGTACGGTCGGCCAGATAGTGCTTCGTCGCCTCGGCCTTCTCGAAGGCGCGCGAGCTGAGGTAGCAGCCGCGGCCGCCGAAGCCGGTCTCCCAGGTGCCGTCCGCCTTTCGTATACAGAAGTCGGGATACACCCGGTCCGGCCACGCCGAGGTGGGACTGTCGGCGGTCTTCGGGTCCTGCCCGTTGGCGAACGTGTCGTACGGGCCGACGAGATAGCCCGCCTTCTTGGCGGCCCGCACCGCCGCGGCGTCCATCGGATGCGGGCCGGCGTCATACCCGAGCCACATCCGCCCGACGCCGAGCCGCTTGAGCGTCTCGATACCGGCGGCGGTCCGCGCCTCCCCCCACACATACGCGTGGAACGCCCCGAGCAGCTTGGCGGTGGCCGGGTTCTGCCGGATCTTCCGCCGCAGACTGCCGAGCTTCCCGTGCTGGGCGAGGTACGCGCGGTAGTCGTCCGCCGGCGCGACCGGATCACCGTCGGTGAGCGCGAACGACACCTCGTACTCCCGGGTGCCCGCGCCCCCGTCGAACGCATGGGTGGCGGTGCTCCGCAACCGCCCGCCCACGGACGCGAACCGCAACGACGTCCCGATGTCCGTGGGCACGAGATAACTCACCCCGTGCCCCTGCCCGTCGCCCTTGCCGCCACCACTGCGGCCGCGGGAGCCGTCCAGCGCATACCCCCACAGCGGCAACGCCAGATCCGCGCCCACATCGGCCGTGCTCCCGGCCAGCCCGCCCTTCTCCGCCCCCGCGTTCCAGAAGGCGTCCCGCACGGGAATGTCCAGCCCTTCGCCGCGCGGCAGTTGGACGGACGAGGCGGCCCGGTCCGTCCCGGTCACCGGCCAGCTGACCGACCCGTCCCGCTCCGCCCGCAGCCGGATCCGCAGCCGCCCGTGCTCCGCGCCGGCCGTCACCGACAGCCCCTTCGCGGGATAACTCCAGCGCGCCCCGTCCGCCGTACGCGTCACCGCCCCCGGCTTCCCGAGCCCGCCCCCGGCCGCCGCCGCTGCCTCGGACAACACCATCCGCCGCCCGTCCCCGGCCCGCGCGCTCACCGCGAGCGTCCCGGTGTCCACGACGGCCGTGCCACCCGCCACGGGCAATTCGAGCTTGCTCCCGTGCAGCGTCCCGGCGGCGGCCCTGTCACATCCGGTCACACCGAGGGCGGTCGAGGCGAGCGCGAGGGACGCGGCGAGGACGCGAGTGGTCCGGGCCCGGGAGAATCGGCGGCGAGGCGGCCCGCCCGTAGGGGAGTTGACACCCTGGGAGCTCGTGAATGATGAGGTCATGCCCCCTGGATAGTGAGGACCCTTAAGAGCCTTCTAAGAGGTCGCGCAGATAGGCGTGGCACCGGGCGGTGAGGCCGACCTGCTTGTCGCCCCGGTCGGCCGCGGCAAGCAGGTCCGGCATGGGGTGCGTATCAACGCGGGAGGGCCGGGCCTCAGCCTCGCGCTGTCACGCGGCGTGGCGCCCCGCGGGTGATCGGGGACGAAGCCGATTTTCAGGCCGCGCAGATGGTCAGGCTGCTGGTGCGAAGGCCGTGATTGCGTCGGCGAGGTCGGCCGGAGCTTCCAGCGGGATCAGGTGACCCGTGTTCGGAATCACCGCGAAGTCAGCTCCGGACAGGTAGGGCACCAGGTTGTTGACGAGCACGTCGACGGGCTCGACATGGTCGTTCTCTCCGGCGACGACGAGGGTGGGGACGCTGATCATGCGGGTGTGCTCGCAGATGTCCTCCGCGATGCCGCGCAGCGGCCACTCCATGCGGGCGGCGTCGGTGCCGGCCCGCGAGTCGGTCGCGATCTGCGACTTGATCGATTCGGGCAACTCGGTCGCGGTGAGGATGTGATCCCGGGCGCCGGCGACGGACTCGTCGGAGTCGTAGGCGTGGGAAAGGCCTTCCCGGTACTCGGGAGTGAGCCCTGCGGCGGGCTTCGCCGGAGCCGAACCAACGAGGACGATCCCGCGGAGGCCGGTGGGCCGGGTCGCCGCTATGAGCTGCGCGACCTTGCCACCCATGGAATGTCCGACGAGGACGTAGTCGGTGACGCCCAGGTCGGCGATCACCGCGAGCGTGTCGTCGGCGAGTTGGCGGAGGGTGTAGGGGCCGGCCAGGTTGCTCGAGCGGCTCCACCCGCGGAAGTCGACAGTGAGCATGTCGCGTCCCGCGAGGCGGTCGACGACGAGGTCCCAGGTGCGGGCGGATCCACCCCAGTAGTGCAGAAACACCAGGGTCGGTCCGGCCCCCGGCCGGTGGTCATGGGCGGGCAGCAGCGGCTGCTGCGTCGTGTGCATCGTGACTCTCTCGATCAGTGTTCTGGGCGGTTGTTCCATGTGTTCATGGAATCTCTTCCGCTGTGCCGGGGCATCGGCATGACTGGTCGCCTGATGGTGGAAACTGGACAGATGACCGTGATCCGGCAGATGACCTACCAGCCCGTCGGGCGCCCTGCCGCCACTGTCGAAACCATGACGTTCGACCGCCTTCGCGAGCTGAACGACGGCGGGACACAGCGTGCCGATTTCCACGTCCTCGCCGTCGTCGATGCCGGGCACGGCTCCGTCACCGTGGACTTCCTCCGACATCCGATCCAGGAGCGGTCCGCGGTGTGGGTCGCTCCTGGAGCTGTGCACCGGTGGGACGACATCGCCGGCGTGGCTGGGCACGTCGTGCTGTTCGTGCCGACCGCGCCGGTCACCCACGCCACCCGGGAGCTCGTCGCGTCCCCGAACCTGGTCGCACACTGGACCATTCCCGACGCCGACTGGCCGTTCGTCGACACCGCGCGTAACCATCTCCTTCTCGAAGCCTCCGCCCCACCCGGGGACATCTCGACGGAGCTGCCCGAGATCCTGCTCTCCGCACTCATCGCCCGGCTCCGGCCCCCGCACGCCGAAGCGCGGTCGATCAATCCGGTGTTCCGACTGTTCCGGTCCAGCGTCGAAGCGCACTTCCGGGAACATCACGACGCCGGCTACTACGCCCGGACACTGGGATACGCGCCCCGCACTCTCTCAAGAGCGGTGCAGCAGGTCACCGGCCGCAGCGCGAAGGTGTACATCGTCGAGCGGATCGTCCTGGAAGCCAAGCGGCTCCTCGCACACGACCGTCTCACCGCGGCCGCCTGCGCCCAGACGCTCGGCTTCCCCGACGCGTCCAACTTCTCGGTGTTCTTCCGGAAGGCGACAGGCATGCGCCCTGGCTCGTGGCAGGCGACGGTGGCCGTCGAGTGAGGGGGTGTGCTTAAGAAAAGCACTCATCCATGATCACAGGGCGTCGCAACTCCCTGAGTGCCAGGGCTCTGTCCCTGCCTCGTTGCTTGGATACCACCGTGCCTATCTGCGCGACCTCTGAGAACCCTTCCGAGAAGCCCTCCGACAACCGCTCACCGCGCCTCACTCCTCGTCGTCCTGCTCCGGGTCGCCCGCAGCCCCTTCCGCCGCCTTTGAAGCCCGGTCCCGCATCCACCCGAGCAAGGCCGTGCCCCCGACGACCAGCCCGATGGCGACGAACCGGCTCGCGCGGTAGTAGCCCATCGCCTGCCCCTGCGCATCCCCGGGCAGCCGCAGGAACGACCACACGGCCCACACCACCCCACCCACGATCAGCACCACGGCCCCGACCGGCCCCAGCCCCGCCCACCAGGGGCTGGAGTCGTAGACCCGGTCTTCGGGGCGGTGCGGGGCGTCGCGTGGGGTGGGGGTCATGCCGGAACTCTCCGTACGGGTGTCATCAGGCCGAGGCCAGTCGCCGGGCCGCCAGTTCGGCGTAGACGGCGGCACCGTCCGCCAGTACGGCGTCGTCGAACTCGGCCAGCGGGGAATGGTTGTTGGCGCTCCGCTCAGGGTCGGCGCCACGCGGCGGTGCGCCGAGGAAGAGCATCGCCCCCGGCACCTCGGCGAGCACGCGGGAGAAGTCCTCCGAGCCCTGGAGCGGCTGCGCCTGCGGTACGTAGCGCTCCTCGCCCAGTGCCTCGCGGATCGCGCCCGCCGCGAAGTCCGCCTCCGCATGGTCGTTGACGGTGACGGGGTACACCTCCAGGAACTCCGCGTCCACGTCCACCCCGTAGGCCGCCGCGATGCCGCGGCACACCTCCACCGTGCCGTCCTTGACGCGGGCCTGTGCCGCGTCCGAGAAGCTGCGCACCGTCGCCTCGAAGACCGCGGTGTCCGGAATGACGTTCTGCTTCGTCCCGGCGTGGAACGTGCCCACCGTCAGGATCACCGGGTCGAAGACGTCGAAGGTCCGGGTGATCCACGCCTGCAGCGCGGTCACCATCGCACAGCCCGCCTGCACCGGGTCCTTGGCACGGTGCGGCATCGACCCGTGCCCGCCCTCGCCGCGCACCGTCACCCGCAACGTGTTGGACGCGGCCATCGCCGTACCTCCACGGGTCCGGAACACACCGCTGGGCAGCCCCGCCGACAGCACGTGGATCGCGTACGCCGCGGCCGGCCGCTGCCCGGTCGCGTCCAGCAGCCCCTCGGCGAGCATGTGCCGCGCCCCGTCGTAACCCTCCTCGCCCGGCTGGAACATGAAGAGCACGTCCCCCGCGAGCCGGTCACGGTGCGCGCTGAGCAGCCGCGCGGCGCCGGTGAGCATGGTGGTGTGCAGGTCGTGACCGCAGGCGTGCATCCGCCCGTTGTCGGCGGCGAAGTCCAGCCCGGTCCGCTCGGCGACCGGCAGCGCGTCCATGTCCCCGCGCAACAGCACGGTGGGCCCCGGCCGTCCCCCACGCAACACCGCCGTCACCGAGCTGAGCCCGTCGCCGGTACCGACCTCCAACGGCAGCCCGTCGAGCGCGCCCAGCACGGCCTCCTGCGTGCGGGGCAGTTCGAGCCCGGTCTCCGGGATGCGGTGCAGCGTACGGCGGAGCTGGATGAGGTCGTCGGACAGCGCCCGGGCGTCGTCACGGAGGTTCACGGGCTCGCTCCCTTCAGGCGCCGAACTCGCCTTGTTTGACGGCGGAGATGAACGCGGTCCAGTTGGTGGCGGGGAAGACGAGGGCGGGGCCGCTGGGGTCCTTGCTGTCACGGACGGGGACTAGGCCGTGGGCGTCGGTGAGGGCGCGGGTGAATTCGAGGCATTCCCCGCCGTTGCCTTCGCTGTGGGAGGACTTGATCCAGGCGAAGTCTCGGGCGAATTCGAGGCATTCGCCGCCGTTGGCGTCGCTGTAGGTGGACTTGACCCATGTGGCGGTGCTGAGATCCACGCGGCCTCCTCAGGCGGTGAACTGCCCTTGTTTGACCGCTGAGATGAACGCGGCCCAGCCGCCCGCCGGGAAGATCAGCGCCGGCCTGCCCGGTTCCTTGCTGTCCCGGACGGGCACGAGGCCGTGGGCGACGGTGAGGGCGCGGGAGAACTCGACGCACTGGCCTCCGTTGCCCTCGCTGTAGGACGACTTGACCCATTCGGCGGCGGCCAGATCCACGTCGGCGCTCATGCTCGATGCTCCTTCAGCAGAGTCTTGATCAAGGTCAGCGATTCATCCGGGGACAACGCGCGCGCCCTCAGCAGATCATAGTCATCCAGTGCTGCGTCGACCGTCTGTGCGAAATCATGCATTCTTCCCCCTACCCTGGTCTCCGTGTACAACACCGTGGGGAAGTCCCGGAAGCGCAGCACGGTGAAGGGCAGCGTGGATGTTGCCGGTACACCCGCTGAGAACGGCATGACCTGGAGTTCGACGTGTGGCGACGCAGCTACCGTCAGCAGGTAGTCAAGCTGCCTGGCCATGACATCGGCACCCCCCACGACGGTTCGCAGGCACGCCTCGTGATGGATGACCCAAACGAACGGTGGATTGTCCTGATCGAACACCTCGCGCCGCCGTAGTCGCGCGGCAACCTTGTCCTCGATCCCCTCCGTACTCGCTCGGGGATTGGACGCTCGGAAGACGGCTCTCGCGTAGTCCGCTGTCTGGACGATGCCCGTCACGAGGTTCGTCTCGTAGGTCAGAATCCGCGACGCCTTCCGTTCCAGGTTGAGGTAAGGAACGAACCACGAGGGGTGGTCTCCTTCGTCGATCCTCCGGAGCAGACCGGCGAATAGGCCGTTCGTCCCGAACGCGAGGTCGCAACCTTGCGCGAACTTCTCGCTCGCCTTCACCCTCCCCGCCTCCACCATGCTGACGTACGCATGTGAGTAGCCCGTGGCCTTGCCTAAGTGCTTCTGGGTGAGCTTGCGCCCCGAGCGCACCCGTTTCACGTCGAGGCCGAAGCTTTGAAGCGGATTGAAAATCTCAGGTGCGGTCGTCTCGTCCAACGCTGTGACCTCTCGTCCTGTGACCACAGACTGCATAGCGGCAGGCTGCTGATGTCAGCACTGCCGTTTAAACAGCTTCATCCTATTGGCCGTTGCGTTGGCCGCGTGACCGAATGACTACATCCGGTTACTCGGCAAGCGAGCCCAGGAGGCCGACGACATGACGGACGAAACCCCCGCCCCCACCTCCACCTCCACCCCCACCCCCCGACTCCTCCCCTGGACGAGTCCCGACGAGAAGCCCTGCCTGCCCCTCGGGGACGGCGAGGGCTTCATCTCGCGGCTTGCGAACGACATCGAGGCCGAGCAGCTCTGCTACACCACCGAACTGCGCAAAGAGGCACGGCGGATGCTCGACGGGCGGAGCTGGACGATCGGGGAGCTCCAGTTGCTGGCGGTGGAGCTCACGGAAGCGCTCGACGCGGTGCAGCGGATCGCGGAGAGCCGGGGCGCCCGGTGACGCCGACTGCATCATCGGGGGAAGAGTCAGGTCCCGCTTCCGAGGCGCCCCTGCTGGGTCGGCCGTCACCCGCCGTGGTGCACGTCCCGGCGGGTGCTGCCATAGCGCCGTGCCCGTTCCCGTGCGCGATCTGCCGTCGGGCGGGCCGGCAGCGGGAGGCTACTGCGAGTGGAGGTAGCAGTCGACCTCGCCATGAGAGCTGCTGTTGTCCACCACTTTCATGCCGCCCGACGTGTCCCAATTGATCGTTGGCGGGGTGGGGTGTCCGGACTGCATGGAGAGGTTGATCTGGACGAAGTCAACCTTCGTGTCGGGCGGCAGGGACGATTCGTCCGAGGTGTCGAAGTACGGCTCGAAGCACAGGATGACACCGTTTGCCGGGCCTTGTGTGAGCGAACGGACGACGGTGAAGTCGGCATCGGGGAAGCCGACGAATCCCAGCGTGTACATATAGCCCGCGCTGATAAGCGAACGGAACCGGATGACGCCGGTGAGGGAAGTGCCTGGGTCGACGTAGAGATGGTCACCGTGCACGTACTTGTTGCCGATATAGGCCCAGTTCGCGATGCCGTAACTCGCCTTTCCCTCGGTATTGTTGGACCAGTCCAGCACCGGTTGCAGCGCACCGCGGTGCAAGCCGTTCCACAGGAAGAAGACGTTCGGGCTGAGCGGGTTCCTGGGCTTGGATGGCACGGTCCACGTCGTCCGGAACGACTGGATGTAGGTCAGGGACTCGTCCTGCGCAGCGTGCCCGCCGCTCCTTTGTCCGTCGACGAATTTCCGCCCCGCGGGCGCCGAGTCTTCCCTCAGGCGTGCGGCGTAGGCGTACGGGTCGGCGGACAGCGCCTCATCCGCCACCGGGCCCAGGTCCTCCAGCACGCGGTCCGTGTGGAGATCGCATTTCTTCAGACGGCCCTCGACCACTTTGACGGTCTCGTCCCTGCTGATCGGAACCACCTCAGACCTGGGAACGAGGCCGTACGGCGTCTGCACGAGGTCATCCCTGCTCATGACATCTCCTCTCGCGCTGAGAAATCTCGCGCCGAGAAATCCCGCGCTGGGCAACCCCCCACGGCAAAAGAATTCGCGGCCATCCGTCATTCCCTGACGGCCGCGAATATGCACATTTATCCCCAGTAGAGCAGCTTCGGCTGAGGGGCGCATCTCGATGCGAAGGCCCAGCTGCCGCCCGCCTGAGTCGCGGTCACATCGCCGCCCGGAGCTGAGCGCGGAAAGGGAGTCGCTGGGGTACGTGGCGCTCGGCTACGGTCCCGCCATGTTCGTTGTCACAGTGACCTATACGGCACCCCTGGCGGAAGTGGACCCGTGGAGACCGACCCACGGCGACTGGCTGAACGACCTCATTTCACGGCGGCGGCTGCTGGCAGTCGGTCGCCAAGTCCCTTTGGTGGGGGGCGTCTACCTGGCCGCCAAGATGCCCGTCGAGGAGCTCGACCAGATCCTCGCGACCGATCCGTACGTGCTCAACGGCGTCGCCTCGCACAGTGTGGTCGAGTTCGAACCCTTGCTGGTCGCACCCGGTTTGGAGGACCTCAAGCGCCACGGGTGAGTGCGCCCTCGGCAGCAGTGGCCGCAGCACCGCCCACAACCCTTTCGTCCCGGCGGTGTTCGTCACAGCGGCCGTCATTCCGGGGCCCGGTCCGCGGCCCGCTTCTTAAGATCAGCCGGTGCCCGCTGACATATCGCTCTTCGCCCTGACCCTGCTCTGCCTGGCCGCGCTCGCGGCGGGCTGGATCGACGCCGTGGTGGGCGGGGGCGGACTGTTGCTGCTCCCGGCCCTGCTGGTCGGCCTTCCGCACACGCCTGCCGCGTACGTCCTCGGCACCAACAAGTCCACCGCCATCGTGGGCACGACGGCGGCCGCGGTCACCTACGTGCGCAAGGCGCCGATCGATCTGCGGACCGCGCTGCGGATCGGGCTGGCGGCGGTGGCCGGCTCGCTGGGCGGGGCGTTCTTCGCGGCCGGGATCAACAGCGAGGTGCTGCGCCCGCTGATCATGGCGGTCCTGCTGGGCGTGCTCGCCTTCGTGCTCTTCCGCCCGGCCTTCGGGACCGCACCGGCGCCGTCCGGACCGGTCTCCCGGCGGCGGGTGCTCGCCGCGGTCCTCGTCGCCGGTCTGGGCATCGGCTTCTACGACGGCCTGATCGGGCCGGGGACCGGCGCGTTCCTGGTCATCGCGCTCGCCGCGGTGCTGCACATGGACCTGGTGACCTCGTCCGCCACGGCCAAGGTCGTGAACGTCTGCACCAACGTGGGCGCGCTGACGATGTTCGCCGTCCAGGGCACCGTGCTGTGGCAACTGGGCGCGCTGCTGGCGCTGTTCAACCTCGTGGGCGGCCTGGTGGGTGCCCGGATGGCGCTCAAGCGCGGGGCCGGGTTCGTCCGCGGGGTGCTGGTGGTCGTGGTCGTTGCCCTGCTGTGCAAGCTGGCGTACGACCAGTGGATCGCGGTCTGAGGGACGCGAGGCGGGGCGGAGGGCGGCTCAGAACCGGCAGTGGTACAGCCGCCAGGTGTCCCGTACCGCCGGCACCTTGGCCGCGGCCTGGGCGGCCAGCCGGGAGGCGGGCGGCAGTTGCTCGATCCCCGGGAGCTCCAGTGCGCTGACGTCCTCGACGATCCGCAGGCGCGGGCTGAGCGCGGCGATCCCCGCGCGGTCGGTGCCCCAGCGCACCCGGGCCCCGGCCTTCCTGAGCATGCGGCTGAGCCGCTGGGTACGGATGGCGAAGCCGCTGAAGGCGTCGAAGGCCGCGGCGCCGTGCGGCGCGTGGACGATCAGCCGCCGCAACAGCGCGGTGGCGTCCGCCTCGGTGAGGTACATCAGCAGCCCCTCGGCGACGATCATCGTCGGCCGGTCCGCGGGCACCTGGGCGACCCACGCCGGGTCGGTCACGGAGGAGGGGACGGCCGTGTAGTCGGCCGCCGGCTCCGGGTACAGCTGCCGGCGCAGATCGATGACCTCGGGGTGGTCGACGTCGAACCAGCGCACTCCGGGGTCCGGGTCCAGCCGGTGGACGCGGGTGTCGAGACCGCAGCCCAGATGCACCACCACCGCGTCGTCGTGCCGGTCCAGGAACTCCGCCGTCCAGCGGTCCAACTGGCGGGCGCGCAGGACCACCGTGACGGCGTCGCCGGCGGTCAGCCGCATCGCGCGGAAGTCGTAGTCGATCCGGCGGACGGTGTCCAGGGCCATGGTGTCGCCGAGGACCGGGTCGGGGGAGAGGCAGTCGACGGCGCGGGCGTAGAGCGTGGGGAGCAGGGTCTCCTTCTCGCCGGTCAGCCGCACCTTGATGCCCGGCCCGCCGCGGGCGGGGCCCTCACCGGCGGGGCCGTCACCGGCGGGGCCGTCACCGGGCCTGGAACTTGGCATGCTCCTCAAGCTACATAAGATTCAGAAAAACGTGAAGCTGTGCGCCCTACCCCCGCGCCGCCCCCGCCGTCTCCGCGCCGCGGACGTCCTCGCCCTTGAACTCCGTGACGGACGTCAGCAGCACTGCCGAGTCCTCGACGGCCTCCACGCCGTGCCGCTTCTGGAGCACGGCGATCTGACCCGTTTTCAGCTCGGTGCCGTTGCCCGGCCCGGTCAGCCGGACCCGCCCCTTGAGGACCTGCAGGCTCGCCGCCGGTGGCGCCTGGTGCTCGTCCAGCGAGGCCCCGGCGATCAGCGCGATCACGGTCTGCCGCAGCGGACCGTCGTGGAGGAAGAGATGGGCACTGCGTCCGTGCGCGGAGGCCCTGGCGTCGTCGAGCTGCTGGCGGGTGAGTGCGTCGAGGTCGTCCATGGTGCTGGCCTTTCGATGCGGTGCCGGCGGCTGGCTCCCTTCCATCGTTGCCGCTGTACCAGCGGATGCAACCGGGGAATTCGGCCCCGTGCTTCCGGGTGCGTGCCCCTACGGGGGCGGCCCGTCAGCTGAGGAATGATCATCCCGGTCCGTACGATGCGGGCAGCGTCCGTTTGTCCCCCACCGGGTGCCCACCATGTGCCCCCGCCATGTCCCCCACCATGAAGGATGCCGCCGTGGCCGATCCCACCGACCCGACCTCCCGCCCGGGCGACCCCAGCTCCCGCCCGGTCGAACCGCCCGTATCCACCGAGTTCCTGACCGTCATGACCACCACGGACAGCGAGGAGACGGCCGAGCGCCTGGCCCGCGGCGCGATCGAGGGCCGGCTCGCCGCCTGTGCCCAGGTCGGCGCCCCGGTGACCTCGGTCTACCGCTGGAAGGACGCGGTGGAGACCTCGCGGGAATGGCAGGTCTTGTTCAAGACCTCGCAGGTGCGCTACCCGGAGCTGGAGCGGTACCTCCTCCAGACGCACGACTACGAAACCCCCGAGATCATCGCCACCCCGATCACCCGCGGCGGGGCCGGCTATCTGTCCTGGGTCGCAGAGGAGACGAGCTGACGTGGCGCGACACGCGAGGCGGCGGACCCCGGGCCCGCTGCGCATCCCCCTGCTGACCCGCGGCGGCAAGGCCGTGACGACGGCCCTCGGCATGGCGTTCTGCCTGGCCGCGACACCGACCGTGCACGCGGCAGAGAGCGCCCGGGGCAGTGCCGCCGCCGGCGACCGGCCGACCCGGGCCCCCGACGCGCCCTGGACCAGCCGGGATGCCGCCGCCTACTGGACGCCCGAGCGGATGGCCGCCGCCGCACCGGCCGCGAAGGCCACCCCGGGCGCGGCGGGGTCCTCCGGGTCCGCCCCGGCCGCCCGACCGTCCGGTGCCGCCGCCCGACTCCCCGCCACCGCCCGGCACTTCGACGGCGTCCCGACCGTCGGCGTGCTGTTCTCGGTGGACGGCGACGCCCGGGCCCACCACTGCACCGCCAGCGTCGTGCACAGCCCGCACCGCAACCTGATCCTCACCGCGGGGCACTGCGATCCGGGCGACCGGGCCGCGTTCGTCCCGCAGTATCGTTCCGGCGCGCAGACCCAGCCGCACGGGGTGTGGGCGATCGACGAGTCCTTCGCCTACCCGGACCGCGGCACCACCGGCGACAAGTCCGACCTCGACTTCGCCTTCGCCACCGTCGAGCACGACGCGGACGGCCGCGCCCTGGAGGACGTCACCGGCGGCAACGTCCTGGCCCCGACGCCCGGTTACACCAACGACGTCACCGTCATCGGCTACCCCACCGTCCGCAACGACCCGGAGGACCGTGCGGTGCGCTGTGCCACCCGGACCTCCCGGCTCGCCGGTACCGACCAACTCCGCATGGAATGCGGTGGTTTCTACGGCGGCACCTCGGGCAGCCCCTGGCTCACCGGCTTCGACGAGCGGACCGGAACCGGCCGGATCATCGGGCTGATCGGCGGTCTCAACGGCGGCGGCCCCAAGGGCCCGAACAGCGACCGGGTCTCCTACAGCCCCTACTTCGGGGCGAAGATCCTCAGCCTGTACGCCCGCGCGACCAAGGCGTGAGACCGGGACCGGGGCCGGAGACGGAGGCGCGCGCCCCTCGGCGCAGCGTCTCCGTCCCGCCTCGGCGCAGCGCCTCCGTCACACCTCGGCGCAGTGCCTCCGCCAGTCTCAGCGGTGACTCGCGCCGGCCGTTGTACCGCCCCCCGCCGGCCTCGGCGCAGTGCCTCAGCCGGCGCCCCCCGCCGGCCTCAGCGCAGCGCCTCCGTCACGCCCTTCTCGCGCGGGCCGAGGAACTGCGGGTCGGGCCGCAGCAGCGCGTCCGCCGCCGCCTTCCCGGCCGCGAAGATCTCCCGCACGCCGCCGTACGCCCAGGTCACATCGCGCTTGGCGGCGACCCCGACCCCGTAGGAGTCGATCCCGGCCGCCGTGCACAGCGCGAGCGCACGCCGGATGTGGAAGCCCTGGCTGACCAGCACCGCCCGGTCCACGCCGAAGATCCGGCGGGCCCGGCTGCAGGAGTCCCAGGTGTCGAAGCCCGCGTAATCGCTGACGATCTTCCTGGCCGGTACGCCGTGGTGCAGCAGATAGCCGCGCATGGCGTCCGGTTCGTCGTAGTCGTGGCGGCTGTTGTCGCCGGTGACCAGGAGGGCCCGGACGGTGCCCCGCCGGTAGAGCGCGGCGGCCGCGTCCAGCCGGTGGGCGAGGTACGGGGACGGTTTGCCGTCCCACAGGCCCGCGCCGAAGACGATGGCGACCGGCGCGGCGGGGGCGTCGGCGACGGTCCGCACCCGGGGGCCCGCGGTGGCGTTCAGCCAGGTCGCCGGGGCCAGCGCGAGCACCGTCGCGGCCACCACGGTCTGAAAGGCGCGGCGTTGCCCGCGCCGGGTCCGCGGCAGCCGCAGCCGGGACACCCCGCCCCGTATGCGCCGCACCAGCCCTGCCACCGGCTCCCGCATGCCCCGCCCCCGTCCCCGATCGCAAATGATCGCAGCCGCTCGCACCGCACCCGGACCGGGCCCGACTGCGTCTGATCGCGTCTGATCGCGATCGTGTCTGCAGGCACCGACGCCCACGGGCCGATGATGGTTGCACCGGCCGATGACGGGCGCCGCGGGGCGATGCGGTGCGATGCGGCTGGAAGCCGTACGACCCTGCCGCCGATGCCGTACGACCCTGGAGAGGACCCCACCAGCAGGACCCCACCAGCAGGACTCCACCACCAGGACTTCACCACCAGGACCCCACCACCCGGGAGAGGACCGCGCCCCATGACCACCGAGCCCGAGCGCCTGCCCTTCTTCGTCTACGGGACGCTGCTCCCCGGCCAGGCCAACCACGCCTGGGCGCTCCGCGGCCGGACCGCCCACGAGGAACCGGCCCGGATCGCCGGCGCGCTGCTCTACGACGGCCCCGGCTACCCGTACGCGGTACCCGGGCCGCCGGACGCGGTGGTGCACGGCGCGCTCGTCCACCCCCGGCCCGCCGATTACGACGAGGTGCAAACGGTGCTGGACCGGCTGGAGGACTACGCCCCCGGCGACCCGCGCAACCTCTACGAGCGGGTGGTCACCGACGCGGTCCGCCCGGACGGCCGCACCGTACGGGCCTGGGTCTACCTGGCCGCCGCGCCGCTCGCCGCCCGCCTGCGCACGACCGGCACCCCCATAGAGGGCGGCGACTGGCTGGCCGCCCCCGCCGGGCGCGTCCTTCACCCGGTCGGTTCCGCGGCTCCCCACCACCCGGTGGGCTCCGGCACTCCGGCGACTAACCTGGAAGATCCCTCCCGTAGTACCGAGGGCCCTTCACCTACCGCAGAACAGGTCTGACCAGCGTGGCTTCCTCCCCGAACCCCTCCACCGACCGGCCGGCCGCCGGGCCGCTGCCCAAGGCGGAACTGCACCTGCACATCGAGGGCACGCTGGAGCCCGGACTGGCCTTCGCGCTCGCCCGGCGCAACGGCGTGCGGCTGCCCTACGCCACCGAGGACGAGCTGCGCCGCGCCTACTCCTTCGAGGACCTGCAGTCCTTCCTGGACCTGTACTACGCGCTGATGGCCGTGCTGCGCACCGAGGACGACTTCGCCGACCTCGCGCACGCCTATCTGGCCCGCGCCAAGGAGCAGGGCGTACGGCACGCCGAGATCTTCTTCGACCCGCAGGCGCACACCGCGCGCGGCGTCGCGATCGGCACGGTGATCGACGGCCTGGCCCGGGCGCTGGACGCCGCCGAGGAGACGTACGGCATCAGCACCCGGCTGATCATGTGCTTCCTCCGGGACGAGAGCGCCGAGTCGGCCCTGACCACCTTCGAGGCGGCCCGGCCGCACCTGCACCGGCTCACCGCCGTCGGGCTGGACTCGGCCGAGGTCGGGCATCCGCCGGTGAAGTTCCGGGAGGTCTTCGCGCGGGCCAAGGAGGCCGGGCTCAAGTGCGTGGCGCACGCGGGCGAGGAGGGCCCGCCGGCGTACGTCTGGGAGGCCCTGGACGTCCTCGGCGTGGACCGGATCGACCACGGCGTGCGCTCCATGGAGGACGAGCGGCTGGTCGCCCGCCTGGTGACGGACCAGGTGCCGCTCACGGTCTGCCCGCTGTCCAACCTCCGCCTGCGAGTGGTCGACGACCTCGCGGACCACCCGCTGCCCGCGATGCTGGACGCCGGGCTGCTGGTGACCGTCAACTCCGACGACCCGGCGTACTTCGGCGGCTACGCGGACGACAACTTCACCGCCGTACGCGACGCCCTCGGCCTCGACGAGGCGACCCTGCGCACCCTCGCCCGCAATTCCTTCCGCGCGTCCTTCCTGGACGAGCCGACGCGCGAGCGCTACCTGAAGGAGATCGACGCCCACGAGGTCGCCACCAGGGAGAGCGACGCGGCGAGCGGCGGGCACGGCGCGGAGGACGGCGCACACGGGGCGTGACGCCGACGTACGTGGGGCGAAACGCCGACGCGGAGGGGCCGTAGTGCCCACGCACACGGGGCGTGACGCCGGCGGCAGGCATACGGAACACGGAGTTCCCCACCACGAAACGGCAGCGCAACGCCCGGCTGCCACGCTCGGATCATGACGGTGCCGATACCGCAGCCCTCCGCCTCCGCCTCCTCCGCGCCGCTCGGTGCGGGGGAGCTCGCCGCCGAGATCACCGCGCAGCTCAGCAGAGGGCTCCGCACGGTCCGGTTGCGCGGCTTCCGCCCACCGCGCCCGGCCGCCCCCACCCTCGTCGCCGTCGCGCACGGCAGCCGGGACCCGCGCGCCCTGCCGGCCGTCCGCGCGCTCCTCGACCGCGTCCGTGCGCTCCGCCCCGGCCTCCCCGTACGGCTCGGGCACATCGAGCTCAACCGGCCGCTGCTCGCCGACACCCTCGCGGATCTCCGCGGCGACGCCGTCCTCGTCCCGCTGCTTTTCGGCCACGGCTACCACGTCACCCACGACCTGCCCGCCGCGCTCGCCGCCGCGCCGCACCTGACCGGCCGGATCGCCGCACCGCTCGGCCCGCACCCGCTCCTCGCCGAGGCGCTGCACGGCCGGCTGCTGGAGGCCGGCGCCGCCGCCGGGCCCGGGAGCACCGCCGTGGTCCTGGCCGCCGCGGGCTCCCGGGCCGCCCGCTCCGCCCGGGACACCGAGCACACCGCCCGCCTCCTCTCCGCCCGCCTGGGCGGCCTCCCGGTCGTCCCCGCCTACGCGTCCGCCGCCGCCCCGACCGTCGCCGAAGCCGTCCGGGCGCTGACCGCCGAGGGCCACGAGCGGATCGCGCTGGCCGGCTGCTTCACCGCCCCCGGCCGCTTCGCCACCCAGTGCGCGGCCGCCGCCCCCGGCGTCGCCGCCGCGCCCCTGGGAGACCACCCCGCGCTGGCCCGCCTCGTACTGCACCGCTACGACCAGGCGCTCCTGACCCGCACCGGATCCGGTCCCGAAAGCATCAGGGCGGCTACCGTCGCTGTATGACGGGCACACGACCGACCATCACCGGCTACACCGCGGCCGATACCGAACGCTGGGTCCCCGAGCCCGACAAACGCCCGGGCCGCACCGCCTTCCAGCGCGACCGCGCCCGGGTGCTGCACTCCGCGGCGCTGCGCCGACTGGCCGGCAAGACCCAGGTCGTCACCCCCGGCACGCTCACCCACGCCTGGGACGCCAGCCCGCGCACCCGGCTGACCCACTCCCTGGAATGCGCCCAGGTCGGCCGGGAACTGGGCGCCGCCCTCGGCTGCGACCCCGACCTGGTCGAGACCGCCTGTCTGGCGCACGACCTCGGCCACCCGCCCTTCGGGCACAACGGGGAACAGGCCCTCAACGAAGTCGCCGCGCCCTGCGGCGGCTTCGAGGGCAACGCCCAGTCGCTGCGGCTGCTGGCGCGTCTGGAGCCCAAGCGGTTCGTGCCCGCACCGGACGGCACGGCGCTCAGCGTCGGCCTCAACCTCACCCGCGCCGCCCTCGACGCCGCCACCAAGTACCCCTGGCCGCGCGGCGCGCACCCCACCGATCCGCACTCCCCGAAATTCGGGGTCTACGAGGACGACCGGCCGGTCTTCGTCTGGTTCCGGCAGGACGCGCCCGACGCGGCCCGCAGCTTCGAGGCCCAGGTCATGGACTGGTCCGACGACGTGGCGTATTCCGTGCACGACGTCGAGGACGGGCTGCACGCCGGTCACCTCGACCCCAACCTCCTGCTCGCCGACGCCGAGCGCGCCGAGATCTTCGCGGTCGCCGCCGAGCGCTACGCCCCGGGCGCCGGCCCCGAGGAACTGGCCGCGGCGCTGGACCGCCTGCTGGAGCAGGAGTGGTGGCCGCACGGCTACGACGGCAGCGCGCTCGCCCAGGCCCGCCTCAAGGACGCCACCAGCCAGCTGATCGGCCGCTTCTGCCTCGCCGCGGAGGGCGCGACGCGGGCCCGGTGGGGGAGCGGCCGGCTGACCCGGTACACCGCGGAGCTGGTGGTTCCGGCCGAAACCCGGCTGGAATGCGCCGTTTTGAAAGCGGTCGCCGACCGGTACGTGATGCAGCGCCCGGACCAGGAGGCCCTCCGCGCCGACCAGCGCATCGTCATCGCCGAACTGGCCGAGGCACTCCTCGCCCGGGCCCCCGACGGCCTTGACCCACAGTTCCGTTCGCTGTTCGAGGCGGCCCCTGACGACACCGCGCGGATGCGGGCCGTCATCGACCAGATCGCGGCCTTGACGGACACGACGGCCCGCTCCCTGCACGCCCGTCTCACCCGACGGCCCGGTAACGCGCCGGGCAACCCAGGGTGACCCTAGGGGGGAAGCCCCTCTTCCCCCCTCACGCTCCGTGCGGGACGCTCGAACCCGACCGTTATCGAACGGCGAACTGAGAGAACCCCGCCAACACCGCACACATCTACGAGGGAAAGCACCACCGCCCACATCCACGGGAGACAGCACCACCGCCCACACCTACGGGCGACAGCACACCGGGACAGCGCATCGGGACGGCACACCCGGTCAGCACACGGGGAAGGCACACCGGAAACACCACACCGGGGGCACATCGGGGGCGTTTACGGACGCGGACGCGGACGTACGGCACCGCAACGAGGAGGAAGCAAGTGGTCGACGCACACCAGACGTTCGTCATCGTCGGGGGTGGCCTGGCCGGGGCGAAGGCCGCGGAAACGCTCCGTTCCGAGGGCTTCACCGGCCGGGTGATCCTCATCTGTGACGAGCGCGACCACCCGTACGAGCGCCCGCCGCTCTCCAAGGGATACCTGCTCGGCAAGGAGGAGCGCGACAGCGTCTTCATCCACGAACCCGCCTGGTACGCCCAGGCACACATCGAGCTCCACCTGGGCCAGCCCGCCGTCCACCTGGACCCGGCCGGCCGGACCGTCCGCCTCGGGGACGGCACCCTCATCGCCTACGACAAGCTGCTGCTGGCCACCGGCGCCGAACCGCGCCGCCTGGACATCCCCGGCACCGGCCTGGCCGGCGTGCACCACCTGCGCCGCCTCGCCCACGCCGAACGGCTCCGCGGCGTCCTGGCCTCCCTCGGCCGCGAAAGCGACCGGCTGGTCATCGCGGGCGCCGGCTGGATCGGCCTGGAGGTCGCCGCCGCGGCCCGCTCCTACGGCGCCGAGGTCACCGTCGTCGAACCCGCCCCCACCGCCCTGCACGGCATCCTCGGCCCCGAACTCGGCGCCCTCTTCACCGACCTGCACCGCGAACACGGCGTCCGCTTCCACTTCGGCGCCCGCCTCACCGAAATCGTCGGCCAGGACGGCATGGTCGTCGCCGTCCGCACCGACGACGGCGAGGAACACCCCGCCCACGACGTGCTCGCCGCGATCGGCGCCGCCCCGCGCACCGCCCTCGCCGAACAGGCCGGCCTCGACCTCGCCGACCCCCAGGCCGGCGGCGGCATCGCCGTCGACGCGGCGCTGCGCACCTCCGACCCGTACGTCCACGCCGCCGGTGACGTCGCCGCGGCCGACCACCCCCTGCTCGACACCCGCATCCGGGTCGAGCACTGGGCCAACGCCCTCAACGGCGGCCCGGCCGCCGCCCGCGCCATGCTCGGCCAGGACATCAGCTACGACCGCGTCCCGTACTTCTTCTCCGACCAGTACGACGTCGGAATGGAGTACTCCGGCTACGCCCCGCCCGGCTCGTACGCCCAGGTCGTCTGCCGCGGCGACGTCGCCAAGCGGCAGTTCGTCGCCTTCTGGCTCGCCGCCGACGGCCGGCTGCTGGCGGGCATGAACGTCAATGTCTGGGACGTCGCCGAGACCATCCAGCAACTCATCCGCAGCGGTGCCCCGTTGGAGCCCACCGCGCTGGCCGATCCGGATGTTCCGCTCGCCTCGCTGCTCCCGTAGCGTGCGCCTATGACGCAGAGCCCCAGCGGCCCCAGCGGCCACCCCCGCCCCGCCGGCCCCGGCGCCCCGGACACCCTCACCCTCGACGACGTCCGGGACGCCGCCCGGCGGCTGGCGGGCGTGGCCCACCGCACGCCCGTCCTGCGCTCCCGCACCCTCGACGCGCTGGCCGGCACCGAGGCCCACCTCAAGTGCGAGAACTTCCAGCGCATCGGCGCCTTCAAGTTCCGCGGCGCCTACAACGCCCTCTCCCGGCTCGCCCCCGACCAGCTCGCCCGGGGAGTGGTCGCGTACTCCTCCGGCAACCACGCCCAGGCCGTCGCCCTCGCCGCCCGCGAACTCGGCAGCCACGCCGTCATCGTGATGCCCGAGGACTCCCCGCGCTCCAAGAGGGACGCCACCGCCGGCTACGGCGCCGAGATCGTCCGCTACGACCGCTACACCGGCGACCGGGCCGCCCTCGCCCGGCAGCTCGCCGAGGACCGCGGACTGGCCCTGATCCCGCCGTACGAGCACCCGCACATCATCGCCGGTCAGGGCACCGCCGCCCTGGAACTCCTGGAGGAGACCGGCCCGCTCGACGCGCTCCTGGTGCCCGTCGGAGGCGGCGGCCTGATGGCCGGCTCGGCCACCGCCGCCACCGCCCTCGCCCCCGGCATCCGCATGATCGGCGTCGAGCCGGCGGCCGGCGACGACACCCGGCGCTCACTGGCCGCCGGCCACCCCGTCACCATCCCCGTCCCGCGCACCATCGCCGACGGCCAGGCCGTCGACACCCCCGGCGCCCTGACCTTCGCGATCAACCAGCGCCTCCTCGACTCGGTGGTCCTGGTCACCGACGACGAGATCCGCGCCGCCATGACGTTCGCCTTCGAACGACTGAAGATCGTCACCGAGCCCAGCGGCGCCAGCGCCCTGGCCGCCCTCCTCACCGGCAGGGCCGGTCCGCTCCCGCCCCGCACCGGCGTGATCATCTCCGGCGGCAACATCGGCCTGGACCGGTTCCTGGCGGTGATGGCGGGCGCGGGCGGCTGACGGCCCGACCGCGGTCCGGGGAATCCGGCCCCGCGGGTGACCTGGGTTGATGCCCGCCGCCCCGCGCCCGGCCGGCCCGGCCGCGAGGCCCACGCGGCCGGGACTGTCCGACCCCGGCCGTAGAATTCACGCGTGGCAGGCAGGATCAACGATGACGATGTGAAGGCGGTACGGGACGCGGTCCCGATCGACGCCGTCGTGTCCGAGTACCTCCAGCTCCGCAACGCCGGCGGCGGCAACCTCAAGGGCCTCTGCCCCTTCCACGACGAGAAGTCCCCGTCCTTCCACGTCAGCCCCGCCAAGGGCCTCTACCACTGCTTCGGCTGCCAGGAGGGCGGCGACACCGTCGACTTCATCATGAAGATCGACCACCTCTCCTTCGCCGAGACCATCGAGCGCCTCGCCTCCCAGGCCGGCATCACCCTGCGCTACGAAGAGGGCGGCTACACCCCCGGCCGCCAGCAGGGCGAGCGCACCCGCCTGGTGGAGGCCCACAAGGCCGCCGCACAGTTCTACGTCGACCAGCTCGACAGCCCCGAGGCCGAGATCGGCCGCCGGTTCCTCGCCGAGCGCGGCTTCGACCAGGCCGCCGCCCAGCACTTCGGCGTCGGCTACAGCCCGGCCGGCTGGGACCACCTCACCCGCTTCCTGCGCGGCCGCGGCTTCAGCGACAAGGAGCTGATCCTCTCCGGCCTCTCCCAGGACAGCCGCAGCGGAAAGCCCATCGACCGCTTCCGCGGCCGCCTGATGTGGCCGATCCGCGACATCGCCGGCGAGGTCGTCGGCTTCGGCGCCCGCAAGCTCCGCGACGACGACAACGGCCCCAAGTACCTCAACACCCCCGAGACCCCCCTCTACCGCAAGTCCCAGGTCCTCTACGGCATCGACCTCGCCAAGAAGGAGATCGCCAAGGGCAACCGCGCCGTGGTCGTCGAGGGCTACACCGACGTCATGGCCTGCCACCTGGCCGGCGTCACCACCGCCATCGCCACCTGCGGCACGTCCTTCGGCGAGGGCCACATCAAGATCCTCCGCCGACTGCTGATGGACAACTCCGGCTCCGAGGTCGTCTTCACCTTCGACGGCGACGCCGCGGGCCAGAAAGCCGCCCTGCGCGCCTTCGAGGACGACCAGAAGTTCGCCGCGCAGACCTCCATCGCCATCACCCCCGGCGGCATGGACCCCTGCGACCTGCGCCTCCACAAGGGCGACGACGCCGTCGCCGACCTCGTCGAGTCCCGCACCCCGCTCTTCGAGTTCGCCCTGCGGCACGTCGTCTCCCGGCACAACCTCGACACCGCGGTGGGCCGCGCCGCCGCCCTCGACGAGGCCGCGCCCATCGTGGCGAACATCAAGAACAGCTCCATCCAGCACGAATCCGCCGTCCAGCTCGCCGGCATGCTCGGCATCCTGGACACCCAGTTCGTGGTCAAGCGGGTCGCCCAGCTCGCCCGCTGGGCCCGCGAACGCGGCCGCGACGGCACCGGCCCCGACCAGGGCCGCCGACCCCGCCCCGGCGCGGCCCCGGCCGCCGCGGAACCGCCCCGCCCGGCCGTCCCGCGCGGCCCCGCGCTCAACCTCCGCAGCCCCGCCCACCGCGTCGAGCGGGAACTGCTCAAGCTCGCCCTGCAGCGCCCCGACCTGGTCTCCCCGGCCTTCGACGCGTACGGCGCCGACGAGTTCACCGCGCCGCCCTACGCCGTGGTCCGCCAGTGCATCGAGGAGGCCGGCGGCGCCACGGCCGGCGCCGCCGACAACGGCTACGTCGCCCGGGTGCGCGAGGCCGCCCCCGACGACACCGTCCGCGCCATGATCACCGAACTCGCCGTCGAGCCCCTGCACACCCGCCGCGACCCCGACGAGGCCTACGCCGGCGTCCAGTTGGTCACCGTCCGCCTCGCCGCGGTCAACCAGCGCGTCACCGAGATCCGCGGCGCCCTCCAGCGCCTCGGCCCCCGCGCCGACCCCGACCACCTGGCCGCCGTCCAGAACGAACTCTGGGTCCTCCAGCAATACGGCCAATCCCTCCGCGAACGCGGCTACGCGGCGCTGTAGAAGGCGACTGCGCCTGGGGTCCCGACCGGGGTCCCTACTGGGGTACGGCCCGGACACCCGACCCGAAATATCCGCCCCGGGACACTCGACCCGGGATGCCCGCCCGGGACACCCGACCCGGAAACACCCAATCCAGGGCGCCCGACCCGGAATACCCCACCACCCCGCCACGTTGTGGCCCCGCAGGGGGCCCTCGCGACCCTTACGGGATGCGTTCGAACGCCCCCTAGGGGCCCCGAGCCCGACCGCGCCCCCCACCCCCACGCCCGCCACCCCGCCCCCGCCACCCCGCCCCCGGCTCCCGCCACCCCGGCCAAGCCACCCGTAACACCCCGCGGTAGCCGTCCGGTCACGGACCGGACTCAAAAAGTGGTCGCACGCCCCTCGTGGCGGGAGTGTGTCGTACTCCACACTGAGGAGCGGTGCCTGAGTCCTCGGAGCGCGGCGGGTCCGGGCGTACGCCCCCGGAAACCCCCGCGGAACCGCTCTTGACGTACGGGACGGACGGCGGCTCGGCCGCAACCGTACCCGGCCTTTCTGCCGCCACCGCAGCGATCACCCTGGAGGTCGCCCCCGTGCAGACCCAGACCCTCGCCGACGAGTCCCTCACCGTCCCGCAGCAGGCCGAACCCCCCGCCGCCGAAATGCTCCTGACTCTCGCCCCGGACGCCGTCGGCCCCGAGCCCGCCCCCGACCCGGAGCCCGGACCGGCCCTCTCCGGAGAGCCGGCCGCAGACGCGGAAGCAGCCGCAGGAGCGGAAGCGGAGGCCGATCCGGAGGCGGAGGCGGAGGCGGAAGCCGCACGGGACCCGGAGGGGGAAGTCGACCCGGATGTGGAGGCAGAAGCGGAAGCCGAACGCGAGCCGGAAGCGCAGCCCGAGACCGAGCGCGAGCCCGAGTCCGAACCCGAGTCCGTACCGGCGCCGCGTGCCGACACCAGCACCGGCCCCTCCTCCGACCTCTTCCGTCAGTACCTCCGCGAGATCGGCCGGATCCCGCTGCTCACCGCGGCCGAGGAGGTCGAACTCGCCCGCCGTGTCGAGGCCGGCCTGTTCGCCGAGGAGAAGCTCACCAACACCCCCGACCTGTCCTCCCAACTCGCCTACGACCTCGACCGGTTGGTCGTCCTCGGCCGGATGGCCAAACGCCGGCTCATCGAGGCCAACCTCCGCCTCGTCGTCTCCGTCGCCAAGCGCTACGTCGGCCGCGGCCTGACCATGCTCGACCTCGTCCAGGAGGGCAATCTCGGCCTGATCCGCGCCGTCGAGAAGTTCGACTACGCCCGCGGCTACAAGTTCTCCACCTACGCCACCTGGTGGATCCGCCAGGCCATGTCCCGCGCCCTCGCCGACCAGGCCAGGACCATCCGCGTCCCGGTCCACGTCGTCGAGTTGATCAACCGCGTGGTGCGGGTCCAGCGCCGGATGCTCCAGGAACGCGGCTACGAGCCGACCCCCGTGGAGGTCGCCACCCACCTCGACCTGACCGAGGAACGGGTCAGCGAGGTGCTCCGGCTGGCCCAGGAACCGGTCTCGCTGCACGCCCCGGTCGGCGAGGAGGAGGACGTCGCGCTCGGCGACCTCATCGAGGACGGCGACGCCGCCTCACCCGTCGAATCCGCGGCGTTCCTGCTGCTCCGCGAGCACCTCGACGCGGTGCTGTCCACCCTCGGCGAACGCGAACGCAAGGTCGTCCAGCTCCGCTACGGCCTGGCCGACGGCCGCCCCCGCACCCTGGAGGAGATCGGCCGGATCTTCGGCGTCACCCGCGAACGGATACGGCAGATCGAGTCCAAGACCCTCAACAAACTCCGCGACCACGCCTTCGCCGACCAGCTCCGCGGCTACCTGGACTGAGCCACCCCTGCCCGGCCGCCGGCCGGCCCGGGCCGTGGGCGGGGCCGTGCACGGCCCCGCGCCCCTCACCCCTCCCGCTGGAACGCCCCCGGATGGATCTCGTCCCGCACCGCCGTGTACTGCTGGCGCACGGCCTGGCCGACCGGGAGTTCATCGCCCGGTTCGAAGACCTGGCTCGCGGCGGCCGGCCACTGCGGCGGATCGACCCAGGCGGACCCGCCGCCCGGTGCGGCCGGTGCCCCGGCGGCCGGCGCCAGCGTGCCGTGCGCCACCCCCCACGCCCAGGCCGCCTGCCGTGCCGCGCCCAGCGCCGCGTACTCGGCCGGCTGCGGCACCACGACCTGCACGCCGAACAACGCCGGCGCGACCGTCTGCACCGCCGCCAGCTCCGCCGCCGCACCCAGCAGGAACACCCGGCGCACCGCCACGCCCCGCCCGCGCAGGACGTCCAGCGCGTCGGCGAGCCCGCAGAGCATGCCCTCGACGGCGGCCCGCGCCAGATGTTCCGGCTTCATCGACTCGCGCCGCATCCCGTGCAACGACCCGGCGGTGTGCGGCAGATGAGGCGTCCGCTCGCCCTCCAGATAGGGCAGCAGCACCATGCCGTACGCACCGGGCGACGACTTCAGCGCCAGGTCGGACAGGCCCTGGAGGTCCGTCCCCAGCATCTCCGCGGCGCCCCGCAGGACCCGTACCGCGTTGCTGGTGTGCACCACCGGCAGATGCCGCCCGGTGGCGTCGGCGAACGAGGTGATCGTGCCGCTCGGGTCGACCAGTGCCTCGTGATGGATTCCGAACACCGACCCCGAGGCGCCCAGCGACATCACGGCGTCCCCCTCGCCGACACCCAGCCCGAAGGCGGCCGCCATGGTCTCGCCCGTACCGGCCGAGATCAGCAGCCCCTCCGGGGTGAACCCGGCGGTCCCGGACGGACCCAGCACCTCCGGCAGCCGCACCTGATGGCCCAGCGCCAGCTCGACCAGATCCGGCCGGTACGAGGCGGTCGCCACCGACCAGTACCCCGTGCCCGAGGCCGCGCCGCGGTCCGTGGTCCGCCGCGCCGGCCGCCCCAGCAGCTGCCAGACCAGCCAGTCGTGCGGCTGCATGACCTCCGCCACCCGGGCCGCGTGCTCCGGCTCGGTACGCGCCAGCCAGCGCAGCTTGGTCACCGGGTGCGCGGCCTGCGGCACCGCCCCGATGGCCTGCGCCCAGGCGGTGCGGCCGCCCAGCGAGTCCAGCAGGTCCGCCGCGGCGCTCTGGGCCCGCTTGTCGTTGCCGACCAGCGCCGGCCGGACGAGGTTGCCCTCGGCGTCCAGCGGCAGCAGCCCGTGCTGCTGCGCCGTGACCCCGATGGCCTGTACGCCCTCCAGCAGCCCGTTGCCCGCGGCCTCCCCGAGTGACATCAGCCACGCCTGAGGGTCGACCTCCGGTCCCTTCTCGACCGGGTGCGGGGCATACCCCTGCCTGATGACGGCGCCCGTGTCCGCGTCACAGACGACGATCCGTGTGCTCTCGGACGAACTGTCCAATCCGGCGACTATCCCCATGGCCCCAGATGATGCCCCATGGGACGCATAGGGAAAGAGTCAGGGTTTGCCCCGGCGACCGCCGCCCGCTGTCCGCCTCGGATGCCGCCGGGCCCGCCCCTTTCAGGTGTTACTGGTTCCCCACTCGTCCTCGTCGGCGGAACGCTGCTCCCGCAGGGAACGGACCCGGTCGCTCACGGACGCCGGAAGCCGGTCCTCGACCTTGGCCGAGACCTTCCCGAACGCCTTGGCCGCCGCGTCCCGCCCGGTCAGCGCCACCGACTCGGCGCTGTTACGGACGGCCGGATTCTGCGTGACCCGCTGGGCGGCCTTGCGGAGCTGCTCGTACCGTTCCCGGCCGGCCCGTGCGCCGAGCACGTACCCCGTGGCCAGTCCCGCGATGAAAGTGAGCCGGTAGCGCATCGCTCCACCTTTCCCTGTGTTCGGTCCCGTCCGATGCCGGTACGCACCGGATGCCGGGCTGTGCCGCGCGCCTACCCTCCGGGGCCGGAGATCACCCGAGGTGACCTGAGGCGATACCGATTGGCGGAGCACCCCCCTGCTTGCGCTAATGTATGTGTCGCAGCGAACGCCCGCCGTCCGGAGGCCCGGACAGCGACGCATTCGAGGCACACGGAGCAATCCCCTGTAGCTCAATTGGCAGAGCAGCCGGCTGTTAACCGGCAGGTTACTGGTTCGAGTCCAGTCGGGGGAGCTCAATCCCCTGTAGCTCAATTGGCAGAGCATTCGGCTGTTAACCGGAGGGTTACTGGTTCGAGTCCAGTCGGGGGAGCAGAGCGAGGAAGGGTCCCGGAAGGGGCCCTTTTTCGTGCGCCGTGGAACCGAACCCCCGGTGATCGAAGTCTTCTTGGGCATGCATGGTCGCGGAACGGCAGCCCTCACGGGCAGCAGATCGTATGAGCGGCTATGCTGCGGCAGACGGCGCGCACAAATGTGCGCGACGCGCCGTGAGGGGGCGGTAGCTCAGCCGGTTAGAGCAGCGGACTCATAATCCGTCGGCCGTGGGTTCGAGTCCCACCCGCCCCACCACAGCGCCCAGGACGAAGATCCTTTTCTCCTGGGGAATCGTGACGATGGGGGTCACCGCCACAGTGCGGTGGCCCCCATCGGCCGTCCCGGGGCTCTTGTCCATGAATGGTCACCGGCTCCGGCGTTGCCTTCAGGGGGCGGACGGTGCGGGGCTGAGCCGGATGTGGGCGAGGAGCATGCCGGTGTCGCCGTCCGGGTTGGCGCTCAGCTCCTTGTCGAAGCCGGCGCGGCCCGGGTTGGCGAACCGCACGGTCACCCGGTCGGCGCCGGCTGGTGCCTGGAAGCGGAGCCGGCGCTTGCGCCAGCCCGGGGCGTTGAGCTTCTTCCCGGCGTCCGTCGCGGAGGCGCCCTTGCCGCTGTAGTAGTGGATGTAGTCGTCCCAGACCACTGGGGTGCCGGGGGCCGGGTCCCCGGCGAGGACCTCGGCCCGCAGGTAGGTGGGGGCGGTGATCGGGTCCCGCAGGAAGTGGTAGCCGGTGTAGAAGGACAGCTCGTACCAGGAGCCGGGGGTCACCGGGACGGTCTGCTCGATGAAGCCGCAGGACTTGGCTCCGTTGATGTCGACGATGTTCTCGCCCGGTGCGAAGGGGTACTCCGGGTCCTCCGGGAAGTTCGCGCTCGCGTTCCCCTGGATCAGGTCGATGAACGTCCCCGGCTCCCCGGTCGGCGAGGCGCGCCAGACGCCCTTGCCTTCGTACGCGCCCACCTTCCAGGAAGTGAGCTGCCGGAGGTTCTTCGCGTACGTGACGCCCTTGTTGTCGTACCACTTCCCGTCGGGCTTGAATGCGTACTGGTCGAAGCCGCCGTTCCCGATCAGGTTTCCGGTCGGCCGGTGGGGCGTGATCTGGAAGCGCAGCGGGGCCGTGGTCGTGCCGATTTCGAGCCGGCCCCAGGCCAGTCCCAGCGGGGCGTTGTCCAGGGCCCGGACGCCGACCAGGTAGAACCCGCCCGCTTCCGGTGAACCGTCGTTGAGGTGCACCGTGTTCTCGAACCGCACGAATTGCGGCCCCCGGTCCAGGAGATGCAGCTCCCGGTGGAGCGCGCCCGGAACGACGTAGACGACCTTTCCGTCATGGGGAAAGATGATTCCGTCGGGCAGGGTGAAGGTCATCTCCCACTTCTCGCCTTTGACGGGCGCGCTGTTCGGCGTCAACAGCAAGTTGATCGTGAATACCTCACTTCCCCCCTGGGAGATATTCACCGGCAGTGGTAATCCCTGGGCAATGATAAACGCCATGGCGGTCCCTCTCGTTCGATTCGTGCCGCGAGGTGACGCTACCCGTGATGAAAGTCCGCAACCCGAGAATTCGGGCGCCATATCGGGCTCCGCGCACATCAGGCCAGCCCCGTGCCGGAGATTTCTAGCACTGGCCTTCGAGTGGGTCGGCGGTGGATTACTTTTCTGGACGGTGCGACGTCAAGAGCAGGATGACCTGTGGGTATGCCGTGGAAGCAAGGTGGCTCGAATGGGCGGCCGGGGGCGGCCCGCCTCCGTACGGCAATCGGTCAAGGATTTCCTGGATTTCTGCATCGCCTCTGAATCGTTTCTTCGGTCAGGCTTCCGTTTCGCCTGCGGGCGATGGGTGGCAGGGGTTTCGTGAGGCGATGAATGGGATGCGTGCGGCTGAAATCTGGCAGATGGAATTCGCCAGGCCCGGGGCTGATTTCGGCGGTGCGTCATAGTGGTGTGCGCCGACGGCGTGTTACCCAGGTCTTGTGCTCGGCCCCGCCGGGATCGGCCCGGTGGGGGAAAGTCGCGACAGGGGTGGCGATTTCGCCGGCTCCTGCGGAAGGTGATGGCGTGACACTTGTGTTTCGGGAGATCCGGTTCGACGTGGACATCAGCCCGTCGAGGAATCGCGTGGAGCTGCGGAGGGACGTCAATCTCCCCGGCAGGCTTCGGACGGATGACAACGGGAACCGGGTCATCGACGTGGCACTCAAGTCCTTCAAGCTGGAGGCCTACATCAACGGCAATGTCGAGGACTATGAATTCGGCGGCGAGGAGGTCGATCTCCAGGTCCAGCCGACCGGTCACCAATCCGGTGAGGTGGTGCTGACCGTCAATCTTCGGCCCAGGGAGCAGATCATCCAGGACCCGGCATGGCAGTTCAAGGGAAAGGTCAAGGCACTGGTCATCGCGGACCTCGTGGAGGACCACCAGTAATCCCGGCCGAAGGTCCTGCACTTCGCAGGTGATGACATGAGGTCGTCTCACCGCCACCGGGCGGAGGGGCGGCCTCCGCTCGTCTGCAGGGCCAGGGATGAGGGCGTCAGATGATCGGGGGGCGGCCGAGGCGGGCCATGCGCCCAACCGTGCGCCAGCGCATCGGGCGGCGCGGGCCGCAGGGGGTGCGGACGCCTTCGGCGAAGCCGGCGGCCCAGGCCCGCAGACCGGCCGCCGAGCGGCTGCGGACGGCCGTCACTGCGGCCCATACGCCGAGGTAGACCGGCACCAGGAGGGCCGGGAGGTGCCGCTTGGCGAGCCAGACGCGGTTCCTGGCGACCATGCGGTGGTAGACGGCGTGCCGGGTCGGTGACGTGTACGGGTGCTGCAGCACGAGCTCCGGTGCGTAGCGGATGTGCCAGCCGTCGTCCAGGGCCCGCCAGGCGAGGTCGGTCTCCTCGTGCGCGTAGAAGAAGTCGTCCGGCCAGCCGCCGATGCGGTCCAGCATGCGCAGGGAGAGGGAGTGCCCGCCGCCGAGGAAGGTGGTGACCAGGCCGCCGCGCGCGGGGTCGCCGACCCGTAGGCGGGGAACGTGCCGGCGCTGCGTACGGCCCCGCTCGTCGGCGATGCGGAAGCTGACGATGCCCAACTGCGGGTCGGCAGCGTGCAGTTCCGCGAGCCTGCGGAAGACGTCGGGGCTGATCAGCAGGCCGTCGTCGTCGAGGTCGACCACCAGGTCGACATCCCCGAGCTTGCGAAGTTCGTCCAGGGCCACGTTTCTGCCGCCGGCGACGCCGAGGTTCTCGCTCAGCTCGATCCCCACGGCGCCGTGCGGCAGGGGCGGCAGCGGCGATCCGTTCCCGACCACCACGATGTGGGCCGGTGCGAGGTCCTGTTTGGCGACCGAATCGAGCAGTGCCTGGAGTTCGGCGGGGCGGTTTCCCATGGTGAGGATGGCGACGCCTACGCGCAGGTGGGGCACGGGGGAGACTCCGTTCTCGGCGGCCCCCGGAGGTTCGGAATGTGGGCTTCCGTTCCGGTGCTCCCGGGGTGGTTCCGACGGGTCGGTCCGGGGTTCCGGTGGGGCGGTCCGGGGCGGTTCTGGTGGGGCGTTCCGGGCGAATCGTTCCGGATGCTAGCCGTCGCGCGGGGCGGTTGCGGGCCACGGCACCGGTACGGCGACATTTCGTCCGGGCGAGTGCGGGCGCACGATGGAAGGGGTGGGGAAATCCGGGAACGACAGGGGGCGGAGGGAGGCAGTCCTCATGATGGAGGTCAAGCCGATCGACAAGCCCGATGAGCGGCGGGACTTTCCCCGGGGCCACCTGGAGGCCCTGCATCTGACCGGCCTGGACTTCGCCGTGGGCACGTTCGAGCCGGGCTGGCGCTGGTCGGAGTCGGTGGCGCCGATCGCCGGGACGGACAGCTGCGAGGTTCACCACAACGGCTTGGTGGTCAAGGGGCGGCTGCGGGTGCGGATGAACGACGGCGCGGAGACCGAGGTGGGGCCCGGCGACGTCTTCGTCTGCCCGGCCGGTCACGACGCCTGGGTGGTCGGCGACGAACAGGTCGTGGTGTACGACTTCGCGGGCGGTATGGCGAAGGACTATGCGAAGGAGGGTGGGTGAAGAGTGAAGCGTCGGCTGCTGAACTGCCGGACTTCTGAACTGGCGGACCTCTGAACTGCCGGGCTGCTGAACTCCCGGGCTGCTGACCTGGCGGGCTGCTGAGCTGCCGAAGGGGTGGCCGGTCGGTGGTTCGCTGGGTGTGATTGCCTCGCCTGGTTCCAGCCTCCTCTCGGGATGCGGCATTCTGTTTCCACTTAACGGAATGCTGTGGGGAGGCTGGGGCAGGCGTATGGCCATGAGTGGGAGCAGGAGCGGCGACGGCGGGCGTGCGGCGGGGGACTCCGGGATGACGCGGGAGGAGTTGCGCGGGGCGCTCGATGCGTCCATGGCGCGGCTGACCGGCACCGTCGCGGGGCTGACCGACGAACAGGTCGGTGGGGCGACGCTGATCCCGCCGTGGACCCGGGGGCATGTGCTCACCCATCTCGCGCGGGCCACCGACAGTCTTTGCCGGCTGCTGGAGGGCGCGCGTACGGGAGCGGCGATTCCGCAGTACCCGAGCATGGCGGCCCGCGCGGCGGAGATCGAGGCCGGAGCGGCCCGCCCGGTTGCGGCGCTGGCGGAAGACCTGACGGGGAGCGCGGAACGGTTCGCGGCAGCCCTCCGGGCGCTGCCCGAAGCGGCCTGGGAGGCGCGGGTGCGGATGCGTACGGGGGAGACGCGGACGCCGGCCGGCCTGATGGAGACCAGGCTGCGCGAATTGGAGATCCACCACGCGGATCTGGACGCCGGCTACACCTTCGCGGACATCCCGGCGGCCACGGCGCGCTGGATCCTGGACGACATCGTCGCGGCCCTCGCCCGCCGGGCGGCGGATGTGGACCCGGGCCCGGGTGAGGCCCAGGGCGGCGACGGTGCGGTGCGGCCGTCGGCGTTGCGGATCGAGGCGACGGACGCGGAGTTCGCCCGCGCCGTCGGGAGCGGTGGCGGTGGTCCGGTCGTGCTGGGCCGATCGGCTGATCTGCTGGCCTGGCTGACGGGGCGCAGTCCGGCCGGGGCAGGGCTGGCCACCTCCGGGGGAGAGGGCGTGCCGTCGCCGCCGTATTGGATATGAGGCCGTCGCGTACGGGGGAGGACGGGCGCCGACGTGTGTCTTCCCACGCGGATCGGGATGTCTAGGAATGCTGTCGGTGGGCAGGGGAGCGGGGCGGTCCGGCGTACGGATGCGCCGGGGCGTACGAACACGTCGCGGCGTACCGGACGCGCCCGCGGCGTACCGAACGCGCCCGCGGCGTACCGAACGCGCCCGCGGCGTACGGAAACGTCGCGGTGTCCGGAATACGTGGCGGGGCGAACCCGTTTCCGCAGCCGGAGACCGTGCGAACAGCAGCACATCCTCGACAGAAGCAGGGACATACATGAGCACCGTTGAGCTCACCAAGGAAAACTTCGACGAGATCGTCTCCGGGAACGATTTCGTGCTGATCGACTTCTGGGCCGAGTGGTGCGGCCCCTGCAAGCAGTTCGGCCCGGTCTTCGAGCGCTCCTCGGAGAAGCACGACGACCTGGTCTTCGCCAAGGTCGACACGGAGGCGCAGCCCGAGCTCGCGCAGGCCTTCCAGATCCAGTCCATCCCGACGGTGATGATCGTCCGGGACAACATCGCGGTGTTCGCCCAGCCGGGTGCGCTGCCCGAGGCGGCCCTGGAGGACGTGATCGGCCAGGCCCGTGCGCTGGACATGGACGAGGTCCGCGCGTCGGTCGCGGAGGCCCGGACGAGCGAGCAGGCACAGGGCGGGGCGGGCCAGTAGGCTCAGGGCTCGTGAGCGAGCTACTTCTGGTCCGGCACGGCGAAACCGAGTGGAGCCGGGACGGCCGGCACACCAGTTGGACCGATCTGCCGCTGACCGCCGTCGGCGAGGAGCAGGCCCGCGCACTGCGGCCGCTGCTGTCGGGCCGGAAGATCGCGCAGGTCCACGCCAGCCCGATGGTGCGGGCACTGCGCACCGCCGAGCTGGCGGGCCTCCCGCAGCCGCAGATCGACCCCGACCTGCGGGAATGGGACTACGGCGGCTACGAGGGCGTCGCCACCGCCGACATCCACCGCAGCCGGCCCGGCTGGTACCTCTTCTCCGACGGTGTCGTCCCCGGCCCCGACGGGCACCCCGGTGAGTCGCCCGAGCAGGTCGGGGCGCGCGCCGACCGGGTGCTGGCCCGGCTCGACCCGGAGCTGCGGGCCGGCCGGGGCGATGTGGTGCTGGTGGCGCACGCGCACTTCCTGCGGGTCTTGGCCGCCCGCCGGCTCGGCCTGCCGGCCGCCGCGGGCGGGCTGTTCACGTTCGAGACGGGTGCGGTCGGCGTCCTGGGCGCGGAGCACGACCGCCCGGCCGTGGTGGCGTGGAACACCCGTAATCCGTAACTCCGCGCGCTCACCGCTTTTCCGGACGACGCGTCCTACGGCGCCATCGGGTCCAGGTGCAGCGGCTGCACCTTGCCCTCGATCATCGCGCCCAGCCCCATCACCGCGCAGGTGTCGGGCCGGTCCGCGGTGTGCACCGGCATCGAGGTGGCCTGATGGATCATCGGCTCCAGGCCGGGGATCAGCGCGCTGCCGCCGGCGAGCACGATGCCGCGCTCGCCGAGGTCGGCGACCAGGTCGGGCGGGCAGCGGCGCAGTACGGCACCGATCCCGTCGAGGATCGCGGTCAGCGGCGTGGTGATGGCGTCCCGTACCCGCTCGGTGTCGACGTGCACCGAGCGCGCCATGCCGCTGACCACGTCCCGGCCGTGCACCTCGGTGGAGCCCGGGGTGAGCCCGTCGCCACCGGTGAGGATCAGATGCAGCGGGCGTACGGACTGGCCCGCCAGCATCAGTTCGTGGTGCAGCCGCAGGTGCTGGACCACCGCGTGGTCGATGGCGTTGCCGCCCACCGGTACGGTCTCCGCGGCCACGATCGAGCCGAGCGAGAGCACCGCGACCTGCGTCGTTCCCGCCCCGCACACCACGATCATGGTCGCCTCCGGCTGCTCCACCGGTAGCCCCGAGCCGACCGCGGCGGCCACCAGGGTGTCGACCAGTTCCACCCGGCGCGCGCCCAGCCCGGTGAGCGTCTCGACCGCGGCCCGCTGCGCCAGCGGCTCACTCCCGTAGGGCAGGCAGACCGCGGCCCGCATCGTGGGCCGGCGGCGCCAGGACTTGCGCAACTTGTCGCCGACCAGGGTGCGCAGCAGCCGCTGGGCCATGTCGATGTCGACGACGGTGCCGCCGGAGACCGGGCGCACCACGCGGATGTAGTCCGGGGTGCGGCCGTCCATCACCTCCGCCTGTGCGCCGACGGCCAGCAGCGCACCGGTGCGGGTGTTGATGGCGGCGACGGTCGGTTCATCGACCACCAGCCCCTGGTTCTTCACATACACCCGGGTCCGGGCCGCACCGAGGTCGACGGCGGCCGAGCAGCGCCGCAGTTGGGCGAGGCTGATGGTCATGGGTGGTTCCTCCCCGGTGGGCCGGTATGAACGAAAGGGCTCGGGACGGCCCGTTCACCGGACCGCTGATACGGCCCGATCACACGGACCGCTCGTGCGCCATCCTCCGAGCGCCCGCACAACTCCGCCCGCCGAGAGCGTCCGGTCGGGGGACGGGCAGGGGCGGAACGGGGCGAACGGGTGACCGCGGAGGGGCGCGCGGGCCGCTCAGTCGACCCGCCGCTGGTACAGCCCCCAGGTGAATTCCGCGACGAGATCCTGGGGCGCGCCGTCGGGCCCGGGGGCCTTGCAGGCCAGGCGCCAGCGGGTCGGGGCGCTGCCCTCCATCGGGCGGGCCGGAGGGAACGCGCGGGCGACCTCGTCGACCGTGCACGACCACGGAGCCAGGTCCGCGGTGGTGCGCAACTCGGGGGCGGCGGCGCCGGGCGCGCGGACCAGCCAGGCGTTCCAGACGGTGCCCCGGGCGGCGGTGAGCAACTCGAACCGCAGATCGGGCCAGAGCGGGACCGGCCAGAGCAGCGCCTCGCAGGTCAGATCGCCGATGCGGCGGGGGGTGACGGACTCGGGGGCGCCCAGCAGCGCCCGGTACGGCTGGACGCCGCCCGCCCGCGGGGCGTGCATCCGCGCCTGCCAGCGACGGTTGGCCTCCCGCATCTGCGCCCGCGAGGCCCCCAGCTCGCGCAGCGCGTCCTCGACCAGGCCGGGGTGGTGGTCGGCCATCCGGCGCAGCAGCACGAGCTGGAACGCGAGCGGTCCGGGCAGGTCGGAGGGGGTGCCGGCGCCGGCGGGCGGGTCATTGTCAGTGGTGCGGTTCATGATGGACATGGTCGTGGACGACGGGGGCCGCGGGAGGTCCGGGGCGCTCGCCGTCCGGAAGGAACAACACCGAATTGACATAGCGGCGGTGCGGGGCGAGGGAGCGCCTCAGCAGGCCGTGTTCGGCGACGTGGGAGGTGCGGGACTGATGGGCGGACAGATCGAAGTCGGCCAGCGGCAGCCAGCGGTCGTGCGGCAGGACCCAGCCGCGATAGCCGCGCGTCGCCGTCCAGTCCAGCACGGGCCGGAGCGGCTGGATGCGGGACTCCAACTCCACGAAGAGCGCCGGGCGTTCGCGCTCGACGGTGCGTGCTGCGCCGCGCAGCACGGCCAGTTCGGCCCCGTCCACGTCGATCTTGATGAGCGTGACGGACGTCAGACCGAGCGCGTCCAGGGGCAGGCAGGGTACGTCGAGGGCGGCCGTGTGCAGGTCGCGGCGGACGAGCGAGGAGACCCCGCGGTCGCCGCGGCCGTCCGGGGGCAGCCAGAGGGTGGCGCAGCCGGTGTGGTCGGTGGCCGCGGCGGAGTGCACCTCGACATGAGGAGGCGTCACGGCGTCCAGGAGGCGGGCGAGGTGGGGCACGGGCTCGAAGGTGACGACCCGGTCCGCGCGCCGGGCCAGCCGCCGGGTCCAGGGGCCGTACCACCCGCCGACGTCGACGGCCGTGCCGCCCGACGGGCAGAAATCGCCGAGGCGCCGCAGCTCCGGCTCGAAGCGCGGATAGAGCCCGGCGGCCAGCGCCGACACCAGCCGGGCCGGCAGTCGGGGTCCCAGCCGGGCGGCCAGCGTCACGGCCGCGGTTCCTGGTCCGTGAGGCGGCGCAGCAGACGGGCGTGTTCGGCGTCGGTGACCTGTTCGCCGGAGGAGGGCAGGAGCTGGGGGATGCCGTCGAGGACCGGATAGCGGCGGCGCAGCCGGGGGTTGTAGAGGACGTCCTCGGGGGTGAGGAGGGCGAGCGGCCCCTTGTCGAGCGGGCAGACGAGGATCTTGAGCAGCGGGTCATCGGGCTTCATGGCTCAACTCCTGGGAATTGGGGGGTGGTTGGGGCGGAGCGCCGGGGCCGGGGCTGGGCGCTCGGGGGGTGAGCCGTTGGGGCGGCGACCCGGGGGCCAGGGAGCTCGGGGCTCGGGGGTCGGAAGGTGTGTCATGGCGGGGCAGGGCGAGCAGGACGGTCACCGCGACGGCGGTGCCGCCCAGCCGGAGCGCCAGCCGCAGCGGATCGGCGGGCAGTGGCTCGCCGAAGGCGACGGTGCCGCAGACGACGGTGAAGACACAGGTGACGGTGGTGCAGACAGGGACGATCACCGAGGCGCGGCAGCGCTGCAGCGCGGTCTGGGACAGCACCAGACCGGCGGCGCCGGTGAAGAGCAGGAGGTAGGGGTACGGCGAACGGAACAACTGCCCGGCGGCGGCCGGGACGTCATGCGTGGTCAGCAGGCCGGAGACGCCCTTGATGGCCAGTGAACTGACGCCGTAGAGCAGGCCGACGGCCACCCCGTAGGGGACGCCGGCGGTCGGCAGGCGGTGGCGGCGCCGGGCCCGCCGTTCCGCCGAGCGGTAGAGCAGCAGCCCGGCGGCCAGCGAGGGTACGGCGATGACCAGCAGCGTCGCGGGTGGGGCGGTGCGGGCGACGGCCCGGGCGTCCTCGCCGCGGAGGGAGGCGACGACCAGGACGAGCGCGACGAGGATCGCCACGATGCTCTGCCGCTCCCGGCCACTGGTCCGCTCGCCCAGCACGACCGAGGAAAGGAGCAGCAACAACACCAGACCCGAGACGAAGATGCCCTGCGCGGCGGCGAGCGGCAGGGTGCGGTAGACGGCCAGTTGGGCGGCGAACCCGGCGGCCAGCGCGAGCGAACCGCCCAGCCACAGCGGACTGGACAGGAGGTGACCGACGACCCGGGCGGGCTGCCGGATGCTCAGTGCGGGCAGCGCCGCCAGTGCCCGCTTCTCCAGCACGAAACCGGTGCTGTACAGGACGTTGGCGAGCAGCGCGGACGCCACGCCCCACCACGGCATCGCCCTACTCCCTTCTCCGGCGGGCATGGGCGAGCAGGATGGAGGCCAGCGACGGGAGGTGGCACGCGGCCCGGTCGAGGGGGCGCAGCGGGCGCGGTACGTCGTGATACGGCGCACCGGCGATCCGTACGACCTCGAAGCCGGACGCGGCCAGGAATCCGCGTAGCGCGCGGGCGGTGTAGAGACGCAGATGGCCGACGACCTGGGTGCCGGGCCGGCCGTGGATCCGGCGCATGCTCACCTCGGAGAAGACGGGCTGGACCCCGGCGAGCAGGAGCCCGCGGTTGTACCAGGCGGCGAGATTGGGGGTGGACAGCATCAGATGGCCGCCGGGACGCAGCACCCGGTGCAGCTCGTCCAGTGCGGCATCGGGGTCGACGAGGTGCTCGACGACCTCGCTGAAGAGGACGGCGTCGGCGGAGCCGGTCGCGAACGGCAGCCCGCCGTCGGTGAGTTCGCCACGAACGACATACGGGATGCGGGGCTGGGCGCGGCGCAGCGCGTCCTGTGACCAGTCGACGCCGATGAGGCGATGGCCGGCCAGGACCTCCGCCGCGGTGGCGGCCGCGGTGCCGTCGCCACAGCCGATGTCCAGCACGGTGGCGCCCGGCGCCCCGGCCCGTACGGGGCCCAGGGCGTGCGCCAGCAGCCGCGCCTGCCGTCGGCTGCGCCCGGCCCCGGACGCCACCGGCACGGCGGGATCTTCGTAGAAGTCCCGCAGGGCAGGGACCGGACTCATGGGGCACCGACCGGGGCGGTCTCGTCGGCGTACCGCATCGGGCTCACGGGGCTCACCGACTTCACGGGCCTCACCCGCTTCACCCGCCTCAGGGGGCTCACCGGGCGCCGCCCTCGGACGGGGGCGGCGGCGTGGCGGGTGGCGGTGGGGCTGCCAGTGGCGCGGCGGGTGGCGGAGGCGGCGGTGGGGCTGAGGGCGGCGGGGCGGGTGGCGGAGGAGGCAGCGGGGCTGACGGTGGCGTGGCGGGTGGGGGCGAGTTGGGCGTAGGTGGGGCTGCCAGTGGCGGGGCGGGTGGCGGAGGCTGCGGTGGTGGGGCTGAGGGCGGCGTGGCGGGTGGGGGCGAGCTGGCCGTGGGTGTGGGTGTGGGCGTGGGTGGTGGTGGCGGGGTGGGTGGGCTTGGGGGAGGGGGAGGGGGAGGGGGCCCAAGGGCCGCCGTGGTCCCCGGCCAGGCGGTGGCGGCGAGGGCGGTGCGGAAGAGGGTGGCGAGGCGGGCGCCGGCGGCCTCGTCGAGCAGGGGGTGGGACCAGCGGAGCGCGAGTTGGATGCGGCCGCCGACCGAGACGGTGGTGACGGTGAGTCCGCGCGGCATCCGGGCCGGTGCGGAGAACCACACCGCGGTCGGCCGGCCGGCGTCGTCGAAGTCCAACGGGTAGGGGAGCCGCCCGATGTTGGAGAGCAGGGTGGTGGTGGTCCAGGGCGCGGCGGTGCGGCGCAGGGCACGGGTGACCGCGCCGCGTACGCCCACGGGCAGTACCGGTGCGGTCAGCACGGTCCCGGCGAGGCCGAGCGGTGGGCCGGGCGGCGCCGCCTTGAGGACGCGGGTGCGTTCGGCGGTCCGACGCAGCAGTCGGGCCACCGCGTCCGGGTCGGGCGACCCGGAGGTGAGCAGTGCCGCCTCCCGGCGTTCCTCGGGGCCGAAGCGGACCGGGACCAGCCGGGTGCCGTTGCCGATGGGCATCTCGACGCCGCGCGGCCGGTCGTCCATGGGCATGGTGATGACCACGGGTGCCGGGCGGGCGCCGTGCAGCCGGTTCCAGCGCGCCACCATCAGGCAGGTGGCGACGAGGAGTTGATCGTTGACGGTGTACGGCGCCCGGCCGCCGGTCCGTGGCGGACGGGCCGGTACCGGCAACTCGGTCAGCAGCATGCCGTTGCCGGAGCCGTTGCCGGAGCCGGAGCCGGAGCCGTTGCCGGAGCCGGGACCGGAGCCCTTGTCCCCGCCGCGGTCCTGGTGATCGGCGGCGACCCGGGCGGGCCGGCCGAAGCGGGCCCTGGTGCCGCGCGACCGACCGCCGTCCGGGTCGCCGTCCTGGCCGCCCGTCGGGGCCGTGCCACGCCCGTCCGCCGGGCGCCCGGCGCCTCCCACACCGGCACTCACACCGGCACCTGTCCCCTCACCGCCTCCCGCACCTGCACCCGTCTTTGCTCCCTTACCGCCACCCGCACCTGCACCCGTCTCTGCTCCCTCACCGCCACCCACTCCTGCACCCGCCCCCGCCCCCGCATCCCCATAGAGCTCCGCCGTGGTGGCCAGGACGCGGAGGCAGGCGGGGCCGTCCAGTGCGGTGTGGTTGAGGGTGAGCAGCAGTACGGTGCCGCCGCCCGGCACCGCGGGGCCGAGGATCTCCAGGCGTACGGGCGGTGAACAGTCCAGTGACGGGCAGTCGGTCAGGGCCCGTTCCCTCGCCCGTAGCAGGGCATCGGGACCGGGCGGCGGGACGACCACCGGGTCCCGGTCCGGGCCGGCGGTGAGGTGCCAGGCGTAGGAGCGGTGCCACCAGCGTGTCGGCGCCTGCCGCATCAGGATGCGCGGATGCCGGGTGAGCGCCTGGTGGAACGCGGTGCGCAGCCGGGCGGCGTCCACCGGTCCGGGCAGATGCACCTCGATGTGCACGGTCTCCGGTTCGTCGTCGTCCAGGCAGTGCCGGGCGATCTCGTCGACGGCGGGGAACGGGACCCGAGTGAGGGTGGGTTGACGGTCGACGGCGGCATCGGACCCACTTGGCCTCCCGGTCCCACTTGGCCTCCCGGACCCAGTGGACCCACCGGCTCCCTTGGACCCACCGGGCCCCCTGGACCCACAGGACCCACCGGGCCCACCGGACCCACAGGACCCACCGGGCCCACCGGACCCACTTGACCCACCGGGCCCACTGGACCCACTGGACCCACTGGGGCCGCCGGGACCCCCGTGCGGTGCCGGAGCACCGGCCGTCGGATGCAGTGCGGTCATCGGGCAGAACCCTCCCCATCGTCTGACGCCTCGCTGTACGTGCGGGACGGCGACGCCCCGGCTCCCGCCGACCGGGACGGCGACGCCCCGGATCCCGCCGGCCGGGACGGCAACGCCCCGGTTCCCGCCGGCCGGGACGGCGACGCCCCGGTTCCCGCCGACCGGGACGGCGACGCCCCGGATCCCGCCGGCCGGGACGGCAACGCCCCGGTTCCCGCCGGCCGGGACGGCAACGCCCCGGCTCCCGCCGGCCGGGCCGGCAACGTCCCGGACCTCGCCGGCCGGCCCGGCGGCACCGTCACCACCGCCGCCGTCAGTGCCAGCAGCGCCAGCGCCTGTGCGGCGCCGCTGAACGCGCCCCGGCCGGCTGCGACCGGCTCGCCCGCGCCCACCGCCGCGATGACTCCGGCGCCCGCCATCGCCACCAGTGCGAGCGGCCCGAGCAGGGTCGGCCGGAAGCGGGCCGCCAGCGCGAGGAGCGGCACGAGCACGGCGTACGGCCCGGCCGCCAGCGCCAGCACCCCGGTCAGTGCCACCACCCCGAGCACCCACGAGGGTGCGGGCGGAGCGAGTTCGGCAGGCGGCGCGGCCTGCGGCGTACCACGGCGCACCAGCGCGCAGACGGCCAGCAGGGCGACGGCCGCCGCGCCGCCGATGAGCCCCGCGTCGTACAGGCCGGCGGGTGCGTAGGACAGCTCGACCGTGCCGCCCGCGCCCGCCGGTACGAGGAAGGCTTGTTGCCAGCCGTCCACCCGTAGCGGGGTGAGCCGGTGGCCGTTGAGGGTGGCCTGCCAGCCGTCGTTGGCGTTCTCGTACATCTGCAGATAGACGGCCTGGCCGGGGCCGATGCGGACGGTACGCCGGTCCCCCGACCAGTCCTGAGCGGTGGCCGTGCGGTCCACTGCGGCCGCCCGGGTACCGGCCGTTCCGCTCCTCTCCGACGTCGCACCGGTCGGCCCCTTCCCCGACGTCGCACCCGTCGGCTCCCTCCCCGACGTCGCGCCCGTCGTTCCCTTCCCCAGCGTCACGTCCGTCAGCGCCAGCGGTCCCTGGTCCCCCGCCTCGACGCGGTGGCGGCCCGCGGCCAGTTCCAGTCGTCCGTCGCGCGCCTCACCGGCGCACAACTGCACCTGGACGGGGCGCCGTTCGGTCAGGTCGCGGAGGTGTCCCGAGGCTTTGGTCGCGTGCAGTACGCCGTCGACGGCGAGCATCGGGCCCTGGCCGCAGCCGAGCGAGAAGCGGGCGCCGGCCGGTGGGCGGGGGGTGCGGTACGTGTCCAGGGCCGGGAGGTAGACCTCGCTGAGGCCGACCGGGAGTTGCAGGGGCTGCCCGGCGACCGGGTTGTGGAGCGTGAGTTCCTTCACCTTGCTGATGGTGAGGTCGAGGCGGTCGGTGGTGATCGGGTCGAAGCGGGCCTGACCGTTCTCGTCGACGCCCGCGGTGGCCGCCCCGTCGGGGGAGTTGATCAGGATCTGTTCCGGCCGGGTGGAGATCCCGCCGGCCGCGGCCAGCACGATCCGGTCGATCTTCTTCTTGCCCGGCCAGCGCAGGTGCAGGGTCGGTTTGTCGCCGGCGATCCAGGCGGTGGTCAGGTCGCCGTCGACGAGGTTGCGGGGGCTGAGCGACCGGCCGAAGCCGAAGCTGGTGGAGTCGGCGGTGGCGGTGATCCGGTCCTTCTGCTCCGGGGCGAGGCGGTCCAGCAGCCGGTCGAGTTCCGGGCCGGGCACGGGTAGCGCGGTGCCGGAGACCGCGTAGGGCGCGGGTGAGCCGGTGCGGAACTGGCGGTGCAGGCCCACCTCGGCGGAGACCGGCGACAGCCCGCCCGGGTCGCTGCCGCGGTGCAGTGAGATGGTCTCGGCGGCGGCGTCGGATCCCTGGGCGTCGGTGGGGAGTTGCAGCAGTCGGGTCACCTGTACGCCCGGTATGCCGATCTCGGCGAAGCCGGCTCCGGACAGTCCGGCGCGCGGTGTCTGTGAGCCGAGGATCGTCACTTTCAGCCATTTCGCCGGCCCGGCGGGTGCCTTGACCTGCTGTTTCGTTCCGTCGGGGCGGAGCGGGGCGTCCGTGCTGCCGCGGTCGGTCGCGATCCGTACGGAGGTGGGGGCGGCGCGCAGGCCGTCCCCGGGGAGCGGGGTGAGGGACAGGGTGGCGGGGAGGGTGGTGCGCCGGGTGAAGGTGATCTTGATCCATTGGCCGACCGGGTCGCCGGCGCTGCCCTCCGCCCAGGCGGTGTCGGGATTGCCGTCGAAGGCGTTGACCGGGTCGTACTGCGGCAGGTGGAACAGCCAGTTGCCGCTGCTGGACGCGGTGACCGAGGCGGCGCCGCGGAGCACGGCGGTGGTCTGGTGGCCGATGCCCGAGGTCGGCAGGATCTGCCGGGGCGGCCGGCCGGGGTCCTGCACGCTGTCGGGGTGGTTGGTCTCCGAGGCCGTGTACGTGTAGGAGGTGTTGCTGTTGACGAGTCCGAAGCGGGTGTCGGCGCGGCGCAGTCCGTCGGCGGTCAGCTGGAGCGGTGGGGTGCCGAGCCCGGGGTGGTTGTCGCCGGTGAGCACGGTGGGCCGGCGGCGCAGCGCGGGGTCGGCGGACAGCTGGAGGAGGGCCTCCGGGCCGCCGCTGAGCTGGGCGGTGTCCGCGACGGCCCGGGCGGTGACCGGCCCGGGGGCAGGGGTGTCGGTCGGCCGGTAGATCTCGACGGCGCGTTGGCGCGGATAGAGGCCCTGGATCTGCAGCGGGGTCTCGGCGGGGATCCGGCCGCCGGTGGTGAGCGGGCCGAAGGCGGCCGCCTTGCGGTAGCCGGACGCCTCCAGGGTGCTTTTGACGGTCTGCGGTGGGACGTAGCCGATCTGGTCCGGGTCGAGGTCGTTGCGGACGACGATGTCGTGCAGTCCGGCCCGGTGCAGGTAGTCGCGCAGGCCGGGGACCTCGGCGCCGGTCAGCAGGGCCTGTTCGACGGCGTCCAGGGCGCGCCGGGCGCCGGGGGTGCCGAAGGGGACGAAGTCCCGTTGCGTCCAGGGTGATCGGGCCAGGACGTCGAGGGGTTCGTCGATGGGGGAGCCCCAGGTGTAGATGCCGTGCGCGGTGGCGGGCACCACCAGGGCGCGGCTCTGCGGGGAGTGCGCTTTCAGCCACTGGGCGGTCTGCGTCCAGTAGGCGGGCAGCTTGGTGAAGGCGCCTGGTTGGAGGACGGTGCCGGTGAGGAACGGCAGGGCGAGCGCGGGCAGGACGAGGAGCGCGGTCAGCAGCGGCAGCCGGTGGCGGGCGGAGGCACGGCGGGTGGTGGCGTGCCGTCCGCCGGCGGCCGCGAGCAGATGCGCGAGGCCCAGGGTGAGCGCGAGCGCCAGGCCGGGGGTGAACTTGTAGATGTTGCGGAACGGGCGCAGCCAGCCGTTCAACCAGTCCTGCCACAGCCCGTGCAGCGGCCCGCCGAGCGCACCGCCGTATCCGGCCAGCGTGATCAGCGCGACGGACAGCACGGTCAGCAGCAGCCAGCGCCGCTCCGGCAGATCGCGGCGGGCCAGGCCGGCCAGGCCGAGCGCCGCGGCCAGTGCCGAGCCGAGCACCGCGTACGGCCGGGCGGTCAGCGTCCAGCCGGCCGGCAACCACGGTTCGCCGAAGTTCAGATAGCCGACCCAGTTGCCGGCGCCGCGCAGCATCTCGGTGGCGGACATGGTGCCGGTGGTGGTGTCGGCCTGCTCGATGAACGGCATGAAGTTCTCGCCGTGCAGACCCAGCAGGAGCAGCGGCACCACCCACCAGGCGGTGGCCAGCACGACCCCGGGCAGCCACCAGGCGAGCAGCCGGGTCCGGCGCGGCCCGGTGCGGGAGAGCAGATACAGCCCGGCGGGCAGCAGACAGGCCAGCGTCGAGGCCGCGTTGACGCCGCCCATGAACGGGATCAGCAGCGCCGAACGGGCGGCCGCGATCCGCGCGTTGACCTGCGTGTTCGTCAGCGGCAGCAGCACCCACGGCAGCACCGCGCCGGGCAGCGCGGCGGCGGAGGTGGAGCCGATGACGAGGGTGAAGGTGGGCCACAGCGCGTAGCAGGCGGCGGAGAGCAGGCGGGAGGCCGGGGAGCCGAACCGCAGCCGTTCGGCCAGCCGGAGGGCGCCCCAGAACGCGGCCGTGACGATCAGGGACATCCACAGCCGCTCGGCCAGCCACACCGGCAGGTGGGCGAGGTGGGTCAGCCCGTAATACGGGAGGGCCGGGATGGCGTAGCCGATGTACTGGTCGGCGAGGCCGCCGAAGCCGGCCCGGTCGTGCCACAACTGCCCGAGGTCACCGAGGAACCGCCAGGGGTCGGTGGTGACCCCCAGCTTCGTCTCGAACGTCATCCGGCCCGGCGCGGGCGCGAGGAAGCCGACCAGGGTGAGCACCCAGAAGGCGAGCAGCCAGCGCCGGGACCGCGGCCGCCCGGGCGACGGGGCCGGGACGGGCGCGGTCCGGCCGCCGGCGTCGGGCGACCCCGGGGACGGGGAGGGCCTGAGGGTCTGGGTCATGGCAACCGCCGCAGGATGAGGAGGAGGTTCCAGGTGGCGACCTCCCGGATGCCCGGGAGGCGGGGGATGGCCTCGGCGAGGAACGGTGCGTAGCGGGAGCGTGCGCTGACCAGCGCGATGTCGTCCCGGGCCCGCACCTGGCGCAGGGTGCGGCCGACGTGCACCGCGAACAGGTTGACGCCCAGGGTGTGTTTGGCCGGTCTGCCGGTGCGCCGCCGGTAGCGGCTGCGGGCCCGCTCGGCGCCCAGGTAGTGCCAGGGCGCGGTCTCGTGGCCGCCCCAGGGGGAGAACCAGTTGGTGAAGGCGACGTAGACGAGTCCGCCGGGGCGGGTGACCCGGATCAGTTCGCTGAGGAAGGTCTGCGGGTCGGCGACGTGTTCCAGGACGTTGGACGAGAAGCAGACGTCGGCGGCGCCGTCGGCGAGCGGCAGCAGATAGCCGTCGGCGATCACCGCGCCCTCGGGCCGCCGGCCGCGGGCGGTCAGTTCGGCCGGATCGGGCTCGAAGAGGTAGCCGTGGGCGCCGCGCTGCCGGAACTCCTCGGTGAAGTGGCCGCAGCCGCCGCCGACATCGGCGACCACCGCGCCGTTCAGCGGAAGATGGCGTTCGACCTGGTCGGCGGCGTCCCGCGCGAGCAGCCGGTAGCAGTGCTCGGGATCGTCCTGCTCCCGCAGGAAGGCCCGGAACAGGGCCCAGGACCGGCGCAGTGAGGGATCGCGCACGTCGGGCCTCACCGCCCGGGGGACGCGCTGCGGAATGCCTCCGCGGCGACCGCGCGGAAGCTGCGGACGGTATGGCTCCACCGGAAGCGGGCGGCGCGCGCCTGTGCGGCGAGCCCCAGGGCGGTACGGTGCCGCGCACCCAGTGCGAGGGCGCACCAGTGCGCGGCGAAGGCGCTCTCCCCGCGGGCGAGCAGACCGGTGACGCCGTCCTCGACGGAATCCCGCAGTCCGGGGATGTCGAAGCCGAGCGCCGGGGTGCGCCGGGCGGCCGCCTCCATGACCACCAGGCCCCACCCCTCGACCAGCGAAGGGTGCAGCAACAGCCAGGCGGAGCAGAGCAGTTCGTGTTTGCGCCGTTCGGAGATCCGGCCGGTGAAGGTGACGCCGGGCCCGGCCAGTGCGGTCAGCCGGGCGCGTTCCGGCCCGTCGCCGACGATCACCAGCCGGCCGCCGGTCACCGGCCGGACCCGCTCCCACAGCCGCAGCAGCAGATCGATCCGCTTGTACTCGACGAGCCGGCCCATGGCCAGGAACAGCGGCTCGGGCGCCTTCGGGACCAGCGGCCCGGGTTCCTCCACGCCGTTGTGCACCAGCCGGATGCGGCCCGGGTCCACGCCCAGATCGTGCAGCGCGGCCGCGGTCGAGCCGGAGACCGCGACCATCAGGTTGCGGCGGTGCGCCCCGGCCAGTGCCCAGTGCTCCAGTTGGCGGCCCAGCCGGGCGGCCGGCCCCGGGTAGCGCATCCGCCACAGGTCCGTGTGGACGTGGTTGACCAGGCACAGCGTCGGTCCGTGGTGCCACAGCGGGGCGAGGTACGGCAGGCCGTTGCAGACCTCGACCAGCAGGTCGCAGCCGCCGACCCGGCGGTCCAGGTGGCGCGGCGCGCGCAGGAAGTGGCCGGCGTCGCCGCCCGCGGACACCACCCGGTACGTGCGGTCGGACGCGGGCCCGCCGCACACCAGGGTGACCTGGTGACCGTGCGCGGTCAGGCCCTCGGCGATCCGGTCCACCAGCAGCTCGGAGCCGCCGGCAGCCGGATTGCCCAGGTCGCGGCGGGCGAGGAAGGCGATCCGGCGGGGGGGCGGGGGCGGGCCGCCGGCGGCGGGACCGGCGGCCGTGGTCGGGGCGAGCGGCGGGGCGGGGCGGACGGGGGAAGCGGGCCGGACGTGTGGGGGCATGGGCGGATCCAACTCGTCTCAGGGTGCGGTACCGGTGGTGGGGGACGTACTGCGTGCTGAGTCGTGCGGCCGTGCTGCGCCATGGGGTGGACAGTTTTGGGCCGGGCCCCGGGGCGCGGCTACTCACCGGGGTGACAAAATCGGGCCCGTATTGAACTGACGGTTCATCACTTCATGCCGGGGCCCGGCACCCGCCGCGGCCTGTCACCTGCCCTCCGTGCGCCGCCGTCCGCGCGCCACCCAGAGCGCCCCGCCGGCCGTCAGCAGCCCGCCCGCCACCGCGGCGCCCACCGGCAGCGTCTCGCCCACCAGCGCCAGCTTGCCGCTGTCCGCCTCCGCCAGCCGCAGCTGCGCCCGCCGCGTCGCCGGCGTGAACCGCAGCCGCTCGCCGCGCAGCAGGGTCACCGCGTCGTGCCGTCCGCCGGGCGCCCGCAGCGTCTTGACCGGTGAGATCACCGCATCCACGATCCGGCCGGTGCGCTGCTCGGCGACCAGCTCGACACCGGAGTTGGCGTACCACTCCTCGGCCTGGACCTGGCCCTGCCGCGGCCGGCCGACCAGCCGCCCGGGGACCTCCCGGCTGCCGGTCCTGGTGGCCGGCACGGTCCCGGCGAAGCGGTAGAGCACGAGCCCCCCGGCCCGCCGCTCACCGGCGAAGCGGAGCGGGATCGCGCCGCCCAGCGTGTTGTCCCACCAGCGGTATCCGGTCCGCCGCAGATCGAAGGGGAACTTCAGGTAGGCATCGCCGTCGAAGCGGGTGGGGGCCTCGCCGCAGCAGTGCACCGGGGCGTTGCTGCGCCGGTCGGTGACCCAGCGCTCGGTGGTCCACTGGAACGCCCGGCGCGGATCCTTCAGGGCCAGCGTCTTCGGGGTGTCGACCGTGGTGGAGACGTCCCACACCGCCCGTCCGCTCTTCTCGCTCGCCGCGACGTCGCCCAGTACGTGCCGGGTCAGGGTGATCCGCTGCCGGTCCCTGGTGCGCAGGGCGTCGGTGTCGAAGTAGCTGCCGGTCCCGGTGAAGACGGTGGTGACGTCGACGTCGACCGGGGTGACCTTCGCCCGTGGCGTGACGTACCAGGTCAGCAGGGGTGCGAGGACGAGCAGGAAGACGCCGAGGCCGAGCAGCGCCAGGGACATCGGGGCGGCGGTGCGGGCGCCGGTGTCCGTGGTGGCGGGGGCCGGGGGCGGGGCGGAAACGGTGGTGGGCGAAGGCATACGGGCACTCCTGGAAGCGGTGGGGGATCACGCTCTGGTGCACGTGCGGAAGGGGCGGGCGGCCGTCCCGGGGAACGGTGCCGGACGGGCCGGGCGCCCATGGGCCGGGAACGTAAGGGAACTCTTGACAGACCGTCAATGCCCTTCCACACTCGGCAGTCACCACGACCGAGTGGTGCCGCGCTGTGGGACGCGGCACGAGCGGGACCCCGAATCGCACGCCGGGGCCGCGCCGTGTGCCGTACCGACCCGACGGAGACCGGTGAGGTCTCCGGTCCCGACGAAGGGCTCGCCGCGCCATGCACCGGATGCTCGCCGCCGCACTGACCGCGCTGACCGCCGCCGCCCTGGCCGTCGGCGCCGCGCTCGGTATCGTCGCGGCGCTCGACACCACCCCCGAACAGCCCAATGTGCCGCTGGTGACCTTCGACCGGGCCGGCGAGTAGGCGGCGGTATGCGCAACGCGGCCGGCCGCGGCGTACGAAGGAGGTCCTCGGCATGGTGACCGCCGTCCGCTCGGCCTGGCGGGACGTCCCGCCCTACCAGGTACGGCAGTTCGCCACCCTGGCGCTGGCGGAGGTGCCCACACTGGCCCAGGACATCCTGCGCGAGATCCGCCACGAGTATCCCCAACTGCCGTTGGTCCCGGACGAGTTCGGCGAACCGCGGGCGCTGGTCGGCATCCGCCAGTCGCTGGAGCACTTCGTCACGCACCTGACCACGGGACCGGACCGGCCGCACGTCCATCCGCGGGTCTTCCAGGAGTTCGGCCGCGGCGAGGGCGTCCAGGGCCGCAGCCTGGACGCGCTGCAGGCCATCTACCGGCTGGGCGTACGGCTGGCCTGGCGGCGGCTCGCCGAGATCGGCCAGCAGGTCGCCATCCCCGCCCCGGCGATGTACGAGCTCGCCGAGTCCGGCTTCGAGTACCTCGACGGGCTGGTCGCCGAATCCGTCCGCGGCTACGCCGAGGCCGCCGCCCGCCAGGCCGGGGAGCGGCTGCGGCAGCAACGCCGCCTGATGGAGCAGCTGTTCGGCCTCGCGGCCACCCGTACGCGACGCGGCGGGACCGGAACCGGAACGGCCGGACCCGGGTCGGCCGGAACCGGCGGGGTGCCGGCGGCGCTCGCCGAACGCGCCGCCCGGCTCGGCTGGCCGCTGCCCGAACGCGTCGCGGTCGCCGTCCTGCTGCGCCCGGACCGGGCGGCGGTGGCCCCCGCCGTCGCCCCGGACGTCCTGCTGGACATGGAGTGCGAACGGCCGCGGATGGTGGTGCCGGAACCGGACGCCCCGGGCCGGCGCGAGCTGCTGGGCCGGGCCGCGGCCGGCTGGTCGGGCGCGCTCGGCCCGGTCGTCCCCCTGGCGGCCGCCGCGCAATCGCTGCGCTGGGCCGGGGCCGCGGCGGACCTGGTCGAGGGCGGACTGCTGCCGGCCGGCGAACTGCTGCAGTGCACCGAGCACACCGAGGCACTGGTCCTGCTGCCGCCCGAGGAACTGATCGACGACCTCACCCGCCGCCGCCTCGCCCCCCTCGACGGCTGCGGCCCGACCCACGGCCGGCGGCTCGCCGAAACCCTGCTCGCCTGGCTGGAGACCCGGGGCGGCGCCCCGGAGATCGCCGCCCGGCTCGGCGTCCACCCCCAGACCGTGCGCTACCGGCTGCGCCAGATACGGGAGTTATGGGGCCCGGAGGTGGACGATCCGGACCGCCGCTTCGAACTGGAACTGGTCTTACGGGCGAGACGGCTCCGTGGGGAACTCAACTGAGTCCTCGGCCGGGTCAGGCGCTCTCTCCGCTGCCCTCGACCAGTACCGCCATGCCGTCCAGGAGGCGCGCCAGACCGAACTCGAACAGCGTCTCGTGGTTGAAGGAGTCCTCCGGCGAGCCGGACACCGCCGCGTACATGGGGTACGCACCGGACTGGAAAATGCCCTCGAACTGCGGCTCCAGCGAGGCCATCCACTGGTCCTGGTCCATCCCGGTCTCCTGCTCGGCCTCCAGGTCGTCCTCGAAACCGGCGGCGGTGGACATCACGAAACCCAGCAGCGTCACGGCCATGTGGAGCAGCGTCACCGGGGGCATCCCCTCGACCCGTCCCACGGTCCACTCGATCAGTGCCATCGCCCGCGGCATCGGCTGCGGCCGGCTGATCGACAGGTACTTCGCCAGCCACGGGTGTCGGCGGTAGAGCGCCCACTGCAGCCGGGCCCCGGCCTCCATCCGCTCGCGCCAGCCGTCCGGCGCCGGATCGGGCATTTCCACCTCCGTGAACACGGCGTCCGCCATCAGCAGCTCCAGCTCGTCCTTGCCGGCCACATGGCGGTAGAGCGCCATCGACGACACCCCGAACTCGGCGGCGACCCGGCGCATCGACAGCGCCCGCAGCCCCTCGGTGTCGGCGACCTTGATCCCGGCCCGGACGATCCGCTCCCGGCTCAGCCCGCCGTCCGCGTCCCGCGGCCGCCGCTCCCGCGGGGACGCACCGGGCGCCGTCCGCTGCTGGGGCTGCGGCTGCGGCTCGGCCACGACCGTCCCCACGCCCGGCACCGCCCGTACCACCCCCTCCTGGCGCAGCGTCGTCAGCACCTTCGTGGCGGTGGCCATCGCCACCCCCCATTCCTGGGTGATCCGCCGGGTCGACGGCACCCGGTCGCCCGGCGCCAGCTCGCCGGTGTCGATGCGGCGCCGGATCTCCGCGACGATCCGGCGGTAGGGCGGTGCGCTGGGCTGCGCCACGGGGTGGCCTCCTCCGTATTGGTGCCGTATCAGCTTGGTGCCGTATCAGCGCCCTCTCCGTGCCGTACTAGTGCACCAGGGCCTGTCCACTGGCGCCGACCCTAGCAGCGCGGGGCGCCACCGGCCCGTCACCTGCACCTCTTCCCTGGCGCGCACTAGGCAGGTGCACTAGTGTGATGCAGCTCCAATTCCCTTGGTGTGCCTGATGTTTGCACCGTAAGCCGCCCATGCTTACCGTGTCACCCATGACGTTTACCTCGTACACATCCCCCGCTCCCGCCCCCGAGCCGCGGGCCGGCCGCCGGGAGTGGATCGCCCTCGCCGTCCTCCTCCTGCCCTGCCTCCTGGTCTCCATGGACGTCTCGGTGCTCTACTTCGCGGTGCCGTTCCTGACCGCGCAGCTGGAACCGAGCAGCATCCAGCAGCTGTGGATTCTGGACGTCTACGGATTCGTCCTGGCCGGCCTGCTCATCACCATGGGCGCGCTGGGCGACCGCATCGGGCGCCGCCGGCTGCTGCTGTTCGGCGCCCTGCTCTTCGCCCTCGCCTCCGGGGTCGCCGCCTACGCCCGCAGCGCCGAAATGCTCATCGCCGCCCGGGCGTTGCTCGGTGTCGGCGGCGCGACCCTGATGCCGTCCACCCTGGCGCTGATCCGCAACCTCTTCCACGACGCCAAGCAGCGCGGCAAAGCCATCGCCATCTGGTCGGCCGCGACCATGGGCGGGATCGCGGTCGGACCGGTGCTCAGCGGGCTGCTGCTGGAGCACTTCTGGTGGGGCTCGGTGTTCCTGATCAACACCCCGGCGATGGTGCTGCTGCTGGTCTGCGGGCCGCTGCTGCTCCCGGAGTTCAAGAACCCGACGACCGGCCGCTTCGACCTGCCCGGCTCGCTGCTCTCCCTGCTCGCCATGCTGCCGATCGTCTACGGCATCAAGGAGATGGCCCGCAACGGCGTGTCCGTCCTGCCCGTCCTCGCCCTCGTCGTCGGCCTGCTGGCCGCCGCGGGCTTCGTCCACCGCCAGCGCACCGCCCGCCACCCCATGCTCGACCTCGAACTCTTCCGGCACCGCGGGTTCAGCGTCTCGGTGCTGATGAACCTGCTGGCGATGTTCGCGATCGTCGGCTGCGCGGTCTTCTTCACCCAGTACCTGCAGACCGTACGGGGGATGAGCCCGCTGGAGGCCGCGCTGTGGAACCTGCTGCCGACCCTCGCGGTGGGCGGTATGGCCGCGGTGGCCACGGCGCTCGGCCAGCGGATGGACCGGGCGCACGTCATCGCCCTCGGCTTCGTCCTCGCGGCCGGCGGCTTCGTCTGGCTCTCCTGGGCGGAGCCGGGCTCGGCGCTCTGGTACGTCCTGGTCGCCTCGTCCGTCTACGCCTCCGGCCTGGTGATGGTGGCGTCGCTCGGCAACGAACTGGCCCTCGGCGCGGCGCCCCCGGAGCGCGCGGGCTCAGCCTCGGCCGTGCTGGAGTCCGGCACCGAACTGGGCGGCGCGCTGGGCATGGCGCTCCTGGGCAGCATCGGCAGCGCCGTCTACCGCGGCCACATGGACGACGCCCTGCCGGCCGGCCTCCCCCAGGGCGCGGCCGACGCCGCACACGAGACGCTGGCCGGCGCCGCCGCGGTGGCCGCGCACCTCCCGGCGCAGGCCGGCCGGGCGGTGCTGACCGCGGCCCGCGCGGCCTTCACCGACGGCCTGCAGACGGCCGTGCTGAGCGCCGCGGGCGTGATGCTCTGCGCCGCCGTACTGTCCGTGGCGCTGCTGCGGGGCGTACGTCCGGCGCCCGCGGAAGCCCCGGCGGAAAGCGAGCCGGCCCCGGTCCCCTCAGGGACGGTCAGCTGAAGTCGAACTCGCCGGTGCGGGTGCGCTTGAGCTCGAAGAATTTGTCGTAACCGGCGAGGAGGCGGGCGCCGTCGAAGACCCGCGCCGCGTCCTCGCCGCGCGGGATCGCCATCAGCACCGGCCCGAAGAAGGCGACCCCGTCGATGTGGATCGTGGGCGTCCCGACGTCCTCGCCGACCGGGTCCATGCCCTCGTGGTGGCTCTTGCGCAGCGCATCGTCGTACGCGTCGCTCCCGGCGGCACGGGCCAGCCCGGCCGGCAGCCCGACCTCGGCGAGCGCCTCCTCGATGACGGCCGCGGTGTCCTCGCGGCCGTTGTTGTGGATACGGGTGCCCAGCGCGGTGTAGAGGTCGCGCAGCACGCCCTCGCCGTGCTCCTGGGCCGCCGCGATGCACACCCGCACCGGGCCCCACCCGGAGTCCAGCAGCTCGCGGTACTTCTCGGGGAGGTCCGTGCGGCCCTCGTTGAGCACGGACAGGCTCATCACGCGGAACCGCAGGTCCAGCTCGCGGTGCTGCTCGACCTCCAGGATCCAGCGGGAGGAGATCCAGGCGAACGGGCAGATGGGGTCGAAGTAGAAGTCGACGGAGTGGCGGGAGGCGCTGGGCTGTGTCATACCGCGACCCTAAGCCGCCACCGGCCCGCCCGCCCGGTCCACCTTGCCGCGGCGATCGTGGGCCACTTGCGCCCCTGCTCCTCGCCCACTACTGGTCTGTTCCGTATCTCCTCCCCCTCCTCCGCGTCTACTCCGCGGCGCCGCCCAGCATCCGCTGCAGCAGCTCCTTCAGCAGCGTGCGCTCGGCGATCGTGAGCTTGCCGAGCGGCTCGCGGGCGAAGTGCAACGACGTCCGCAGCGCCTCGGCGGTCCGCGCGCCCTCGTCCGTCGCGGCGGCGAGCTTGACGCGGCGGTCGTCCGGGTCGGGCCGGCGCTCGACCAGACCGCGGGACTCCAGGCGGTCCACGATGCCGGTGACGTTCGACGGCTCGCACTTCAGGCAGTTGGCGATCTTGCGCATGGGCTGCGGGCCGACCGCGAGCAGGCTGAGGACCCGGGCCTGCGTGCCGGTGAGGGAGTGCTCGGCCGCGGCGTGCTCGTACTCCTCGTGGTAACGGGCGACGACGGTGCCGATGAGATCGACGACCTCGACGGTCAAGGAGTCTGGACGCGGTGTCATGCGGACCAGGATAGCCGATTACTTGACATCATGAAATATCGAGTCCATGGTTGTTTCAGTACCTGAAGCATTAGGAGGATGGCTCTCATGTCCGCACTGCCCACGACCAGCCGCGAATGGCACCTCGTCGCCCGCCCGCACGGCTGGCCCACCCCGGAGGACTTCGCGCTGCGCGAGGCCGCGGTGCCCGAGCTCGCCGAGGGCCAGGTCCTCGTCCGCAACCAGCACTTCTCCGTCGACCCGTACATGCGCGGCCGGATGAACGACGTGAAGTCCTACGTCCCGCCCTTCCAGCTCGACGAGCCGATGGACGGCGGCGCGGTCGGTGAGGTCATCGCCTCCCGCGATGATTCCCTCGCCGTCGGCGACCACGTCCTGCACGGCCTCGGCTGGCGCGAGTACGCCGTCGTGGACGCCAAGCGGACCGCCAAGGTGGACCCGTCGCTGGCCCCGCTCACCGCCTACCTCGGCGTCCTGGGCATGCCGGGCCTGACCGCCTACGCGGGCCTGCTGGAGGTCGCGTCCTTCAAGGAGGGCGACGCCGTCTTCGTGTCCGGCGCGGCCGGCGCGGTGGGCAGCGAGGTCGGCCAGATCGCCAAGCTCAAGGGCGCCTCCCGGGTCATCGGCTCGGCCGGCTCCGACGAGAAGGTCAAGCTCCTGGTCGAGGAGTACGGCTTCGACGCCGCCTTCAACTACAAGAACGGCAACGTCACCCAGCAGCTGAAGGAGGCCGCGCCGGAGGGCATCGACGTCTACTTCGACAACGTCGGCGGCGACCACCTCGAAGCGGCCATCAGCGCCCTCAACGTCCACGGCCGGGTGGCCATCTGCGGCATGATCTCGATGTACAACGCCACCGAGCCGAGCCCCGCGCCGCGCAACCTCGCCATGGTCATCGGCAAGCGGCTGCGCCTCCAGGGCCTGCTGGTCAGTGACCACTCCGCGCTGCAGCCGCAGTTCGTCGAGGAGGTCTCCGCCTGGATCCGCTCCGGCGAGCTGAAGTACAGCGAGACCAAGGTCGCCGGCATCGAGCGCGGCGCGGACGCCTTCCTGGGCCTGCTCCGCGGTGAGAACACCGGCAAGATGATCGTGAGCCTGACGGAGGCCTGAGCGATCACCGGCGGCGGCCGCCGGGCGGCGAGCCCTCCTCGCCGTGCCCTTGCGCGGGCCCGTTAGGCTCGGCGGCAAGCCGTCGCGATCCGTGGGCGCGAGTCGCGGCGAACCACAGGAGGATTTCCTATGTCCATCCCTACCGTCGACGTCGTCTACACCGCCGTCGCCACCGCTGAGAACGGCCGTGACGGCCGCGTCGCCAGCGACGACGGCAAGCTCGACGTGGTCGTCAACCCGCCCAAGGAGCAGGGCGGCAGCGGCGCCGGCACCAACCCGGAGCAGCTGTTCGCGGCCGGTTACAGCGCCTGCTTCCAGGGCGCGCTCAGCGTCGTCGCCCGCCGGGAGAACGCCGATGTCTCCGGCTCCCGGGTGACCGCCAAGGTCGGCATCGGCAAGACCCCGGACGGCGCCTTCGGCCTCACGGTCGAGATCGTCGCCGCCATCCCCACGGTCGACGCCGCCACCGCCAAGGACCTCGTGGAGAAGGCGCACCAGGTGTGCCCGTACTCCCACGCCACCCGCGGCAACATCGACGTCAAGCTGACCGTCGCCTGACCGTCGTCTGATGGACCGCCGCGGCGGCGTCTCCTGCGGAGGTGTCTTCCGCGACGGCGATTCCCGTGTAACGGCGGTTCCGCGCACGTGCCAGGGGCCGCATCCCGGACCGACCCGGGGTGCGGCCCCTGTCGCATGCGGAGCCGGAGTTCTCCGGAGCCGGCGTTCTCCGGAGCCGGAGTTCTCTCACGTCACCGCTTCTCGAAGCCCTCGTACGACCTCGTAGCCCCCCGCGCTACAGCCCCCGCGCCACAGGCCCCCGTGTGACGTAGGTCACGCACACCGCACCTTGACGCACCCGCCATGTAATCGATTTCGTAGCCCTCACGACATCCCGTGAAAACGATTACACACGCAAGCGATCACAAGCGATCGCGAGCGATTACACCCACGAGCGGAACGGCAACGGCGCCATGGCGAACATCAAGGACGTGGCAGAGCGGGCAGGGGTCTCCGTGGCCACGGTCTCCCGGGTCCTCAACGGGCACAGCCCGGTCGCCGAGACCCGCGACCGGGTGCTCGCCGCCGTACGCGAACTGGGCTACCGCCCCAACAACGTCGCCCGCGCCCTGCGCACCGCCCGGACCGGCGCGCTCGGCCTGATCATCAGCGATCTGACCAACCCGTTCTTCACCGAGCTGGCCGACGCCGTCGAGGACGCGGCCCGCAGCCTCGGCTACAGCCTGGTCATCGGCAATGCCGGTGAACGCCCCGAGCAGCAGGACGACTACATCCGCACCCTGCTCGACCGCCGGATCGACGGGCTGCTGGTCAGCTCGGCCGGTACCGGTTCGGCGATGCTCAGCGAGGTCGTCGCCTCCGGCACCCCGCTGGTCCTGCTGGACCGCAGCGTCCCCGGCATCGACGCCCCCTGCGTACGCGCCGACGGCCGCGCCGCGCTCACCGAACTCGCCGGCCACCTCGCCGCGCTCGGCCGCCGCCGCCCCGCGATCATCGTCGCCCCGGCCGGCACCCCCACCGGCGACGAGCGCCTCGCCCTCTTCCGTACGGCGCTGGCCGACCACGGCATCCCGCTGCCCGACGAACGGGTCGGCGCCACCCCCGACCTCCAGCCCACCGGCGGCCGCCGGATGATGCGCGGCTTCCTCGACCTCCCCGAGTCACCGGACGCGGTCCTGGCCACCGACAACCTGATGGCGCTCGGCGCGCTGGACGAACTCCGCGCCCGCGGACTGCGGGTCCCCGACGACATGGCGCTGGTGGTCTACGACGACGTGCCCTGGTTCGCCCACACCGATCCACCGCTGACCGCCATCGCCCAGCCCACCCGCGAACTGGGCCGGGCCGCCGTCCGCACCCTGCTGGCCCGGATCGAGGGCCGGCCCGCCGAATCGGTACTGCTCCCGGCCCGCCTCGTGCCCCGCCGCTCCTGCGGCGAACCAACGGGCGGCTGACCCAGGGGCGGCTGACCCCACGGGCGCCTGACCCATGGGCGGCACGTACGCCTCCGACCCCGCGGCATCCCGCCCACCCGACCGTCTCCCACCTCCAGCACCCCGCCCCGACCCCGGGCGCTCCGCCCGTCCGACCGTCTCCGATCTCCGGCGCCTCGCCCCGACCGTTCCGACCCCGGCGCCTCGCCCGTCCGACCGTCTCCGATCTCCGGCGCCTCGCCCCGACCGTTCCGACCCCGGGCGCTCCGCCCGTCCGACCGTCTCCGATCTCCGGCACCCCGCCCCGACCGTTCCGAGCCGCGCCCCCCGCCCGTCCGACCATCTCCGATCTCCGGCACTCCGCCCCGACCGTTCCGACCGTCTCCGATCTCCGATCTCCGGCACCCGCCCGACCGTTCCGACCCCCGGCACCCGTCCCGACCGTCTCCGCCCCCCGGCGCCTCGCCTCGACCGACTCCGGTCCCAGGCACCCCGCCACCGACCACCTCCGACCGTCCCCCCGGTACTTCGTCTCCGAGGAGCACCCGAGGAACCACCCGAGCAGCCACACCACCAGCCAGATCGGCGGGCAGCACCACAGCCGTCGAGCCAGCGGCAGCCAGGCCAGTGAGAAGCCAGCGCCAGCAGTCAGCAACCGGCAACGAGCAACCGGCAACGAGCAGTCGCACAAGGACGAGAGGGGCAGCGCATGACCGGCGTCAACGACGACGTTCCGGACGGCATACCGGCCGACGTTCCGGACGGCATACCGGATGGTGTGTCGAACGGTCTACCGGCCGATGTGCAAGACGGCGCACCGGGCGACATACCAGCCGACGTTCCGGGGGGCGTACCGGCGGACGTGCCGGGCAGTGTGGCAGCCGGCCCGTCGGGTGGCGTTCCGGCCGATGTGCCGGGCAATGTGGCAGCCGGCCTGCCGGGCGGCGTTCCGGCCGACGTGCCGGGCGGCCGCGAACTGTTGCGCGTGGAGGGGGTGACCAAGTCCTTCCCGGGGGTGCGCGCGCTGGACGGCGTGGACCTGAGCCTGCGCGGCGGCGAGGTGCACGTACTCCTCGGTGAGAACGGCGCGGGCAAGAGCACGCTCATCAAGATGCTCTCCGGCGCCCACCGCCCCGACCAGGGCCGCATCCTCGCCGCCCCCGGGCCGGAAGGGCCCGACGCCGGCCCCACCACCGGGCCCACCAAGCCCGGCACCAGGCCCACCAGGCCCGGCACCAGGCCGCGCACCAAGGCCACCACCAAGCCCACCACCAAGCCCACCACCCGCGCCACCACCAGGCCCACCACCCGCCCCACCACCAGGCCCGACGCCCCGCCCGGCGGCGGTCTGCGTGAGGTGCACATCCGCTCGGCCCAGGACGCCGAGCGGCTCGGCATCGCCACCATCCACCAGGAGTTCACCCTCGTCCCCGGCCTGACCGTCGCCGAGAACCTCTTCCTCGGCCGCCAGCCGCGCACCCGCCTCGGCCTCATCGACAAGAAGGCGATGCGGGCCCGCGCCGCCGAACTGCTGCGGCGCGTACGCCTGGACGTCTCCCCGGACACCCCGGTCGCCGAACTCGGCATCGCCCGCCTCCAGATGGTCGAGATCGCCAAGGCGCTCAGCCTCGACGCCCAGGTGCTGATCATGGACGAGCCGACCGCGGTGCTCACCTCCGAAGAGGTCGAGACCCTCTTCGGGATCGTCCGTGAACTGCGCGACGCCGGCGTCGGGATCCTCTTCATCACCCACCACCTGGAGGAGATCGGCGCGCTCGGCGACCGCGTCACCGTGCTGCGCGACGGCCGCTCGGTCGCCCAGGTGCCGGCCTCGACCGGCGAGGACGAGCTGATCCGCCTCATGGTGGGCCGGGACATCGCCGAGCAGTACCCGCGGCAGCGCCCCGACCGGCCCGGCCCGCCGCTGCTGCGGGTCCGCGGTCTGACCCGCCACGGCCGTGGCACCGGACCGGTGTTCCAGGACGTCGACTTCGAGGTGCGGGCCGGTGAGGTCGTGGGCCTGGCCGGGCTGGTCGGCGCGGGCCGCACCGAGGTGGCCCGGGCCGTCTTCGGGGTGGACCCGTACGACGCCGGCACGGTCGAGATCGACGGCGAGCGGCTGGCCCGCGGCGACGTGCGTGCCGCGATGCGCGCCGGGCTCGGCCTCGTACCGGAGGACCGCAAGGGCCAGGGCCTGGTCCTGGACGCGTCCCTCCAGGACAACCTCACCCTGGCCCGGCTCACCCGCGACACCCGCGGCGGGCTGGTGGACCGCGGCGCCCAGCGACGCCGAGCGGCCACCGTGGCCGAGCAGTTGAAGGTCCGGATGAGCGGCCTGGCGCAGCCCGCCCGGACGCTCTCCGGCGGCAACCAGCAGAAGATCGTCATCGGCAAATGGCTGCTCGCGGACACCCGGCTGCTGATCCTCGACGAGCCCACGCGGGGTATCGACGTCGGCGCCAAGGTCGAGATCTACCGGCTCATCAACGAACTGACCGCGTCCGGCCGGGCGGTCCTGATGATCTCCAGCGACCTGCCGGAGGTGCTCGGCATGAGCGACCGGGTGCTGGTGATGTCCCAGGGCCGGCTGGCCGGTGAACTCACCGCCGAAGAAGCCACCCAGGACGCCGTGATGGAGCTGGCCCTCCAAACGACCCACGAGACGGACCACGGCAGTGCCCACGGCACGGACGGCGGGAGGGCCCACGACCCCGGCCGAGTCAAGGCCCACGAGACGGACCGCGCTACGGCCAACGGCACCGGCCGCGGTACCGCCCCCGGCACCAGCAGCGGTATGGCCCCCGGCACCGGCCGCGGTACGACATCCGGCACCGACCCCGAGACGGCCGACGACACCGACCACCGCACGGCTCACGACGCCGAACGCGGTACGACCTCCGATACGGACCGCGGCAGTGCCCCCGACACCGATCCCGGCACAGCCCACGACACCGATCCCGACACGGCCGACGGCACCGACCACCGCACGGCCCCCGGCACCGACCGCCACGGTGCCCATGACACCGACCACCGCACGACCCCCGGCACCGACCGACGCAGGTCCCCCGATACCGGCCACCGCAACCACCCCGACAAGAGCGCGATGGAGGGCTCCGATGTCCGCTGAGCTGATGTCCGCTGAGCTGAAGACAGGAGTCGCCGCCGAGGCGGCGGGACAGGCACCGGACCGGGGCCCGGGCGGCCGCCGGCCCGCGGAGTGGTTCTCCCGGGCGGTCCTCAAAAACGGCCCGCTCGGTGGCCTGGCCGCCCTGGTCGTGGTGATGGCCGCGCTCTCCAAGGACTTCCTCAACGGCCAGAACCTCCTCAACGTCGGAGTCCAGGCATCGGTCACCGCGATCCTCGCCTTCGGCGTCACGTTCGTGATCGTCTCGGCCGGCATCGACCTGTCCGTCGGATCGGTCGCCGCGCTCGCCGCCACCGTCGTCGCCTGGGCCGCCACCGGCCAGGGCCTGCCCGTCTGGATCGCCGTACTGCTCGGCCTCGCGGTCGGCGCGGGATCCGGATTGCTCTCCGGCGCACTGGTCGCCTACGGCAAACTGCCCGCCTTCATCGCGACGTTGGCGATGCTGTCCGTGGGCCGCGGTCTGGCCCTGGTCATCTCCGGCGGCTCGCCGATCCCCTTCCCTGCCTCGGTCAGCAGGCTCGGTGACACCCTCGGCGGCTGGCTGCCGATACCGGTGCTCGTCATGATCGGCATGGGGTTGGTCGCCGCACTGATCCTGGCCCGTACGTACGCCGGCCGCGCGATGTTCGCGATCGGCGGCAACGAGGAGGCGGCCCGCCTCTCCGGCATCCACGTCAAGCGCCGCAAGCTCGTGATCTACGCGCTGTCCGGGCTGTTCGCGGCGGTCGCCGGCATCGTGCTCGCGGCCCGCCTCACCTCCGCCCAGCCCCAGGCGGCCACCGGCTACGAACTGGACGCGATCGCGGCCGTGGTGATCGGCGGGGCCAGCCTCTCCGGCGGCTCCGGCAAGGCATCCGGCACCCTCATCGGCGCCCTGATCCTGGCCGTACTGCGCAACGGCCTCAACCTGCTGAGCGTTTCGGCCTTCTGGCAGCAGGTGGCCACCGGCCTGGTCATCGCCCTCGCGGTGCTCCTGGACACGCTGCGCCGCCGGAGCACCCGATGAGGGCGGGGGCGGGGGCGGGGGCATGGGCGTGGACGTGGGCGCGGACGTGGGCGCAGGCAGCCGGAAAGGGTGCCCGCGGGGATGCCCAGAGCAGTGCTCATGGGGATGCTCGCGGGGATGTCCCTCGGGATGCACGTGGGGATGCCCGGAGGGACGCCCGTGGGGACGCCCGTGGGAATGCCCGAAAGGGTAGTGGCGGGGACCCCCGCGGGGAGGTCCGGCGGGACGCCCGGAGGGATGCACGCGGGGAGGTCCGGCGGGACGCCCGGAGGAGTGCTCATGAGGATGCTCGTAGGGGCACTCATGGGCGTGCCCGTAGCGGGAGAATGCGCGCGATGGCGATGGCGGTGGCCGCGACCCTCACGGTCGCCCTCGCGCTCACCGGCTGCGACCGCGGCGGCAACACCGACCTGGGCCTCGCGCTGTCCACGATGAACAACCCGTTCTTCGTCGGCATCAAGAAGGGCGCACAGGCCGAGGCCGACGCCCGCGGGCTGCACATCAACATCACCGATGCCCAGAACGACCCCACCCAGCAGATCAACCAGATGGAGACGTTCACCAGCCAGAACGTCAAGGCCGCCATCATCAATCCGGTCGACTCGGACGCCGCCGTCCCGGCCGTCGGCGTCGCCAACCGCGCGAAGGTGCCGGTCATCTCCCTCGACCGCGGCGTCAACGGCGGCGCGGTCGGCTCGACCATCGCCTCCGACAACGTCGCCGGCGGCCGGCTCGCCGCGAAGACGCTGGCCGAATCGCTCGGCGGCAAGGGCAAGGTGGCCTTCCTCGAAGGACAGCCCGGCACCTCCGCCGCCCGCGAACGCGGCCGGGGCTTCGAGGAGGGCCTGAGGAAGTACCCCGGCATCCAGGTCGTCGCCCGCCAGCCTGCCGACTTCGACCGCACCAAGGGCATGGACGTGATGACCAACATGCTCCAGGCCCACCGCGACCTCGCCGGGGTCTTCGCCGCCAACGACGAGATGGCGCTCGGCGCCGCCAAGGCGCTGGGCGGCCGGTCGGGCAAGGACGTCAAGGTGGTGGCGTTCGACGGCACACCCGATGGCATCACGGCCGTACGCAACGGCACCCTGACCGCCACCATCGCCCAGCAGCCGGAACTCCTCGGCAAACAGGCCGTGGACTGGGCCCTGAAGGCCGCCCACGGTGAGAAGCTGCCGCAGTCGGTCAAGGTCCCGGTGGTACTCGTGACCCGCAAGAACGCGGCCACGTTCGACGGCGGATGAGCCCGACGGCGGATGAGGCCACCCCACCCACAGCCCCGACACAGACCCAACACAGGCGCCGGCCCACTCAACACGCCAGACGGCAACGACAGGCACTACAGCAACACCACACGCGACAGGCACTACAGCCACACCACACACGACAGCGACAACAGCCAGGGGACAGCAACACACGGGAAACGACACGCCCCACCCACATGCCACAGCCCCACGCCCCAACCCCACGCGTGTCAGCAACAACCTCGACAGCAACAACGTCGACTGCAACACCCTGACTGCAACGCCCAGGCACAACACCTCGACTCCAACAACACGACCAACGCACCACACAACCAACGCACACAGCTCAACGCACCACAGCTCAACGCACCACACACACGAGATCAGAAGGAGAGCGGCGCATGGACAGCCATCGGCAGCACCGGGCGACGCTCGGAAACGGGAGAACGGCGCATGTATGACGTCCTGGTGGTCGGCTCGGCCAACGCGGATCTGACGGTACGGGTCGAGCGGCGACCCGGCGCGGGGGAGACCGTGCTCGGCACGGACCTGGTCGAATCGGCCGGTGGCAAGGGCGCCAACCAGGCGGCCGCCGCGGCCCGGATCGGCGGGCGCACCGCGCTGCTGGCCCGGGTCGGCGGCGACGCCTACGGTGAACTGCTGCTGCACGCCCAGCGCGAGGCGGGCACCGACGTCACGCCGGTCATCGTGGACGAGACGGCCCGCACCGGCACCGCGATGATCATCGTCGATCCGGACGGCGACAACAGCATCGTCGTCTCCCCGGGCGCCAACGCCGCCCTCACCCCGCAGGACGTGGCCGCGGCGAAGCACACCATCGCTGCCTCCGCGGTGGTCTCCCTCCAGCTGGAGATCCCCATGGAGTCCGTACGGGCCGCCGCGGCCACCGCCGAACAGGCCGGAACCCGCGTCGTCCTCAATCCCTCCCCGGCACCGGAGGCGGCCCTGGCCCCCGAACTCCTCGCGGTGGCCGACCCGTTGGTGGTCAACGAGCACGAGGCCCGCCAGCTTTCCGGCCGCGCCGACGGCACCCCCGCCGAGTGGGCTGGGGCACTGCGCGACCAGGGTGCCCGCTCCGTCGTCGTCACCCTCGGCGGCGACGGCGCGCTGGTCCTGGACGCCTCCGGAGCCACCGAGGTGCCCGGCGTACGCGTCAAGGCCGTGGACACCACCGGCGCCGGCGACGCCTTCACCGGTGCCCTGGCCACCCGCCTGGCCCGCGGCGACACCCTCCCCGAGGCCGCCCGCTTCGCCGTACGGGTCGGAGCCGCAGCAGTCACCAAGCCGGGCGCCCAGCCGTCCTACCCGACCCGCGCCGAACTGGAAGCCATGGTCCCGGAAACCGCCCAGGACGCGAGTGACGGCAACTAAGGCGCGCGCCGGCGTGCAGCCACGTCCCCGGGCCTTGCCAGCGTGAAGCCTGAAGGCACCGCCTCCGGTCTTGCCGGCCGGAGGCCACGGTGCCGGCCTTGTCCGTGTGCGGCCACCGTCCCCGGCCGCGCCGGCCTGGGGTCACGCCCCCCGGCTTGTCGGCCTGCGGCCACCGTCCCCGGCCTTGCCGGGGATGCCCCGGCCCCCTCCCGGCACGGCATGCCCGGGCGACCGACTGACGCCTGCCCTCCGCTACCTCTACCTCTCCTTGCTACCCCTCCCTCCTTACCCGTCCCTTATTGCCTGCCCGTCGCTACCTCTCCTTTGCTCCTCTCCTTTGCTACCGATCCTTTGACATCACCCCTTTGACACCACCCCGTTCGCCCCTTCCTCCCTCAGCTCCTTCGGTCCGTACAGCGCATGGTCCGCGCCCGTCGCCAGTGCCCAATAGCGGTCGCCGTAGGACCAGTGCCACCACTCGGTCGGATAGTTGACCAACCCGGCGCCGGTGAGCGCGGCGCTCACTATGCGGCGGTGCTCGCGCGCCGCGGGGGAGAGGCCCGGCGCGCCCGTGTAGCAGGCGCCGTCGCTCTCCTCGGGGGAGGCGTTGATCGGCGTCCCCATATCGACCTCTTCGCCGTCGGCGGTGACGAGCGTGAGGTCCACCGCACCGCCCGCGCTGTGCGGCGCTATCTCCGGCGGGGACACATACCGGCTGGCGGCCTCATGGACCCGTGCCCCGTCCCAGTCCGGGTGCGCGGCGCGCAGTTCGTCCGCGTACTCCTCGAAATAGCGTCGCTGGAGGCCCGGTGGGCGGTACCCCTCGACGAACTGCAGCCGCAGCCCGTCCGGCAGCGCCCGCTGCGCTTCCAGCAGCCGCCGCAGCACCCCCTCCCGCAGATGCGCGAACGCGCCCGGCTCGTCGTGGCGGTCCGCGGCCACCAGCAGGCCGGGCGCCGCGGACCGCACATCCACCAGCGGCTCACCGCACTCCTCGACCGGTATCGCCGCCACCGCCGGGTCCGACATCAGCGTGATCCGGTCACGGACGTCGCTCACCACCAGCTCCGCACCGTCGCCCGGCACCGGCGCGGTCCACTCGGCGGCCACCGCCACCCGCTCACCCGATGGCAGCCAGACTCCGCTCAGTCCGCACGCCGGCCCGGGACTGCCGACCTCCATCCCGTTGGCGAGCACGACGAGGAGCCCGTGCTCACGCGCCATCTCGCCATACCGCCCCACACGCTCCGCCGAATCGTGGAAGGCGCTGGAGAGATACACCCGGCAGCCGTCCGCCGCGGCCCGCGCCGGCACCTCGGGGAAGCTGTTGTCGAAGCACGTCGCCAGCCCGAACCGGATCCCGCCGAGGAAGAAGCGCCCCTCAGTGCTGCCCGGCGCGAAGACCTTGCTCTCGTCATCGGACACGTGGATCTTGTCGTAGCGGGTCAGCAGGGCGCCGTCCGGTCCGTAGACGAACGAGGAGATCGTCGGCCGGCCACCGGGCTCCACGGCCCGGCCCGCAGCGTTCACCACCGCCGCCACCCCGCTCGCCCGGCAGGCGTCCCGGACCGGCGTCAGCCGGGCATCGTCGGGAGCGACCGTCAGCCGGTCCGGATCAGCCGCTATGAGCCGCAAGTCGTAGTGGGTCAGGGCAAGTTCGGAAAAGACCACCAGGCCGGCGCCATGGCTGGCGGCCTCGCCGATGAGCGTGGCCATCCGTGCGGCGTTGGCCTCGATATCCCCTGGCACGGGGGCGAACTGTGCGGCTGCGGTGATCATTCCCCCATGATGCCCGCCGCGGCCCCGACGCGTGCGGGCCTGTGGATAACTCTGCACAGGCCCGATCGCGCCGGCTGTCCGCACCCGCTCGCCCCCTCGTTTCGCTACGAGTCCTTTTGCTACGAGTCCTCTCGCTACCAGTCCTCTCGCTACGAGTCCTTTTGCTACGAGGTGCCGGCCTCAGCACCGCCCGCCGAGTCGGCAGCCGAGTCGGCCGCCGATTCGGCAGCCACCGTCACGATCTCCCGCACCTGCTGAGTGATTGCCACCCGGTTCTGCACCAGGACCGGATCGGTGACCTGCCCGTTCGCCGGATCCGTGTTGTCGGGCCCGAACTCCAGGACAGGGGTGTGCAGATGCCCGCCCGGCAGCGTCGGGCGCCCGACCGCATCCCGCAGCAGCGTCGCCCGATAAGCGATCTCATTGGACAGGTAGTCCCCGCCGCCCCCGGCCCGGGCGGTCGACCCCGGAGTCGGCCCGTCCGGCCGCTCGACCGGCGCCGTGCCGCCCGCCGGGATCTCCGTCACGGCGGTGTGATCGACCACCGGGTACGGCCCGGTACCGGCCGCCACGATCCGCGCGTACGGCAGGCTTGTGGTCGTCCACTGCGGCTGCGGCGTAACGGTCGGTACGCCGGGCGGAATCGGCACGGTCTCGGTACGCGACGCCCGCACATTGTCCGGATAGCCGCCCCGCCAGGCCCCGTTGGTCCGCTCCACGTCGAACCGTCCCGGCCGCCCCTGGCTGATCGTCGTGAACAGGTCCACCTGTCGCGACCCGCGCCGGAAATACGGTGCCAGCGTGTGTTCCACCGTCCCCTGCGCGAAATCGGCCCACCGTACGGGGAAGACCGCGGCCTCGATCCGCGCCGGCTCACCCGACGCGGTCCGTATCGTCGTCCCGTCCAGCGCGAGCGCGGCCGCTCCCGACGGATTGCTCCGCCGTGGATCGGCATCCAGCTGGAACGGGTCGAATCCGGTCACCACGATCCGCAGCAGGCGCTTGCCCGCAGGCAGCTCGATCGAGTCCTGGCCCCGCGAACCGCGCTCCAACGAACCGAACAGCGCCTCCCGTTGGGCGGCCGACAGGTCAAAGCCCGGCCGCCACTGCCGCAGCTCCTTCGACATCCCCAACCGCGCCCAATACAGCGGGCGGTCGTCGTCCCGACTGAGATCACCCCCCGCGGCCCCGCGCCCCTGCGTCCGGTCCACGGCACGCCGCCACAACGCCCGCCCCTCCGCCTCCACATACCGCCTGGCCTGCGGATACGTACTCAACCGCGCCAGCCCGCGCGCGAACTCCCGCGGCCATACGGCAAACCCACTGCGCCGCAGGATCTCCTGAGGGGCGGCCTCCGTCAGTCGGCCCTCCTCCACGGTGAGGTCCGTCGTCGTAGCCGTACCGGCGGCGGTTGTGGGTCTCGCGGAAGACATGGGGGCTGCGGGGGATATGGATGTTAGGGAAGTTATGGAGGCGGAGGTGGCAGTGGCAGTGGTGGCGGTCGTTGTGGTTGACGGGGTTGCCGGGGTCGCTGCGGCCGATGGGGTGGGAAGGGACAGCGGAACGGCGGCCAACAGCGCGACACCGAGAGTGCCCAGCCGAGCAGTTGAGCGCCCGGCGCACGCCATGCGTGAGGGGTTGAAGAGCGATCTCATGGGGCGAGTAAAGCGGGGGCGCGGGGTGCGACGGTAGAGGGCGGGTGCATGGCCCGGCGCGGCCCGTCCCACCCGTCACGTCCTCCGGCGGGTGCCTTCTCCGTTGCCCGCCTCGTTTCTCGTGCTGTCGCCCGTGCTGGCGCTCGTGCCGTTACCCGGGCTGTCGCTCGGGCTGTCGCCTGTCCCATCGCCCGTGCTGGCGCTCGTCCCGTCGCCCGTGCCGACGCTCGCGCTGTCGCCTGTCCCATCGCTGGTCCCCTCGCCCTCCCCGCCCCGGAGCAACGCCACAAAGTCCCGGAACGCCGCGGGCATATCGACGTTCTCCGGGTCCAGCAGCCACTGGAGTTGGAGCCCGTCCATCACCGCGACCAGCAGCGGAGCCGCGCGCTCCGGCGTCAGGCCGCCGGGCAGCCGGTCCCCGAACTCGGCCCGCAGCGCCGCCGCCATCGCCGCGCGTACGGTCCGGAAGCGGGACTCGAAGAAGGCGCGGGCCGGGTGGTCCTCGGTGACGCTGTCGGCGGACAGGACGGTGTAGGTCTGGACGATGCCGGGGCGGGTGGCGTTGTAGTCGACGAGCTGGGCGAGCGTGTCGGTGCGCCAGGTGCCGGACGCGGCGGCGGACGAGGCCAGATCCCAACGGTCGCGCGCCTCCAATACACCCACCAGCAGTAGCTCCTTGGTGGGGAAGTGGTGCAAAAGCCCCTGCTGGGTCAGCCCGGCACGCTCGGCAACGGCGGCCAGCGAGGTGCGGCGGTAGCCCCGCTCGGCGATGAGTTCCACGGCGGCCTCCAGGATGGCCTCGCGCCGCTCCGCGCGCTGGGCCTCCCGTCCGCCGCCGCCCCGCCGTGGTCCCGTCCGACCGTCGCGGGAGGCGCCCCGATCTCGTGCTGTCACCGGCCGAGCGTAACCCCGGGGTGGAGAACTCGTACGGGCAAGGTAACGGACAGGTCACAATGCCTACCGTTCGGAAGGTTGGGCGATCAGAATCCGGCCAGGAGTCACATGAAGTCCGGGGTCAGTAGGTCCCATAGATCCGACAGGTCCCACAGCTCAACAGTCCAATAGCCCCGCAAGCCCCAACAGCCCCGCAGGCCCCAGAAGGCCCAACAGGTACAACGGCCCCCGCCAGCCCCCCACAGGCCCAACAGGACCAGCCAACAGCGAGACCGGAGAGCTGTATGACCGACGCCCAGTCAGACCGCCCGTCCCGCGACACCGCCCCCGCCCAAGCCTCCACTCGTGCGGACGCACACCCCGAGATGCACGCCGACGCCCTCACGGAGGCATCCGGCGGGATGCACGCCTGCGACGACACGAAGGCATACGGCGAGATGCACCCCGCCGAACATGCGAAGTCATACGGCGAGATGCACCCCGACCAACACGAGGATGCACTCGCAGGCGAACACGCCGCGGCCGTCGAGCGGGCGCTCACCGCGCTCGACCTCGACACCAAGGTCCGGCTGCTGTCCGGTCAGGACATGTGGACCCTGCCGGCCGTCCCCGAGATCGGCCTGCGGTCGCTGGTGATGTCGGACGGTCCCATCGGCGTCCGCGGCCAGCACTGGAGCGCCGAAGACCCCTCGGTCGCCCTGCCCAGTCCCACCGCCCTGGCCGCCACCTGGGACCCCGAACTTGCCCGCCGCGCCGGGCACCTGCTCGCCCAGGAGGCGCGTCGCAAGGGCGTAGACGTCCTCCTGGCGCCGACCGTCAATCTGCACCGATCCCCATTGGGCGGCCGCCACTTCGAGTGCTACTCGGAAGACCCGCTTCTCACCGGCGCGATCGGTGCCGGATACGTACGGGGGGTGCAGGAAGGCGGCGTCGCCACCACGGTGAAGCACTTCGTCGGCAACGACGCCGAGACCGACCGGCTCACCGTCGACAACCGCATCGCTCCCCGCCCGCTCCGCGAGCTGTACCTCGCGCCGTTCGAGCACATCGTCACCCACGCCCGCCCCTGGGGCATCATGACCGCGTACAACCAGGTCAACGGCTCGACGATGACCGAACACCGCTACCTCGTCCAGGACGTCCTGCGCGGCGAATGGGGCTTCGACGGCTGCAACGTGTCCGACTGGACAGCCGCCCGTGACACCGTTCGGGCGCTGCGCGGTGGCCTGGACGTGGCGATGCCCGGCCCGCACACCGTCTACGGCGCACCGCTGGCCGAAGCTGTCCGAGCCGGCGAGGTGGCCGAAAACGAGGTGGACGACGCGGTCCGCCGCGTACTCCTGCTCGCCGCTCGTACGGGATGCCTCGCGGGCGTACCAGCCGCCGTCGCCCCGGCCGACGTTCCCCCGTACGTCGACGGCCCCGCGATGGCCCGCGAAATCGCCCGACGCGCCTTCGTCCTCCTCCGCAACGAGCCGGTCGGCGGTGAACCGCTGGCCGACGCGCCGGTAGCGGACAAACCAGCAACCCAGGCGTCGGCAACCCATGTGTCGGCAAACCAGGCTTCGCCGGCCCATGCGTCGGCAACCCAGCCTTCGGCGCCCCATGCGTCGGTAGCCGAGAAACCGGGACCCCACGTATCGGACGGCCATGAGACGCCAGCCCACGAAGCGGAAGGCCATGATCCGGCAGCCCACGCATCGGACGGCCATGAAACGCCAGCCAACGCATCGGAAGGCCACGAACCGGCAGCCCACGAATCGAAAGGCCACGAACCGGCAGCCCACGAAGCGGTGATCGGTGAGGTAGTGATGGTCGGTGAGGCAGTGATGGGCGGTGAGGCGGTGACCGCCCGACCAGTGGGCGCCGCCCACCGGGTACTGCCCCTCGACGCAACGGCGATCCGCTCCCTCGCCGTGATCGGAGCCACCGCGCGCGACGCCCGCGTCCTCGGCGGCGGATCCGCGACCGTCTTCCCCGACCGGATCATCGCCCCGCTGGACGGCCTACGCGCGGCCCTGCCCGACGACGTCGAGGTCACCTTCGCCGTCGGCGCCGACCCCCGCACCCGGATCCCGCACGCCCGTGCCGGGTTCACCCTGCACGCCCGCTACCTCGACGCGAACGGCAACCTCCTGGCCGAAACTCCGCAGTTCGACGGGAAGGTGCAGGTGATGGGCCGCTTCCCGGACGGCGTCACCCGGCACAACCTCAGCGCCGTCGAACTGACCGGCAGCTACACCCCGCACCTCGGCGGCACCCACACCTTCGCCGTCGCGGGCACCGGCGCCCTCCGGCTGACCGTGGGCGGCACGGTCCTCTTCGACGACACCGTCGCACCCGAGGGCAGCGACCCCTTCGAGGCGTTCATGAAACCCGCCGAGCAGCAGGTGACGGCGGAACTGGCAGCGGGGGAGCGGGTCGACGTCACCCTGCGGTTCGTACCGCGCAGCCTCGGGCTGGGCGAGGGGCTGGACGCGCTGAACTTCACCCTCGGCCACAGCGCGCCCCAACTCGACGCGGACGCCGAGATCGAGGAAGCGGTCCGCGTCGCGGCCGCCGCCGATGTCGCGGTCGTGGTCGTCGCGACGACCGAAGAGGTCGAGTCGGAGGGCTTCGACCGTCGCGATCTCCGGCTTCCCGGCCGCCAGGACGAGCTGGTCACCCGCGTCGCCGCGGTCAACCCGCGCACCGTTGTCGTGGTCAACTCCGGCTCCCCGGTGGAACTTCCCTGGCGCGAGCAGGTAGCCGCCGTCCTACTGAGCTGGTTCCCGGGACAAGAGGCAGGCGCCGCACTCGCCGACGTCCTGCTCGGGACCCATGAGCCCGGCGGCCGGCTCCCCACCACCTGGCCGGCCCGCCTCGACGATGCGCCGGTCACCACGGTCACCCCCACCAACGGGCAACTCACCTACTCCGAAGGCCTGTTCATCGGCTATCGCGCCTGGCAACGGTCCGAGTCCCTCCCCACCCCCGCCTACCCCTTCGGCCACGGCCTCGGCTATACCGACTGGGAGTACGAGTCCCTGGACACCACCCCCGACTCGGTACGCGTACGCCTCCGCAACACAGGCCCCCGCCCCGGCCGCGAAGTCATCCAGATCTACCTGGCCCCCACCCCCACCCCCACCCCCACGCCCACGCCCGCGACGCCGAACGGGCCTGAGCCCACCCCGCCGGCGCCCGCCCACGCCACTCCACCCACCCCGCCCACCCGGAACGGCACCGAGCCCGCCCCGTACACCGCCACGTCCGGCACCGGCCCTGCTCCGACCTCGACCGTCGACGCCACCCGGGAGGCACCCGAACGACCGGCCCGCTGGCTGGTCGGCTTCGCCGTCGTCGAGGCTGGTCCCGGCGAGAGCACCGAGGCTGAAATCCCGCTCCCGGACCGTGCCTTCGAGATCTGGGACGAGGAGGCAGGCGGCTGGCGCCGAATCAAGGGCGTCTACACCGTCGAGGCGGCCCACAGCCTCACCGACCGCCGCCTCACAGCGGAGGTCACCGCCGCCTGACAGCCAGGGCCGGTCATCGCCGCCTGACAACCCCGGTCGCCGCCACCTGCCAGCCAGAGCCGGTCACTGCCGCCTGACTCAAGCCCCCGAGCCTGGGCCCCCGCCTCTCTCCCCCGGGCCTTGTGCCGACAGAAGAAGACAGAAGGCGACAGATGGCGACGACCAGTGGGCGATGAGAAGACCGCGACCGCAACCGGTCCTTAAGAGTTCTGCACCGACACATCGCCTCCGCTCGTGTGGGCCGTCACCTTGTGCGGGGAGTGCGGGTCCGTCGGTACGGAGACCTTGCTGGTGCCGCCGGAGGTTGTGGCCTTGACCGCGTAGCTTCCCTTGGGGAGGCGGACGGTGACGTTGCCTCCGCTGGTGCGGGCCGAGATGTCGTCGGGCATTGTGGTCAGCGTCAGGTCGACGTCTCCGCCGCTGGTTCTGGCCTGGGCTCTGCGGGCCGTGGAGTCCGCGATGGTGACGTCACCGCCGCTGGTCTCCGCGTCGATGGCGCCCGAGGTGCCGCGGACGGTGACGTCACCACCGCTGGTGTGCAGGCTGACGGAGGCATCGCGCGGCAGCAGCACCCGGAAGTCCACCTCGCACTTGCGGCCCATGCCGCAGTCCTCGGCCTTCAGGGTCAGCCGGCCGTTTTTGACGCTGTGTGCCGGGGTCGGCTTGTGGTCGTTGTAGCGGTACTTCTCCGTGACCTTCACCGAGCCGCCGGCCGCGACCGGGACCACCTCGATGTCCCCGCCATGGGTCGTCGCCGAGAGAGCGGTGATCTTTCCGTCCACGGTGTACGTGCGCTTCGCCTCCTTGGTCGGGCCGAAATCGGAGAGCGAGCAGCCGGCCGCCAGCGCGGTCAATGCCGCACAGGACAGGATGAGATGAGGAGCGCGGAGGCGGGCCATGGTGATACGTCTCCCGAGACGAAGGGAAGGGGACCGAAGCGGTTCCGGACCGGGTGGGCCGGACACTGATCATCTTCGGGTATCGCGAATCGGGAATCGTCACCGCAGGGTATGACCTTTGGCATCACCGCACGGTATGAGAAGCCCCTAGGGGATCCACCCCTGCGACGCCCCAGGACCCCTAAGGGCTGCCCCCTGGGGTGTCACGCAACAGCCCCCGGCTCACGCCGCGCCCGCCTCCCCTGGGCGTACCGAGAAGCGGTAGACGGTCTCCGAGTGGTAGACCTCACCGGGGCGCAGGACGGTGCTGGGATAGTCCGGGCGGTGGGGAGAGTCCGGGAAGTGTTGGGTCTCGAGGGCGAGGCCGGCCGCCGGGCCGTAGGGCAGGCCGGAGAAGCCGGTCAGGGAGCCGTCGAGGTGGTCGGCGGTGTAGAGCTGCAGACCGGGTTCTGTCGTCGCCAGCTCCAGGGCGCGGCCGGAGGCCGGGTCGTACAGCTCCGCGACCGGGCGCGGGGTGGTGCTCACGTCGCCGTCCAGCACGAAGTTGTGGTCGTACGGGCCGCCCACCGCGCGGGCGGTCCGGAAGTCGAAGCGGGTGCCGGCGACCTCGGCCGGCGCGCCGGGCAGCGGAATGCCGGTGTCGTCGACGGGCGTGTAGCGGCTCGCGGCGAGCCGCAGCTCGTGCCCGGTGGCGCTGCCGCTGCCGTCACCACCCAGGTGGAGATAGGTGTGGTTGGTGAGGTTCACGACGGTGGGGGCGTCGGTGTGCGCGTCGTAGGAGAGGTGCAGGGCGCCGCCGCGCGGGCCGGGGGAGAGGGTGTAGGACACCCGCACGTCCAGGTTGCCGGGGAAGCCCTCCTCGCCGTCGGGGCTGACCCGGTGGAGCTCCACTCCGTTCTCGATCTGCCGGGCGTCCCACACCACTCGGGAGAAGTTCCGCGGCCCGCCGTGCAAGCTGTTGCGCCCGTCGTTCGCCGTCAGTGGGTACGTCCTGCCGTCGAGGGGGAAGGCGGCCCCGGCGATCCTGTTGGCGTAGCGGCCGACCAGCGCGCCGAAGTGGGAGCCGCCGTGGGCCACGTAGGAGGCCAGGTCGCGGAAGCCGAGCGCCAACTGGCTGGACCTGCCGTCCCGGTCGGGGGCCTCGACGGTCTGGACGATGCCGCCGTACGTCAGGACCCGCACCCGTAGTGCGTCCGGTCCGGTGCCCGCCTCCAGGGTCCAGCGGTCGACGCCGGTTCCGTCGTCCAGCATGCCGAAGGGTTCCCTGCTGACCTGCGTCTTCATGGGCATGAGCCTATGCCTGGTCGGGAGCCGATGCCTGGTGGGAGGCGACCGCCGCGCGCCCTACGGACACACGCTGCCCACGCCGCACACCGCCCGCGCGCCGTCCGCCCCACACGCTGCCCACCGCCCGCGCGCGATCCGCCCCACAGGCTGCCCACGCTGCCCACCGCCCGCGCGCCATCCGCCCCGCGCCACACACCGTCGGCCCAGCGCCGCACACCGTCCGCCCAACACGCCGAACTCCACCGCCCCACACGCCGACCGCCGCCCGCCAAAGGGACGGATCGTCCGGCCGGACCTGCCGGACGATGCCGCCGGACGAGCCTGCCGAACGGGCACGCTGATCAACCCGCTGGATCAACTCGCTGGACCGACCCGCCGGACGAACCCGCTGGACCAGCCAACCCGCTGACCAGCCCCCGCTACCCCTGCCTGCGCGTGATCGTCCGGAACGCCAGCTCCGCCAGTTCCTTCTGGCCGCCGGCGCCCGGGTGGAACCAGTCCCAGGTGCTCAACTGGCGCCCGGTGAAGCGGTAGTCGAAGACCGCGGGGTCGAAGCGGCACAGTGGGTCCTTGCCGCAGACCTCGGCCAGCGCCGAGTTGTAGGCCATGACCCGCTCGCGCACCTTCTCCCGCCGGTCCTGGGCCGGCTTGGTCAGGTCGTCCGGGTCCCGCAGCATCGAGCCGCAGATGCCGAGCTTCCAGACTTCCTTGCCGAGCGGGTTCTTGCGCCCCTCGGACCACAGCCGCAACAAGTCGGGCACCGACGCGACATAGACCTGTGTGTGCGGCAGGGAGCGCCGCAGCGCCTTCAGGGAGCGCGTGAAGTCGGCGCGGAAGGAGGCGGTGGGGGTCATCGCCCCGACGTTGGGGCGGCAGGCGTCGTTGGCGCCGATCAGGACGGTGACCAGTTCGGGCTTCCGTACGGCCGCGGCGGCTACCTGGCCCGGCAGGTCGTTCATCAGGGCACCCGCCCGGGCGAAGTTCCAGCTATGGGTGGCGGGACGTTTCACCAGGCGTCTGGCGAGGCTGTCGACCTTGGGGTCGGTGCCGGTGGACCAGGAGACCGCGGGGCATTCGGAAAGGATGGTGCAGGCGTTGAAGCCGACGGTGATCGAGTCGCCGAGCGCCGCGATCGAGCCGGGGTGGGTGCGCCAGGCGGGCGCCTGTTTCGCCTGACGTCCGGCCGACGGGCCGGGGTGGGGACGTGCGCTGTCGCCGGCACTACAGGAAGCGAGGGCGAGCAGCAGGGTGGAGACAGCGGAGACTGCGGAGACGGCAGAGACGGCGGTGACGGTACGTGTCCGGCGTGCGCGACGATCGTGGCGACGGAGGCGAAAGGGCCGATCGATCTGGGTCATCCCCTGTCCCCTCCGGCGTGCGAGTGATATCTCTTCGGGTACCGACGGTACGTCACCCCCTCGTCCGGCACCGCGCGGTAGCTTTGCCCCGTGCCTGCCGGGCGGTGACCCAAAGTGGCACGTGCGGTCGGCACAGACAAATTACATCACGTCATTTCCTGTCCCTTTTGCGGCAAATTCCGCCTAATGGTGTTTACTGTAGGTCACCTCGCATGCTGGTGCCGAAGTGATCACTGGGGCAGAATGACAACTGTCCCGGCCGCAACCGGAACGGGCACGAGGCCGCTGGGGAAGGCGAACCTCGAACCGCACTGGAGGTCCCGGTGACGACACGTGGAGTTCTGTACGTCCACTCCGCTCCGCGCGCGCTGTGCCCGCACGTCGAATGGGCCGTGGCGGGCGTCCTCGGAGTGCGCGTCAACCTCGACTGGATCCGGCAGCCGGCGTCGCCGGGCACGTGGAGAGCCGAATTCTCCTGGCAGGGCGAGGCCGGTACGGCCTCCAAGCTCGCCTCCGCGCTGCGCGGCTGGCACCTGCTGCGCTTCGAGGTGACCGCGGAACCCTGCGCCACCGCTGAGGGCGAGCGCTACAGCTCCACCCCCGACCTGGGCATCTTCCACGCCGTCACGGGCATCCACGGAGACATCCTGATCCCCGAGGACCGGCTGCGCGCCGCCGTCGCCCGCTCCGCGCGCGGCGAGACCGAGCTGGCCGCCGAGGTCGCCAAGCTCCTCGGCAAGCCCTGGGACGACGAACTGGAGCCCTTCCGGTACGCGGGTGAGGGCGCCCCGGTGCGCTGGCTCCACCAGGTCGTATGAGGGCTAGGCGCCCGTGCGCTGCCTCCACCAGGTCGTATGAGGAGCGAGGCGTCCGGCGCACCGGCTCCACCACGTCGTACGAGGAGTCAGAGGAGCCAGACGCCCGTGCGCTGCCTCCAATAGGGCGCTGCGTCCAATAGGGCATTGCCTCCACCAGGGCGTCCGGCGTCCCCGCCGAGGTGTCCGAAGGGCGACGACACACCGCCCCGGTTGTCCTGGAGTGTGCTCGAAGACTTAGCGTGCCCTCATGGCCGACAACAACTCTCCTGAACCCGACACCCTGTCAGTAGCCGTCCTGGGCACCGGAATCATGGGCACAGCGATGGCCCGCAACCTCGCCCGGGCCGGGCTGGACGTCCGCGCATGGAACCGTACCCGGGCCAGGGCCGAGCCGCTGGCGGCCGACGGGGTGCGGATCGCCGACACGCCCGCGGAGGCGGTGGGCGGCGCCGATGTGGTGCTCACCATGCTGCTCGACGGTGACGCCGTCCTGGACGCGGTGCGGCAGGCCGCCCCGGCGCTGCCCGCCGGCGCCCTCTGGCTCCAGATGAGCACCGTGGGCGACGAGGCGCTGGACCCGCTCGCCCGTCTCGCCGACGACCATGGACTGCGGTTCGTCGACGCGCCCGTATTGGGCACCAAGGCACCTGCGGAGAAGGGGGAGTTGACGATTCTGGCGGCCGGTTCGCCGGACGTGCGGGAGCGCGCCGAGCGGGTCTTCGGGATCGTCGGCAGCCGCACCCAGTGGGTGGGCGAGGACGGTGCGAGCGGGGCCGCCAGCCGGCTCAAACTGGTCGTCAACAACTGGGTGATGACCCTCATCACCGGCACGGGGGAGACCATGGCGCTGGCCAAGGGGCTCGGCGTGGACCCGCGCGAGGTGCTCGCGGCGGTCGCCGGCGGGGCGCTGGACGTGCCGTATCTGCGGATGAAGTCCGACCTGATCCTGTCCGGTGAGTACCCCGCGAGCTTCACCGTCTCCGCCGCCCGCAAGGACACCCGCCTGATCACCGAGGCCGCCCACCGGGCCGGCGTGCGGGTGGATCTGACCGAGGCGGCCGCCGAGCGCTTCCGCCGGGCCGAGGCGCAGGGCCACGGCGACGAGGACGGCGCGGCGGCGTACTTCGCCAGCTTCGACGACTGAGAGCACCGGACCGGGAAAGACGGAGGGCCCGCCCGGTGAACGTCACCGGGCGGGCCCTCCGTCTGTGCTGAGTGCGCCTCAGACCGTGCGGAAGGCGAGCACCACGTTGTGGCCGCCGAAGCCGAACGAGTCGTTCAGAGCCGCGATCGTGCCCTCGGCCGGCAGCTTGCGGGGCTCGCCGCGGACGATGTCCGCGTCGGCCTCCGGGTCGAGCTCGTCGATGTTGATCGTCGGCGGGGCGATGCGGTTCTTGAGCGCGAGGATCGTGGCCACCGTCTCGATGCCGCCCGCGCCGCCCAGGAGGTGGCCGGTCATCGACTTCGTGCTGGTGATGGCCATGTGATCGACGTCGTCACCGAACGCCTTGCGCAGCGCCCTGAGCTCACCGACGTCACCGGCCGGGGTCGACGTCGCGTGCGCGTTCACGTGCACGATTTCCGCCGGGTTGAGTCCGGTGTTGTCGATCAGGTTCGTCAGCGCCGCCGCGATGCCGTTGCCGGACGGCTCGGGCTGCGTGATGTGGTGTGCGTCGGCGGAGATGCCCTGGCCGACGGCCTCGGCGTAGATCGTGGCGCCGCGGGCCTTGGCGTGCTCCTCGGACTCCAGGATGATCACGCCGGCGCCCTCGCCGAGCACGAAGCCGTTGCGGTCGACGTCCCACGGGCGGGAGGCGCCCTGCGGGTCGTCGTTGTTCTTGGACATCGCCATCATGTTGCCGAACGCGACGATCGGCAGCGGGTGGATGGCGGCTTCCGTGCCACCGGCGACGACGACGTCGGCGCGGCCCGAGCGGATCATCTCGATGGCGTAGCCGATGGCCTCGGCGCCCGACGCGCACGCCGAGACCGGCGTGTGCACACCGGCGCGGGCGTTGAACTCGATGCCGACGTTGGCGGACGGCGAGTTCGGCATCAGCATCGGCACGGTGTGCGGGGAGACGCGGCGTACGCCCTTCTCCTTGAGCACGTCGTACTGGTCGAGCAGGGTCGTCACACCACCGATGCCGGAGGCGATGACCGCGCCCAGACGGTCGGGGTTGACCGACGTGTCCTCGCCCGCCTTGGCGGTGAAGCCCGCGTCCTTCCAGGCTTCCTGGGCCGCGACGAGCGCGAACTGCGCCGAGCGGTCCAGCTTGCGGGCCTGCGGCCGCGGGATGATCTCGGACGGCTCAACGGCGATCTGCCCGGCGATGCGGACGGGCAGGTCGGTGGCCCAGTCCTGGTCGAGCGTGCTGACACCGGAGCGTCCGGCGAGCAGGGCCTGCCAGGTCGAAGCGCTGTCGCCACCCAGCGGTGTGGTTGCGCCGATACCGGTGACGACCACGGTGCGATTGGTCGCGTTCACGGGAATTCTTACTCCACGGGTAGAGGGGTCTGAATCGACGGCGCCACCGCGGGGTGGCGACATGCGCGGGAGCTGGATCAGCTCTGGTGCTTGAGGATGTAGTCGGTCGCGTCGCCGACGGTCTTGAGGTTCTTGACGTCGTCGTCCGGGATCTTCACGTCGAAGCGCTCTTCGGCGGCGACGACGACCTCGACCATGGACAGCGAGTCAACGTCCAGGTCGTCGGTGAAGGACTTGTCCACCTGGACGTCCTCGGTGGGGATCCCGGCGATCTCGTTCACGATCTCGGCGAGACCGGCAACGATCTCTTCCTGAGTGGCGGCCATGATGGCGCTCCTTCGGTCATTTTAAGGGGAAACTGCGTTACTTGCGGTGAAGATCCGTGCGGCGACCGGCACGTCCGGAGACGGACGGTGCTGCGCAGATCTTGCCTAGGGGAGGGTAACGACCGTCGCGGCGTACACGAGACCCGCCCCGAAGCCGATGACCAGCGCGGTGTCGCCGCTCTTGGCCTGTCCGGTCGCCAACAGCCGCTCCATGGCGAGCGGAATGGAGGCGGCCGAGGTGTTGCCGGTGGTCTCCACGTCGCGGGCGACCGTCACGCTCTCCGGCAGCTTCAGAGTCTTCACCATCGAGTCGATGATCCGCATGTTGGCCTGGTGCGGGATGAAGACGTCCAGGTCGTCCGGGCTGACTCCGGCCGCGTCCAGCGCCTGCTGGGCGACCTTCGCCATCTCGAACACCGCCCACCGGAAGACCGCTTGGCCCTCCTGGGTGATGGCGGGGTACCGGATCTCCTCCAGGGCGGGGCGCGCCTCGGGCCCGTCGCCCCCGGGGACCGGCGTGGAACGGAAGACGTCCCAGCCGAGGGTCTGCTTGATCGTCTCGGACTTGTCGCCCTCCGAGCCCCAGACCGTCGGGCCGATCTCCGGCTCGTTGGCCGGGCCGACGACCACCGCGCCGGCGCCGTCGCCGAACAGGAAGGCCGTCGCACGGTCCTCCAGGTCGGTCAGGTCCGACAGCCGCTCGACGCCGATGACCAGGACGTACTCCGCCGAACCCTCCGTCACCAGGCCCTTGGCGAGGGTCAGTCCGTAGCCGAAGCCCGCGCAGCCCGCCGAGATGTCGAAGGCGGCCGGCTTGCCGGCGCCGATGCGGTGCGCGATCTCGGTCGCGACCGCCGGGGTCTGCTTGAAGTGCGAGACGGTGGAGACGATCACGGCGCCGATCTGCTCGGGCGTGATGCCGGCGTCGGCGATGGCCTTGCCGGACGCCTCGACCGACATCTGCGCCACGGTCTCGTCGGGGCCCGCCCAGTGGCGGGTCGCGATGCCGGACCGCGAGCGGATCCACTCGTCGGACGAGTCGATGTGCTTGAGGATCTCCTCGTTGGGCACGACACGGGTCGGCCGGTAGCCGCCGACGCCCATGATCCGGGCGTACGGAGCGCCCTTGGAGGGCTTGATCTTCGAGGTCATGCGCTTCGGACTCCTATTCGACCGGTGCCGAGCCAGCTGCGGTGGCGGCGGACGCCTCGGCGATCAGCGTGCGGGCCGCGTCGAGGTCGTCGGGCGACTTGAGGGCGAGGGTCCGCACGCCGGGCAGGGCGCGCTTGGCCAGGCCGGTGAGCGTGCCGCCGGGGGCGGCCTCGATGAGCGCGGTGACGCCGAGCGCCTTGAAGGTCTCCATGCACAGGTCCCAGCGCACGGGGTTGGCCACCTGGCCGACCAGCCGCTGCACGAGTTCCTGACCGGAGGAGACCAGCTGCCCGTCCTTGTTGGAGACGTAGCGGGTGTGCGGATCGGCGACCGACAGCGAAGCGGTCGCGGATTCCAGCGCGGAGACGGCGGGTGCCATGTGGTGAGTATGGAACGCGCCGGCCACCTTCAGCGGTACGACCCGGCGAGTGCCCTCCGGCTTGTTCTCGACCAGCGCGGCGATCTGCTCGGCGGTGCCGGCCGCGACGATCTGGCCGGCGCCGTTGACGTTCGCCGGGGTCAGGCCCAGCCGCTCCAGATGGGGGAGCACGACGGCCTCGTCGCCACCCAGGAGGGCGGCCATGCCGGTTTCGGTGACGGCGGCGGCCTCGGCCATCGCCAGGCCGCGGCGGCGTACCAGCCCCATCGCGGCCTCGTCGGAGAGCGTGCCGGTCAGCGCGGCGGCGGCGAGCTCACCCACGCTGTGGCCGGCCGCGGCGCCGACCTTGGAGGAGAAGTCGTCGGCCGTCGCGAACAGCTGACGGGTGGAGATCAGGGCGGACGCCACCAGCAGCGGCTGCGCCACCGCGGTGTCGCGGATTTCCTCTTCGTCCGCCTTCGTGCCGTAGTGGACCAGGTCGAGGTCGATGGCGGCCGACCACTCACGGAGCCGGTCTTCGACACCGGGGAGGTCGAGCCAGGGGGTCAGGAAGCCGGGCGTCTGGGCGCCTTGGCCGGGAGCGACGAGTACGAGCACCCTCACACTCTCTCTTGTGGGTGGTTCCGCCCGCCCGTGGGGACAAGGACGAAGAACCATCGGGGGAATTGTTGGTCTCCGACAAAAGTCTAGAGTTGCGCCTCACCGTCAGCCAGACGCCCCAGAATCAGTGCGATACGGAGGGTGAAGGCCGAGCGCACATCGGAGGGTGACCACCCGGTGACGTCCGTCACACGTCGCAGCCGATAGCGCACGGTGTTGGGGTGGACGAACAGCATCCGGGCCGCGCCCTCCAGACTGCTCGCCTGCTCAAGATAGACGCTCAACGTCTCCAGGAGCGCCGACCCGGCTTCCTCCAGCGGTCTGTAGATCTCCTCCACCAACTGCTCCCGCGCGACCGGGTCCGAGGCCATCGCGCGTTCCGGAAGCAGATCGTCCGCGAGTACCGGGCGCGGTGCGTCCGGCCAGGCCGCGCACGCCCGCAGACCGGCCGCCGCGGCCTGCGCGGAACGGGTCGCCGCCAGGAGGTCGGAGACCACCGGGCCGGCCACCACGGGGCCGGCGGCATACGGGCCGATCAGCGCCTTCGCCGCCTTGAGCGGATTGTCCGAACCGCCCGCGATCACCACCAGCCGCGAGCCCAGCACCCCGGTCAGCACCTGCAGCTTGGCGTGCCGGGCGGCCCGCCGGATCGCCTCCACGGTCAGCTCGCTGTCGCCGTCCGGGGCGGTGCCCAGCACCACGCACACGTGCTCGGGGGAGTTCCAGCCCAGCGCCGCCGCCCGGGAGACCGCGCCCTCGTCGGCCTCCCCCGAGAGCACCGCGTTGACCACCAGCGACTCCAGGCGGGCGTCCCAGGCGCCACGGGCCTCGGCGGCCTGGGCGTAGACCTGGGCGGTGGCGAAGGCGATCTCCCGGGCGTAGACCAGGAGCGCCTCGCGCAGCACGGACTCGTCGCCGGGGGCCGCGACCTCGTCGATCGCCGCCTCCATGACCTCGATGGTCGTCCGGACCATCTCCACGGTCTGGCGCAGCGTGATCGCCCGGGTCAGCTCGCGCGGCGCGGTGCCGAAGACGTCGGTGCTGATCGCCTGCGGGGTCTCCGGATGCCGGAACCACTCGGTGAAAGCGGCGATACCGGCCTGGGCGACCAGGCCGATCCAGGAGCGGTTCTCCGGGGGCATCGCGCGGTACCACGGCAGCGTGGCGTCCATGCGGGCGATGGCCGCGGCCGCCAGCGTGCCGGAGGAATTCTCCAGGCGCCGGAGGGTCGCGGAGTGCGGGTGCGCGTCGCGCGATGCGGGTTCAGACACGGGACAAGCCTGCACTATCGGGGCGGGGAGGTGAGGGGGCGGGGCTACCGTGGGCCCATGATTCAGGTGCGCAGGGGCGAGGAACGCTATCGGGGCGGCGATCCGGACGCCGGGATCGAGTCACTGCACGCATTCTCCTTCGGGCCCCACTTCGACCCGGACAATCTGCGCTTCGGTGCACTTATCGCCTGCAATGAGGAGCGGCTGGCGGCCGGTGCCGGCTTCGACGAGCATCCGCACCGTGACACCGAGATCGTGACCTGGGTGGTCGAGGGTGAGCTGACCCACCGCGACTCGGCCGGACACGAGACCACCGTACGCCCGGGCGATCTCCAGCGGCTCAGCTCCGCCGGCGGCGTGCGGCACGTGGAGCGCAACGCGGGCGGGGCCCCGCTGCGCTTCGTCCAGATGTGGCTGGCCCCGCGCGAATTCGGCGGGGAGCCGGCGTACGAGATCGTCCGCGGCATCGCCGACGGCACGCCGTACGCGGTCCCGCGGGCCGGCGCCCTGCTGCATGTGCGCCGTCTCACGGACGGTGAGCGCACCGCCGTCCCGGACGCGGAGCGGGTGTACGTGCACGTCGTGCGGGGAGCGGTCGGGATCGACGGGCAGCGCCTGGAGGCGGGCGACGCGGCGCGGATCACGGACCGGACCGGGCTGGAGCTGACGGCGCTGGCGGCCGCGGAGTGCCTGATGTGGGAGATGGGGGCGGAGCCGGTCCACGGGTGAGGGGGCGGCCGCGGCGGGGTCGGGCGGGCCGCAGCGGGCTTTGGCGGGCGTGATTCCGCTTCGTGGTCCTAACGGGACGTCCGCCCGCCGCCCGCGTCGGGCCGGCCGCGTCAGACCGCTCGCGCCAGCTCGTCCAGCACCGCGTCGGTCAGCTTCGGCCAGACCTCGATCGCCCACGGTCCGAAGGCCCGGTCGGTCAGCGCCACACAGGCGGCCCCGGCCTCCGGGTCCACCCACAGGAACGTCCCGGACTGCCCGAAGTGCCCGTAGGTGCGGGGCGAGGACCCGGCGCCCGTCCAGTGCGGCGACTTGCCGTCGCGGATCTCGAAGCCCAGGCCCCAGTCGTTCGGCTTCTGGTGGCCGTAGCCCGGCAGCACGCCCGTCAGCCCGGGGAAGGTCACCTGCGTCGCCTCCGCGAGCGTCTGCGGTGCGAGCAGCCGCGGCGTCTGCAGTTCGGCCGCGAACCGGGCCAGATCGGCGACCGTGGAGACGCCGTCCTTGGCGGGCGAGCCGGGCAGTTCCGTCGCGGTCATGCCGAGCGGCGCCAGCACCGCCTCGTGCAGATACTGCGGGAAGGGGATGTCGGTCGCCTTGGCGAGGTGGTCGCCCAGCACCTCGAAGCCGGTGTTGGAGTAGATCCGACGGGTGCCGGGGGCGGCCATCACGCGCTGCTCGTCGAAGGCGAGACCCGAGGTGTGCGCGAGCAGATGACGGACCGTGGAACCCTCCGGACCGGCCGGCTCGTCCAGCTCGACGGCGCCCTCCTCGACGGCCAGCAGGGCGGCGTACGCGGCGAGCGGCTTCGTCACCGACGCCAGCGGAAACCTCTGCTCCAGAGGGCCGTACGATCCGGCCACCGACCCGTCGGCTCGTACGACGGCGGCCGCAGCGGTGGGCACCGGCCAGTTCTCGATCATCCGCAGGCTCTGCATGCTCCGAGCCTAACCTCCCCAAATTCAGGTCAAGTCTGCGCCCGATCCGCGCTTGCTTGGAGTGCGCTCGAACTCTCTAGCGTTGAAGACGTCGCAAGGCATCCGGCGCGAAGCCGCGAGGTCCGCGGCGAAGTCGAGAGCAATCCGGCGAAACAGGGGAGACGGGGCATGACGGTCACGCAGAGCGAACCGGTCACGAGCGGACTGGCAGCGACCGCCGAACGGCCGGAGAAGGTCCGCAACTGCGGCACCCCGCCGCCCCCGCACCCCAAGCCCACCGGCCAGGACCGGTACACGATCAGCGAGGTCTCGGAGCACACCGGGCTCAGCGCCCACACCCTCCGCTGGTACGAGCGGATAGGCCTGATGCCGCACGTGAGCCGTACGCACACCGGGCAGCGCCGCTTCAGCAACCGCGATCTGGACTGGCTGAGCCTGGTCACCAAGCTGCGGCTGACCGGCATGCCGGTCGCCGACATGGTCCGCTACGCCGAACTCGTCCGGCAGGGCGAGAGCACCTTCGCCGAGCGTGAGCAGCTGCTGACCGCGCACCGCGAGGACGTACGGCAGCGCATAACGGACCTGCAGAGCACGCTGGACGTACTCGACTACAAGATCGACATCTATGCCGATGCCCGGCGGGCATCCGAGAGGTTCTGAGGTTTCATGGGTAGCGAGAAGATCGAGACGGTCGAGCTGGGCCCCGGCGGCCCCCGCGTCGGGCTGCAGGGCCTCGGCTGTATGGGCATGAGTTTCGCCTACGGGCCCACGGACGCCGACGAGGCGCGGGCCACCCTGGAGCGCGCGCTGGAGCTGGGCGTGACGCTCTACGACACCGCCGACATGTACGGCCGCGGGGAGAACGAGAAGTTCATCGCCCCCTTCATCCAGGCGCACCGCGACGAGGTCGTCCTGGCCACCAAGTTCGCCATCTCTCCCGACCCGGACGCCCCGGAGGACCCGTACCGGCGCATCATCCGCAACGACCGCGCCTACATCCGCCAGGCCGTCGAAGGCAGCCTCAAGCGGCTGGGCGTCGACGAGATCGACCTCTACTACATGCACCGCCGCAATCCTGACGTCCCTCTGGAGGAGTCGATCGGGGCGATGGCCGAACTGGTCACCGAGGGCAAGGTCAAGCACCTGGGGCTGAGCGAGGTGACCGGCAGCGAACTGCGCGCGGCGCACGCCATCCACCCGATCGCGGCCGTCCAGTCCGAGTGGTCCCTCTTCAGCCGGGACATCGAGGCGGGCGTGGTGCCCGCCGCGGCCGAGCTCGGCGTCGGCCTGGTGCCCTACTCGCCGCTCGGCCGCGGCTTCCTGACCGGCGCGTTCGTGCACGCCGACCAGGAGCTCAGCACGGACGACTTCCGTCGTACGCAGCCGCGCTTCACCGGTGACAACGCGGCCGCCAACGCCGCACTGCTGGAACCGGTCCGGACGGTCGCCGACGCCCACGACGCCACGCTCGGCCAGATCGCCCTCGCCTGGGTACAGCAGCAGGCCGCCGTCCACGGCCTGGCCGTCGTCCCGATCCCCGGCACCCGCAAGCGCCACCGCGTCGAGGAGAACACCGCCGCCACCCGCATCCGGCTCACCCACGAGGAACTGGCCCTCCTGGAGCCGATCGCCGACAAGGTGGCGGGCGAGCGCTACGCGGACATGACGCACACGTCGGCGGGGCGGGAGTAGGTCGCGGGACGGGGGGCCTCGTGGGGCCGGTGCCTCGCGGGGCGGGCCGTTTGTGGGTGGGTCCCTTATGGGGTGGACCGGGCGCGGGGCGGGTTGCTCATGGAGGGCCGTGCACGGGGGGCGCTCATGGTGCCTGTTGGGGCGTCGGTTCGGGGCAGCCCGGGCGGACCCGGCGGTCCGGGCTGCCCGGGGGCCCGGGTGGGGTGGTCTTACGGGCACGCCCCGGGCTGCCGCGCTCGGGGTTGCCGCGCCCGGGCCGTGCACCCGAGCTGCCGCGAGCGGGCTGCCGCGCTCTGGGCCGCTGCGCCCGGGCTGCCCGCCCCGGCCCTAGGCCAGCCCCAGCGCGAACGCCGCGAACGCGGTGGCCAGGACCGCGGCGAGGGCGCGGCGGGCACGGGTGACATCCGTCCAAGGGGCTTCGAAACGGCGGGTGCTGCGGGCGATCAGCAGCAGGGCGACGGCGAAGACCGGCAGCCAGGCGAGCCGGACGAGGATCCACTCCGGCGTGACGGGCGCGACGGTCAGACCGGGCACCGCTCCGAGGAAGGACGCGGGCACCGCCGCGGACAGCATCGCCGTCTGGTGCCAGCACAGGATCGTCATCGCCGACAGGTTGATGACCACGACCGGCGCCCACAGGGCGGGCCGGCGCAGGAGGTGGGCGATCCGGTCCCGCAGCAGGATCGCGGCACCGGACTGGGCCGCCGCCAGCGCCAGGACCAGCAGCGACGGCGGATGCGAGTTCGTACGGTCCTGGCCGGGGACGCCCACCATGCTCGCCGGGTAGTGGAAGAACAGCAGCAGCGCCGCGAACAGCGCCGCCCCGCCGAACAGGAGCGTCCAGGCGGCCCGCCGGCCGAGCCGCCGCTCACCCCAGGAGACGCCCAGCTGATAGGCGAACATCCAGCCGGGGAGCAGATTCAGCAGACTCAGCCAGGACGGCATGGCGTCGGCGAACGGCCCGTAGCGCAGGAAGTCCACCGCCGCCACGGCCACCAGCAGCGGTGCGGCGGCCCAGGCGCCCATCCGGCCCGCCGCGCGGACGCAGTACGGCGTCAGCGCGGTGATCGCCGCGTACACGCCGACGAACCACAGCGGCTGGATCACCAGCGTCGCGCCCGTCCGCAGGGTCGCCTCCGGTACGCCCACGCTGTAGAGCAGCGGCAGCAGCGCCGCCCATACGGCCGTGACGCCGAGCACCGGCCGGCCAAGTCTGATGAGCCGTCCGCGCAGCCAACTGCCCACCGATTCGCCGCGCCTGACGGCACGCCGGTAGGACAGCACCGAGGCATAGCCGCCGACCAGGAAGAAGATGCCGAGCATCTGCAGCACCCAACTGGCGGGCGCGAGTAAGCCGAAGGCGGTCAGCGGGCTGGCGTTGTGCAGCGCACCGTCGGCGTCCAGGGTGAACCCGCCGAGCAGCCAGTGGCCGGTGGGCACCGCGAGCAGCGCGAGCGCCCGCAGCCCGTCGATCGCCCGGTCCCGCTCCGCGGGGGTACGCGCCTCGATCGCGCGGACGGCTGAGCGAACTGTGGAGGTGGTTTTCATGGGGGTCCTTGGCCTCTGCGTCCTGTAGGTGGGTGGTGCAGGGAGGTGAAGGGTGGTGCAGGGCGGTGCGGAGGTGCAGGGCGGTGCGGCGGTGCGGCGGTGCCGTGAGGGTGAGGCGTGCAGGGGCGTGCAGTCGTGCACCGGGTGCGGCGGTACGGGGCGGGGAACCTCGGTGTCGTGCCGCGCCCGGCGGCGACCCGCCAAGCCATGCGGTGCCGTGCGGTGCTGTGCGGTGTCGTGCCGCGTCATGCGGTGACATCCCGCGCCCCGGTTTGTGCGCGTCAGCTGACCCGGCTGTACCGGCCCAGCGCGATGGCCGCGAAGTTCTGGAGCGAGTCCGTACCGGGGGCGAAGTAGCCGGTGTGGCCCTCGGCCCGCTTCGCTGAGACGTGCCGGGCGCCGAAGGCGGGGTCGGTGGGGTCCTCGCCGTGACCGAGACCCAGCAGCTCCACGTTCGGGACGTCGCCGATCCAGTCGGACGCGTCCCGGGCCGCCCAGACCCGGGCGGAGGTGTGCAGTTCCGCCACGCCGTCCCGGCGCATACCGGGGGAGCCGAAGACGATCAGATCGGCGATGCGACCCTGACCACCCAGCCCCGGCACCGCCAGTCCGCAGACCACCGAGCCGTAGCTGTGGCACAGCACGGCCGGTGCCGGCACGCCGGTCGCCGCCAGCCCGGACAGGAAGCGCGCCAGCCGGGGCGCACCGGCCTCGGCGAGCCGGCCGGTGGCGGCGTCCGGGCCGATGCCGACCGGGGTGGTGTACCCGACCCAGGCGATGACGGCGGTACGGGTCCCGGGCGCGTCGGCAGTCATCTCGGTACGCAGCGACCTGGCCATCCCGGTCGGCGTGCCGTACGGGTCCTTGGCGCGGTCGAACGACGCCAGGTCGATGTCCGAGCCCGGCACGATCACGGCGGTGTGCTCCGCGGTGGCCAAGTCGCCATACACCTCCGCCACTTGACCACGTCCTCGCGGGTCGAAGGCGAGGATCCGGCGGCCGGGCTTGAGCAGTGCGGCACACCGGTCGGCCGCCTTCCTGGCCTGCTGGTGGTCCTGGAGGGTGCCGGCCGGATCCGCCGCACGGGCCAGCTGACGGGCCCGTTCCGCCTTCAGGGCAAGGGAGTTGGCCGTGTACCGCAGGGCGATCGGGGTGCCGTCGAGGTTGCCCGCGGTGAGCGGGTGCCGGACGGCGAGAGCCTGCTGCTGGGCGTCGGTCAGCGAGGCGAAGAAGCGGGCGACGGCGGTGGGTTGGGCGGTCGCCGGGTCCGGCAACCGCACGCCGAGGGAGTGGTCCGCGCGCCAGGCGGCGGCGCCGGGCGGCGGGCCGGTGACGGCGGTCTGCGCGGTACCTGCCGCCCAGCCGCCGGTTCCGGCGGCCACGGTCACCGCGAGCGCGGCGGCGATCAACGTGCGCTTGCTGCGTCGTGCGACGGTGCGCAGCACGGACATGGTGTGTCTCCCTCTCCCGTTGGTGTGCGGAGGAAAGGTAGGGAGACGCTGTATGACACGGCGTCACACCGCGGAGCCAACTCCGGGGTGATACCGGGGTAGGGGGTCCGGCTCCGCACTCGCCCTCAGGAAGGAGCGCGCGCGAGGAGGGCGTAGGGGGAACGTAGGGAGTCGTAGAGGGAACGTAGGTCGTGGGTGGATGCAAGGGGGTTCAGGGGGTTCAGGGGGTGTAGGGGGTGCGCGGTGGGCGGCGTGCGCGAGTCGCGTCAGGGGGCGGACGACGGGCCACGGCCCCAACCACCGGTCCGAAGAGGACCGGCAAGACCGGCAACCGGGGCCGCGTCTACCGAGGGCAATCGCCCCACCGTTCCCACCGGAGCTCCAGCTCCAACTCCAGCTTCTAGCTCCAGCTCCAAGGAAAGCTTCAACTGCAGCTCCAAGGAGAGCTTCAACTGCAGCTCCCGCCACAGCCTCATCTACAGCTCCACCACAGCTCCCACCTCGGCTTCAACCGCAGCTCCAGTACGCTCCCACCGCAGTTTCACCTACAGCTCCCACCACAGCTGCAACCACAACCTCACCTACAGCTCCCTCTACTGCTCTAGTTGCCACTCCCCGGCGCCACCAGCCCCGACTCGTACGCGAAGATCACGGCCTGCGCGCGGTCCCGCAGCTCCAGCTTGGCCAGCACCCGCCCGATGTGGGTCTTCACGGTCTGCTCGGCGAGGATCAGTGCCTCGGCGATCTCCTGGTTCGACAGACCGCGGGCGATCAGCTCCAGCACCTCGGTCTCCCGCGGGGTCAGGCCGTTCAGCCGCAGCGAGGCACGGTCCTTTTTACGGGGTGCCGGCCGCTGGCGGGCGAAATCGGCGATCAGCCGACGGGTCACCGACGGCGCGAGCAGTGCCTCCCCTGCCGCCACCACGCGCACCGCGGAGATCAGATCGGCCGGCGGGGCGTCCTTGAGCAGGAACCCCGAGGCCCCTGCGCGCAGGGCCTCGTACACGTAGTCGTCGACGTCGAAGGTGGTCAGCATGAGCACCTTGGGGCGGTGGGTGACGCCGGGCGGCGGCGTGAGCAGTTGCCGGGCCGCCTCCAGCCCGTCCATCTCCGGCATCCGGACGTCCATCAGCACCACATCGGGATGCGTCCGACGGCTCAGCTCCACCCCTTGCACACCGTCGGGAGCGTCGCCCACCACATCGATGTCGCTCTGCGCGGCGAGCAGCGCGGCGAACCCCGCGCGCACCATGGCCTGGTCGTCGACGATGATCACGCGCGTGGTCATGAAGAGCCGGAATCCTTCGCTGAGAGGGGAGATATCGAGGGGGAAGCGGCGGAGCCGGACGCGGGGGAGCCGGGTGCTGGAGAGCCGGCTGCCGGGGAGCCGGGCGCGGGCGTAAGCGGCAGCTGGGCGGCGACCCGGAAGCCGCCGTCGGGCAGCGGACCGGTGTCGAGCGAACCGTCCACCAGCCGCACCCGCTCCCGCATCCCGACCAGGCCGTGGCCGGTCCCGGTGGTTTCCAGCGGCGTGGAGGGCGCGGACGCCACGGGCGGGGCGGAGTTGACGATCAGCACCGTCAGCCGGGTGCGGTCCGCGGTCGGGATGACCGACACCCGGGTCTGTGCGCCGGGGGCGTGCCGCACCACATTGGCCAGCGCCTCCTGCACGATGCGGTACGCCGACAGGTCCACCGCCGGTTCGAGCACCACCGGCTCCTCCGGCAGCACCAACTCCACCGGCACACCGGCCCGTACGGTCCCCTCGACCAGCTTCGGCAGCATCGCCACCCCGGGCTGCGGGGTCTTCTCCGGGCCGCCGCCCTGCCGTTCCGTCTCCTCACTGCGCAGCACGCCGAGCAGCCGGCGCATCTCCGCCAGGGACTCGCGCGCGGTCGCGGCGATCGACCCGAACTCCTCCTCCGCCTCCTTGGGTATCCCGCTGATGCGGTACGGGGCGCTGTCCGCCTGGACCGTGATCACCGACATGTGGTGGGCGACCACATCGTGCAGCTCGCGGGCGATCCGGGTGCGTTCCTCCAGGAGCGTACGGCGGGCGCGTTCGGCCTCGCTGATGGTCTCCTGCTCGATCAACTTCCGCTGTGCGTCGCCCCGTTCGCGCAGGCTGGCGCCCATCAACAGCATCACGCCGGCGAGCACGAACGTCAGCACCCAGGTGCTCTGGCTGCGCTCCGGGGTCATCGTCTCGGAGAGTATTCCGGCGAAGCCGGTCGTCAGCCAGACGGCTATCAGGGTGCGCCGGCGCTCGCGCAGGGACAGTGCCAGCATCAGCGCGAGATAGCCGACGATCGCCGGGGGCGTCCAGGGCCAGGCGCGGTTCGCCACGCCGTCGACCACGGTGAGCCCCAGGGCGCATACGACATCCGCGGCGAAGATCACCCACCAGGCCTGCAGCGGCCGGGTCACGGCCAGCATCAGGGGCACGGTCTGGGCGGTGGCGAGCGCGCCGGCCAGGCCGCCGTTCATGCCGTAGTCGTTGCCGAGGACGTTGATGGTCGTCGGCAGCAACGACACCGCGAAGGTGAAGGCGACGAGATACGGCACCCGGCGCAGCCAGCGGTTCTGGACACCGGCGAACAGCGGGATGCCGGGTTCGGTCGGGGTGCCGAGCTCGACGGCGAGGATGCGCAGCGCCTGCCGTGCGGCGCGCAGCGCTCTCGACCGGGCCGGCTCGCGCTCGGCGCTGCGGGCCGCCTCGGGGGCTGGGGTGGGGGATCGTCCGTTCATCGCGGAGTCAATGTAAGCGGACGGTCGGGGCCCGGGCGTCATACCACGGGTCGGCCTTCGGCCCCGTACCACGGTATGACCCACCGCCGCACGAGACCGCCGGACGAGACCGCGGCACGAGCCCGCCGCGCAAGACCGCCAATCACAAGCCCGCCGCACAAGCCCGCCGTCCGGCAGCCGGCCCGCGGTAAGCCACGGCGCAGGGCCTACAGCTCCGCCAGCAGTTCGGCCTTCTTCGTGCTGAACTCGTCGTCCGTCAGCAGCCCGGCGTCGTGCAGCTCGCCCAAGTGCCGTATCCGGTCCGCGATGTCCGCGGGGTCCCGGCGGGCGTCCCCGGCCCGGCGGCACACCGGTTCGCGCTCCGCGCTCTCCTGCTCCGGCTCGGCGGCGCGCACGGCCTGCAGTACCGCAGCGGCGAACGGCAGCGACTCGTGGACCGGGCCGTACCCCAGCCCGAACACCACCGCTGCCGGGTCCTGATCGGCCTCGCCCTTCCCCGGCTCGGCCGCCCCGCGTTCCAACAGCCGCAGGTAGCCGTTGAAGACCTCCGGCGAGCGCCACTCGACACCGGCCAACTCGCCCACCGTGAAGGTCTGGTCGCCGCACTTCCACTTCGCCGACGACGCCCCGGTCCAGAACCAGCGGAAGGCGACCGAACGGCCGTCGAAGGACGCCTTGCCGTCGTACGCCTTGAAGTGGAGCGGAGGTTCCGGTGCGGTCACCAGATGACGCTCGGCCGGTTCCTTGGCGTCGGGGCCCAGCGCGGTGCGCAGCTCGTCCGCGTAGTAGTCCGCCAGGGTCTCGCGTTCGGCCGGCAGCACCAGCCGGTACGGGTCGGCCTCCTCCTTCAGCTGCCCGTTCGCCGCCTCCATCAGGGGGTCGGCGCCCGGCCGGGGCACGGCGTGCAGCACTACCGTGCCGCGTCTGCCCTCGGACAGCTCGACGGAGCTCAGCGCCTCGTACGGAATGCGTCGCTCGCCGAGCGCCTGGAAGAGCTTCGGCCTGCGGATCCCCCGTTCGAAGCGGATGAGTACGGAGTCCGTGTCGAACTCCCAGACGGCATGAAAACCGGCCAGCACATCACCCATGCGGCTCATCGTATGCGGGCGGTTGCCCGCCCGTCCCCCTTCCGGACACCTCGAAGGCGCTGCCAGGACTACGCGCGTCACGCGCCTTCGGCCCGGCCGCTTCCGGCCCTTGCCCCATTGACGCGCCGGCCACCGGGGACGGTTCCCGTCGGCACGGCCCGTCCCCGGGCGCCGGACCGTGCCGGCGGGAACCGGCCGTATCCGCAGGGGAGTTCAGACGAGGCCCGTGCTGCAGTGCGGATCGTCGGTCGCGCAGTCCACCGAGTCGAGCGCCCCGACCCCGACCAGCGCGAAGTTGCGCAGGCTGCGGGTGCCGGGCGCGAAGTAGCCGGCGTGTCCGACGGCACCGTCGGCGGACAGGATCCGGGAGCCGAAGGACGGATCCACCGGGTCGGCGCCGTGGCCGAGCCCGCCGACCTCCAGGTACGGCACGTCCTGGATCCAGTCGTCGGAGTCCCGCATCGCCCAGACCCGGGCGTGGGTGCCGAGCCCGGAGAGGCTTTCCGCCCGCATGCCGGGGCTGCCCGCGACCGCGATGTCCTCGACGTTCGCCGGCAGGTGCCGGGCGGCGACGCCGCACACCACGGAGCCGTAGCTGTGGCAGAACAGCGAGACGGTGTCGGAGGACGGCAGTGACTTCACCAGGGCGCGCAGCCGGACCGCGCCGGCCTCGGCGAGGTTCCCGGTGACGGCCTGCACACCGAGGCCGGACGGCGTGGTGTAGTCGGCCCAGGCGATCACGGCCGTCCGCACACCCGGTTTGGCCGTGCGCTCGGCGTCGTAGAGGGAGCGCGCCATGCCGACGGGCGCCGCGGTGGCCCGTACGGTCCGTTCGAAGGTCGAGAGGTTGGTGTCCACACCGGGCACCACTACGGAGACCCGCTTCGCCGCCGGGAGGCTGCCGAAGACCTCTGCCGCCCGTCCACCACCGGCCGGATCGAAGGCGAGGATCTGTCGCCCGGGACTCATCATCGACTCGAAGCGGTGCATCAGCCGGCCGGCTTCCTGGCGGCCCACGGGCGTGAGCCGGCGGTCGCCCATCCGCCGCTTCTCCACGGCGCGGGCGTCGTCGATCGCCATCCGGTTGGCCCGGTAACGCAGTGCGGCGGGCGCGCCGCCCATGTTGCCGACGACCAGCGGATAACGGTTGGCGAGCTGCTGCTGCTGGGCGCCGGTGAGCGCGGCGAAGAACGTGCGCAGGGTGGCCGGGGAGCCGTTGGGGTCGGGCAGCGGACGCCCGAGGAAGGTGGCGTGCTTCCAGGCGGTTCTGGCCGTGGCCAGGGGGTTGGCGTCGTCCTTGGTGCCTCTGACGGCCGTCCAGCCGGTCATGGCGAGCATCACGAACACCACCGCCAAGGCGAGTGCCGCACGCCAGGCGGTGGACTGCAGAAAACCGGAGGAGGGGCCCAGGCCCGGGAAGGAAGTCACCGCGGGCCACCCTAGGAGACGGGGAAGGCCCGCAGTCGGGCCCGTGAGTGATATCACGTTTCGCGGCGGGTATTTCGACCAAACCGGACATGAATTGCCGATTTCCTGCGCTCAGTCGTGCAGGAGTGGTCTCATCATGCGGTTAATGGGTTGCTCAACGGCGGCTGTCCGTTACGGGCAGTTGCGGGGGATTCGACCTCAGCGTGCGGAACGCCAGTCGCCGCCGATCGCCGGCTGGATGTGGTCGAGATAGGACTGGGTCAGCTCACGAATGGACGCCACGCTGCAGTCCGGTCCTTCGCCCCACACCTTGCCGGCCACCCGCATCACCCCGCAGAACGCGGCGACCAGTACCCGCGGCCGCGGATCGGCGTCGACGTCCAGCCCCTCGCGCCGGGCGATCAGCCCCGCGATCCGCTCCTCCAGCTCGGACGAGCGCCGCAGATGGGAGGCGACGAGCGTGGGCGTGGACTCGATCATCCGGTACGTCCGCATGTACAGCTCCACCGGCACCACCGACTCGATGGCGCCGCCGATGTCGTCCCACGCCACCATCACCGCGCTGCGCAGCGCCGTCAGCGGATCCTCGGAGGCGGGGCGTGCGGTCAGCTCGTCGAGGAAGCGGGCCTCGACCATTTCCTGGACCGCGAAAGTGACGTCCTCCTTGTTGGCGAAGTACCGGAAGTACGTCCTCTGGGAGACATCCACCGTCTCGGTGATCTCGTCGACCGTCGTCTCTTCGTAGCCCTGCTCCGTGAACAGCTCCAGCGCGGCGCGGATCAGGGCGTCACGAGTGCGCTGCTTCTTGCGTTCGCGCAGTCCGCCTCCGGGGGCCGTCTGCGGCGTCGAGGTGGCCATCCTGCGCCGCCTTTCCGTGGTGTTCTCGCTGCTCAGATTACCTGTGAGGGAGATGACAGTTACCGACTCATGATTTGCTTTGTCAATTGTCAGTCGCTGTCATTAGCCTCTGGGTATGAGTTCCCAGACCCCGGTCGCCCACGCCGCGCCGGAACTTCCCGTACCGGAGCCCCCGCGCGGGCTGCGAGGCCATCCGTGGCTGACCCTCTTCTCCGTCGCCATCGGCGTCATGATGGTGGCCCTGGACGGCACGATCGTCGCCATCGCCAACCCGGCGATCAAAGATGACCTCGGCGCCTCGTTCGGCGACGTGCAGTGGATCACCAACGGCTACATGCTCGCGCTGGCCGTCTCGCTGATCACGGCCGGAAAGCTCGGTGACCGCTTCGGTCACCGCCAGACCTTCCTCATAGGCATCGTCGGTTTCGCCGCCGCCTCCGGAGCCATCGGCTTCTCCAGCCAGGTCACGCTGGTCATCGTCTTCCGCGTGTTCCAGGGCCTGTTCGGCGCGCTGCTGATGCCCGCCGCCCTCGGACTGCTGCGCGCCACCTTCCCGGCCGAGAAGCTCAACATGGCGATCGGTATCTGGGGCATGGTCATCGGCGCCTCCACCGCCGGCGGCCCCATAGTCGGCGGACTGCTGGTCGAGCACGTCAACTGGCAGTCCGTGTTCTTCATCAACGTCCCGGTCGGCGTGCTGGCCCTGATCCTCGGCCTGGTGATCCTCAAGGACCACCGCGCGGAGAACGCCCCCCGCTCGTTCGACATCCCCGGCATCGTGCTGCTCTCGGCCGCGATGTTCTGCCTCATCTGGCCGCTGATCAAGGCGACCGACTGGGGCTGGGGCGACATGAAGACCTGGGGCTTCCTGATCGGGGCCGTGGTCCTGTTCGCGCTGTTCGCCCTCCTGGAGACCAGGGTCCGCGAACCGCTCGTCCCGCTGCGGATGTTCCGCTCCGTGCCGCTGACCGCCGGCACGATCCTGATGGTGCTGATGGCCTTCGCCTTCATGGGCGGCCTGTTCTTCGTGACGTTCTACCTGCAGAACGTCCACGGCATGTCCCCCGTGGACAGCGGCCTGCACCTCCTCCCGCTCACCGGCATGATGATCGTCGCGTCGCCGCTGGCAGGCGCCCTGATCACCAAGTTCGGCCCGCGTATCCCGCTTGTCGGCGGCATGGTCTTCACCGCAATCGCGACGTACGGCATGTCCGGTCTCGACACCAACACCGGTACCGGGCCGATGTCCGTGTGGTTCGCGCTGCTCGGCCTCGGGCTCGCGCCCGTCATGGTCGGCGCCACCGAGGTCATCGTCGGCAACGCCCCCCTGGAGCTCTCCGGCGTCGCCGGTGGCCTCCAGCAGGCCGCCATGCAGGTCGGCGGCAGCCTCGGTACGGCCGTGCTCGGTGCGGTGATGGCCTCTCGCGTGGAGAACGAGCTGCCGGGCAACTGGCACTCGGCCGGCCTCCCGCCGATCCCGCCCGCCCAGATGCCGAAGGTCTCGGACGCCGTCTCGGCCGGTATCGCGCCGGTCCCGAAGCACACCCCGCCGGAGTTCGCGCAGAAGATCACCTCGGTCGCGCACGACACCTTCGTGTCCGGCATGGGCCTGGCCTTCACCGTCGCCTGCGGTGTCGCGGTCGTCGCGGCGATCGTCGCGCTCTTCACCAAGCGCGGAGCGAACGCCGAGGCGGGTGCCGGCGTCGGCCACATCTGACCCGGGCCGCCGGGGCCTGTGAGCGCCCCGGGCCCACCCGCAGCACCCGGCGCGCGGCCGGTCGAGGCACTCCTCGGCCGGCCGCGCGCCGTCGCGTACGCCACCGTCCCTTGCTCCACCGTCGCGTACGCCACCGTCGCGTGCCCTGCCGTTGCCTGGCCGCGGCGCGCAGCCGCGGGGCAGGCCGCGTCAACCACCCGTTCCGGGCCGCCGCACGGCCCACCGCCCAGGCACCAAGCGGCAGTTGACCCCTTCCGAAACGCCGAATCCCTCATCCTGGTGAGCCGTGCCGGGAACCGGCCCGGCCCCTGCGCGCATTACAGGTGACGACCCTGCCCCCGTTCCCGCCAGGCGGCCGCGAAGAACGGTTTCCGCGGCCCCTCCGGCCGCCCCGCGCCACGTCAACCTCGTGCGCCGCAGCCCCACTTCCGGCCGGTCCGCTTGTCCACATACCTGATCCGGGTGGTGGACCCGGCCGGGCCTTGGCAATCGCACCGCGGCCCGGCGAAGGTCGATGACGAACCCGCCGCGGGCAGCCCGCCCGCCGCGGCACGTCACGTACCTCACGGGGGAGAGATTCCTATGCGTCTGCGTCTGCACACGTCCGCCACCACCACCGCCACCGCCCTGTTCACCGGCCTCGCCACCCTGGCCGCCGCGCTCACCCTCCCGACCGCGCTCGGCACCGTCCCCGCGCACGCGGCCACCACCGGCCGCGCCGCCGGGGCCTCGGGCGAGTGCGCGGCGGGGCAGCTATGTCTCTGGCCGAGGGCGGACTTCGCCGGCAAGCGGCGGACCTTCGAGCTGTCCGACACGGACATCGAGAGCTGCATTACGTTGCCCAAGGGCGTCAGCGCTGCCTCGTTCGCCAACCGGATGGGCCGGCCGGTCACCACGTACCAGAGCGCGGAGTGTGCCGAGACCGCCGAGTACAACACCTACCCCGGCGGCGGCACCTGGGTGCCCCGATCCCCTTACCAGGTAAGGGCGTTCAAGGTGTGGGAGCGATGAACCGCGCAGCGGCGGTCCCACCGCGAGGTGCCGGCCCGCCGGGCCGCACACCACCGCGCCCCCGGCCGGTGGGGGACACCGGCCGGGGGGCGCGAGGGAAGCGGTGCGGCGGCAGGCCGCAGGGGGATCAGGCGTCGCCGCCGGCCTCACCCGCGTCGGCGGCCGCGACGTCCAGGAGCTGGTAGCGGTCGATGGCCTGCTTCAGCAGGGAACGGTCGACCTTGCCCTCCTTGGCGAGCTCGGTGAGCACGCTCAGGACGATGGACTGCGCGTCGATGTGGAAGAAGCGACGGGCCGCACCACGGGTGTCCGCGAAGCCGAAGCCGTCGGCGCCCAGCGACTGGTACGTCCCCGGGACCCAGCGGGAGATCTGGTCCGGGACGGAACGCATCCAGTCCGACACCGCGACCTTCGGGCCCTCGGCGCCCTGGAGCTTCTGCGTCACGTACGGGACGCGCTGCTCCTCCTCCGGGTGCAGCAGGTTGTGCTCCTCGACGTCCACCGCCTCGCGGCGCAGCTCGTTCCAGGAGGTCGCCGACCACACATCGGCCTTGACGTTCCACTCGTCCGCGAGGATCTGCTGGGCCTCGACCGCCCACGGCACCGCGACGCCGGAGGCGAGGATCTGGGCCGCGTGCTCGCCCTTCTCGCCGGCCTTGATCCGGTGCAGACCCTTGAGGATGCCCTCGACGTCGACGTCGGCCGGCTCCGCGGGGTGCTGGATCGGCTCGTTGTAGACGGTCAGGTAGTAGAAGACGTCCTCGGCGTTCTCGCCGTACATCCGCCGCAGACCGTCCTTGACGATGTGCGCGATCTCGTAACCGTAGGCCGGGTCGTAGGCGACACAGGCCGGGTTCGTCGAGGCCAGCAGCTGGGAGTGGCCGTCGGCGTGCTGGAGGCCCTCACCGGTCAGCGTGGTACGACCCGCGGTCGCGCCGAGCACGAAACCGCGCGCGAGCTGGTCGGCCATCTGCCAGAACTGGTCACCGGTGCGCTGGAACCCGAACATCGAGTAGAAGACGTAGACCGGGATCAGCGGCTCGCCGTGCGTGGCATAGGCGGAGCCGGCCGCGATCAGCGAGGCCGTGCAGCCAGCCTCGGTGATGCCGTCGTGCAGCATCTGGCCGGTCGGCGACTCCTTGTAGGCCAGGAGCAGTTCGCGGTCCACCGACTCGTACTGCTGGCCCAGCGGGTTGTAGATCTTGGCCGACGGGAAGAACGCGTCCATGCCGAAGGTGCGGTACTCGTCGGGCGCGATCGGCACGAAGCGCTTGCCGATCTCCTTGTCCCGCATGAGGTCCTTCAGGATGCGGACGAACGCCATGGTGGTGGCGATCTTCTGCTGGCCCGAGCCCTTCTTGGCGCCCGCGTAGGCCTTGTCGTCCGGCAGCTGCAGCGGCTCGGCGCGCACGACACGGGTGGGTACGTACCCGCCCAGCGACTTGCGCCGGTCGTGCATGTACTGGATCTCTTCGGAGTCCCGGCCCGGGTGGTAGTACGGCGGCAGGCCGTCCTCCAGGTCCTTGTCCGGGATCGGCAGGTGCAGCCGGTCGCGGAAGCCCTTGAGGTCGTCGACCGTCAGCTTCTTCATCTGGTGGGTCGCGTTGCGGCCCTCGAAGTTCGGGCCGAGCGTCCAGCCCTTGACGGTCTGCGCGAGGATCACGGTCGGCTGGCCCTTGTGCGCCTTGGCCGCCGCATAGGCCGCGTAGATCTTCTTGTGGTCGTGACCGCCGCGGCCCAGGTGCAGGATCTGGTCGTCGGTCATGTTCTCGACCATCGCCCGCAGACGGTGGTCGTCGCCGAAGAAGTGCTCACGGATGTACGCGCCGGTCTCGGTCGCGTACGTCTGGAACTGGCCGTCGGGGGTGGTGTTCAGCTTGTTGACCAGGATGCCGTCGCGGTCCTGCGCGAGCAGCGGGTCCCAGCTGCGGTCCCAGACCAGCTTGATGACGTTCCAGCCGGCGCCGCGGAACTGCGACTCCAGCTCCTGCATGATCTTGCCGTTGCCGCGGACCGGGCCGTCCAGGCGCTGCAGGTTGCAGTTCACGACGAAGGTCAGGTTGTCCAGGCCCTCGCGGGCGGCGATGGACAGCTGGCCGAGCGACTCGGGCTCGTCCATCTCGCCGTCGCCGAGGTAGGCCCACACGTGCGACTTGGAGGTGTCGGCGATGCCGCGGGCCTCCATGTAGCGGTTCATCCGGGCCTGGTAGATCGCGCCGAGCGGGCCGAGGCCCATCGAGACGGTCGGGAACTCCCAGAAGTCCGGCATCAGCCGCGGGTGCGGGTAGCTGGACAGGCCGTTGGGGGCCTTGGACTTCTCCTGGCGGAAGGCGTCCAGCTGGGCCTCGGTGAGTCGGTCGAGGAGGAACGCGCGGGCGTAGACACCGGGGGAGGCGTGGCCCTGGAAGAAGATCTGGTCGCCGCCGTCACCCTCGTCCTTGCCCCGGAAGAAGTGGTTGAAGCCCACGTCGTAGAGGGAGGCGGAGGACGCGAAGGTGGCGATGTGACCGCCGACGCCGATGCCGGGGCGCTGGGCTCGGGACACCATGACGGCGGCGTTCCACCGGGTCGCGTTGAGGACCTTGCGCTCGATCTCCTCGTTGCCGGGGAAGAACGGCTCGTCCTTGGTCGCGATGGTGTTGACGTAGTCCGTGCTGCGCATCTCCGGCACGGCCACGCGCTTCTCGCGGGCCCGCTCGATCAGCCGGAGCATGAGATAGCGGGCACGTTCCCGGCCTCGCTCGTCGACGGCCGCGTCGAGCGAGTCGAGCCATTCCTGGGTCTCTTCGGGATCGAAGTCCGGGACCTGGCTGGGAAGGCCGCCAATGATGATCGGGTTTCGATCGGATCCGGAAGCCACGCTGTTCCTTCGTGTTCGGGTCGTGTCGTGCTCCGCACGTTATTCATGCCGTGCACGGGACGAATGCTGTCTCTGCCTTGGTGTCGCGCCGTCTTCCATCGTGTACCGAGCCACAGCGATACGTCACCTCTACCGATGGGTAACCATCCGCTGAGAGATGGCGCTGAAAAGGCCGATTTCTCAGGTCGGCCAAATCGCAACCATACGCCCACGTCGAAAGTGCTTCGCGTACGGACGTACGCCCTCCGAAATGAGATCCGGTAGCGGGCCCGGCCACCCCCCGAAGGGACCAGTCGCGCGCGACTACCCGATAAACCCCGCAGAACGCTGTGGTGTGAATCACTTCACCCTGTCTCCCGGGGGTCGCGGTTGCGGCGAGACGCCGCGAAACGTCACCGTTTCGGCGGTCTGGACCGCCGGGTACTTGCGCGATCCGCCCGGCCCGTGTGGACTACGCCCAATGCTCCGCGCACGCGCGGGGTCCCCGAGCATTTTCCGAAACATGACAGGAGGCAATCCGTGAGCGCGACCGCGGACCACGCGGAGGAGCGGACCAACCCTGCCGCCAGGCTGGGGTTCGAGCCCGGACAGGTGGTCCAGGAGATCGGCTACGACGATGACGTCGATCAGGATCTCCGCGAAGCCATTGAGACCGTGATCGGCCAGGATCTCGTCGACGAGGACTACGACGATGTGGCCGACGTCGTTCTGCTGTGGTTCCGCGATGAAGACGGCGACCTCACGGACGCGCTGGTGGATGCCATCGGTCTGATCGACGAGGGCGGCCAGATCTGGCTGATGACGCCCAAGACCGGCCGTGACGGCTACATCGAGCCCAGCGACATCAACGAAGCCGCGCAGACCGCGGGCCTGTCGCAGACCCGGAGCATCAACGCGGGCAAGGACTGGACGGGCAGCCGGCTGGTCACGCCCAAGTCCGGCAAGCGCTGAGCCGCAGGCCCCTCACTCGCCACCGAGCCCCCTCCGCCCTGTTCCGGAGGGGGCTCGGCCCCGCTCGCACCGGGTCCCCGACGAGGCGCCCCGGCGCGTAGGGTGGTCGCGTTCTGTTGAGCGTGAGCGGAAGGGATGCACCCCCATGGCGATCGAGGTCGGCACGAAGGCTCCGGATTTCGAGCTGAAGAACCAGCACGGCGAGCTGGTCAAGCTCTCCGACTTCCGCGGCGAGAAGGCCGTCGTCCTCCTCTTCTACCCGTTCGCCTTCACCGGCGTGTGCACCGGCGAGCTGTGCGCCCTGCGCGACGAGCTGCCGAAGTTCGTCAACGACGACGTCCAGCTGCTGGCCGTCTCCAACGACTCCCCGTTCTCGCTGCGCGTCTTCGCCGAGCAGGAGGGCCTGGAGTACCCGCTGCTGTCGGACTTCTGGCCGCACGGCGAGGCCTCCCGCGCCTACGGCGTCTTCGACGAGGAGAAGGGCTGCGCGGTGCGCGGCACCTTCGTCATCGACAAGGAGGGCGTGGTCCGCTGGACGGTCGTCAACGGCCTGCCCGACGCCCGCGACCTGAACGACTACGTCAAGGCCCTCGAAACCCTCTGAGCCGGGGCGCGCTCCCACCCGCAGGTGCCCGCCGCGCCGACATCCGCAGCGATCCAGGTGCGATATCTGCAATCGGTGGGAACCGGTCACTAGGATCAATTCGTTGATCCGATGCCATGCACGATGGGGGCGCAGATCTCTACGTACCCCTCGAATCTACGGGAGGACTCGTGGGAGTCAGCCTCAGCAAGGGCGGCAACGTCTCGCTGACGAAGGAAGCCCCCAATCTGACCGCGGTCGTCGTCGGTCTGGGCTGGGACGCGCGTACCACCACCGGTACGGACTTCGACCTGGACGCCAGCGCCCTGCTGACGAACGACCAGGGCAAGGTGGCCAACGACCAGAACTTCGTGTTCTTCAACAACCTGAAGAGCCCGGACGGTTCGGTCGAACACACCGGTGACAACATCACCGGCGAGGGCGAGGGCGACGACGAGCAGATCAAGGTGAACCTCGCCGCCGTGCCGGCCGATGTCGCCAAGATCGTCTTCCCGGTGTCGATCTACGACGCCGAGACCCGCCAGCAGAGCTTCGGCCAGGTCCGCAACGCCTTCATCCGCGTGGTCAACCAGGCCGACGACAAGGAGCTGGCGCGCTACGACCTGAGCGAGGACGCCTCGACCGAGACCGCCATGGTCTTCGGCGAGCTGTACCGCAACGGCGCGGAGTGGAAGTTCCGCGCCATCGGCCAGGGCTACGCCTCGGGCCTGCGCGGCATCGCCCAGGACTTCGGCGTCAACGTCTGACCGGCCCCGAGCCGATCGCCGACGTCAGGCCGGGCAGCCACCGCGGTGGCCGCCCGGCCAGGAGAGTGACCGCGCCCGGCGCCGTACGCCCCTGTCCGGGGAGTGCGGCGCCGGGCGCGCGTGAAGGAGCCGGGCCGCGCCAGGGCGGGCCCGTACGACACCGGGGAGGAAGCGAACGATGAGTGTCACGCTCGCCAAGGGGGGCAACGTCTCCCTGTCGAAGGCCGCGCCGAATCTCACGCAGATCATGGTCGGCCTCGGCTGGGACGCACGGTCCACGACCGGCGCGCCCTTCGACCTCGACGCCAGCGCACTGCTGTGCCGGTCGGGCCGGGTGCTGGGCGACGAGTACTTCGTCTTCTACAACAACCTCAAGAGCCCCGAGGGCTCCGTCGAGCACACCGGTGACAACCTCACCGGTGAGGGCGAGGGCGACGACGAATCGATCCTGGTGGACCTCTCGCAGGTGCCCGAGCAGGTCGACAAGATCGTCTTTCCGGTCTCGATCCATGAGGCGGATCTGCGTGGCCAGAGTTTCGGCCAGGTCAGCAATGCCTTCATCCGGATCGTCAATCAGGCCGACGGCAGTGAACTCGCCCGTTATGACCTGAGCGAGGACGCTTCGAGCGAAACCGCAATGATCTTCGGTGAGGTGTACCGCTACAACGGCGAATGGAAGTTCCGGGCGGTAGGACAGGGGTACGCGTCAGGCCTGAGGGGCATCGCTCTAGACTTCGGGGTCAACGTTTCGTAAAGCGCCGCGCGCTGCGCGCGGGGGGCCCACACAGCGAGGGATTGGGTAGGCAGTGCTCCTGAAAACCTTTGGCTGGTCGTTCGCCATCACGGTGGTCGGTCTCGCCTTGGCCGGCGTGCTCTGGGGGTGGCAGGGGCTCGCGATCGTCGGGATCCTGTCCGTTCTGGAGATCTCGGTCTCGTTCGACAACGCCGTCATCAACGCAGGCATCCTGCGCAAGATGAATGCCTTCTGGCAGAAGATCTTCCTCACCGTCGGCATTCTCATCGCGGTGTTCGGCATGCGGCTGGTCTTTCCGGTCGTCATCGTCGCGATCACCGCGAAACTGGGGCCGATCGAGGCGGTCAAGCTCGCCCTCAATGACAAGGCGCACTACCAGGAGCTGGTCACCAGCGCCCACCCGGCCATCGCGGCCTTCGGCGGGATGTTCCTGCTGATGATCTTCCTCGACTTCATCTTCGAGGAGCGCGACTACAAGTGGCTCTCCTGGATCGAGAAGCCGATGGCCAAGATGGGCAAGCTCGACATGCTCTCCGTCATCATCGCGCTGGTCGCCCTGCTGGTGACCGCGATGACGGTGGCGACGAACGTCGCGCACGGCGGCGGTGACAAGACCGCCACGGTCCTGCTGGCCGGCGTCGCGGGCCTGATCACGTACCTCGTCGTCGGCGGCATCTCGGGCTACTTCGAGGGCAAGCTGGAGGAGGACGAGGAAGAGGGCGAGGACGACGACGAGGCCGTCGCGACGCCCGCGACGAAGGGCGCCGGCTCGGCGCTCGGCCTGGCCGGCAAGGCCGCGTTCTTCCTCTTCCTCTACCTGGAGGTCATCGACGCGTCGTTCTCCTTCGACGGCGTCATCGGCGCGTTCGCCATCACCAACGACATCTTCATGATGGCGCTGGGCCTGGGCATCGGGGCGATGTACATCCGCTCGCTGACCGTCTTCCTGGTCCGCAAGGGCACCCTGGACGACTACGTCTACCTGGAGCACGGCGCGCACTACGCCATCGGCGCGCTCGCCGTCATCCTGCTCGTCTCGATCAAGTATGAGATCAACGAGGTCATCACCGGTCTGATCGGGGTGGTGCTGATCGGCCTCTCGTACGCCTCGTCGGTGGTCCGCAACCGACGCGAGGGCAAGCCGGGCGACAGCGCCGGAGCGAAACCGGAAGTCGCGTCCGGAGTGTGACGCGTCGCTGAATGAGGAACGCTCTCTGCGGGGCGGCCCGGGGTACGGACCCCGGGCCGCCCCGCGGTAATTGGGGCCGAGCGATGGGGTGGGCAAGGTGTCGTTCCTGGGGAACCTGTGGCGCGGTGGCGCCCAGAAATTCGACTTCGACAGCGGCGGGGCGTCGTACGTCGTCGAGCTGACGAAACGCAGTCCGGTCATCTCGCTGACCAAGCAGGGCGCGGCGGCCGGTCATCTGCGGGTCAATCTGCACTGGCAGATGCGGACCTCCGACTTCCACGAGCGGGGCGGGCAGGGCAGGGGCGGGCTGCTGCGGCATCCGGGCAAGCTGTTCAAGCCCGAGATCGTCCAGGCGCAGGGACCGGCCGTGGTCAACGTCGACCTGGACCTGGCCTGCCTGTACGAGCTGAAGGACGGCACCAAGGGCGTGGTGCAGCCGCTGGGGAACTTCCTCGGGGACCTCAACGGCCCGCCGTTCGTCCAGCTCAGCGGGGACGACCGGTTCGGTTCCGGCTCCGGCGAGACGCTGTACATCAACCTGGACCACCGCGACGAGATCAAGCGGTTACTGATCTTCGTCTACATCTACGACGGCACACCGGCGTTCGACCGCACACATGCGGTCGTGACGCTCTACCCCAGCAGCGGGCCGCGGGTGGAGGTCAAGCTGGACGAACGGGCGCCACAGGCCCGGTCCTGCGCGATCTTCACGCTGGAGAACACCAAGGGTGAGCTCACGGTGCGCCGCGAGGTCAAGTACGTCTACGGCTTCCAGGCGGAGCTCGACCGGCTGTACGGCTGGGGCCTCCAGTGGGGGCGCGGATACAAGTCCAAGGTCTGACCCGCACCCGGCCCGGTCGGCCGGCCGTCGGCTAGCGGCGCTGGAACTGGGGGCCCTGCGGCGGCAGCACGAAGGACGGGTCCGGCGCGGGGTACTGCTGGGTCGGATAGCCGTACGCCGGGGCCGGTGGCTGCTGCGGATAGCCGTACGCGGGCGGCTGCTGCGGTGCGTACTGCGGCGGCGGGCCCGGGTAGCCGTAGCCAGGCCGGGCCGGGGGCTGGGTGGGCGGCGGCGGGACGTGCGCCGGGTAGCCGTAACCGCCGCCGGTCGTCGGCGCGGCCGCGGGCGCCTGGGGCGGGGTGCCGGCCGGGGGGAGCGGGGCGGCCGAGAACGGCTCGGGCATCGCGTCCGCCACGTGCTGGGTGACGGCCTGCGGGTCCGCCAGCGGGTAGCTCTCCGGGTCGCCCGCGGCTCCCGGGCCGGGCGCCCCTTCGGGCCAGGTGCTCGGCGGCGGGGTGACGGCGCCGGTACCGGTCGGCCCGCTCGGCGGGGGCGGGGTGACCGCCGTCGTGGCGGCCGAGGCGGACGCCGCTGTTTCCGGTGCGGCTGCGGCGGCCGTTGCCCCGGCGTCCGCGGGCGCGGCGTCGCCGGCCGCTTCGTCGTTCTCCTCCACCGAGATGCCGAACTCGTTCGCCAGGCCCGTCAGGCCGCTCTCGTAGCCCTGCCCCAGGGCGCGGAACTTCCAGGACTCGGCACGGCGGTACAACTCCCCGCAGATCAGCGCGGTCTCGTCGCCGGTCTCGGGCACCACGTCGAAGACCGCGATCGGCTCACCGTCGTCCGCCGCCGCGTCGTACAGCAGAACCCGCAGGTCGGCTACGCCCGCGAAGGCGCCGCCGTCGGACGATGCGGCCAGTACGACCCGTTCGATCGACGGATCCAGGCCGGACAGATCCGCCTCGATGGTTTCGGCCAGACTTTCGTCGAGCCGGGCCCTGGGCAGATGCCGCACCAGACCGCTGGGATGCCGCGGCTGGTTGTAGAAGACGAAGTCCTCGTCGGAACGCACGCGCCCCTCGGGCCCCACCAGCAGCGCCGAGGCATCGACGTCGGGGACGTCGGCGCCGGGCGTCCAGCGCAGGACGGCCCGGACGGCCGTGGCGTCGAGGGGTACGTTCGACCCTTTCAACATCGCGTGCGTCATGCCGCAATCCTGCCTTCCCGGAGGTGGCAGGGACAACGCGGGGCACGCGACCCGGTGCGTCGGGCGTCCATCCCGACACCCGGGCGCCTCATGAGGGTTACGTGATTTTCACGCGCGGGGGAACCAACCCCACCCCGCCGGACGTACGATTACCGGCTGGATCCAGACAGCGAGACGCAGCGGGGGTGCCCGGGTCCCGCAGGTAATCGGGGAGTTATATGCGGCATTTTGGGCATCTTCCGCCCGCTATCCGGAAGACACTGTTCCACCAAGAGCCGGTGGAGTTCACCGCCGATTCCCCCGCCCGCACCCTCGCGGCCGCCCTCGGCGCCACCCTCTACAGCCCCGCCACCCGGCCGCGACTCGCCGCCGACGTCCTCAAACAGGCCGGGCGCGGCGTGCTCTCCATGGTGCTGTGTCTGGAGGATTCCATAGGCGACGCGGACGTCGCGGCCGGCGAGGAGAACCTCGTCCGGCAGCTCGGACTGCTCGACGAGGCGGCCGAGGCGGGCACGGACCTCCCGCTGCTGTTCATCCGGGTACGAGCGCCCGGGCAGATACCCGATCTGATCCGCCGTATCGGACCGGCCGCGCGCCGGCTGTCCGGATTTGTACTTCCGAAGTTCACCGAAGAACGTGGTGTGCCGTTCCTCGAAGCGCTGACCGCGGCCGAGTCCGCGGGCGACCGGCGGCTGTTCGCGATGCCGGTACTGGAGTCCCCGGAACTGCTCCACCTGGAGAGCCGCCCCGAGACGCTTCAGGGCATCGCCCGCACCGTCGACAAATACCGGGACCGCGTTCTCGCCCTCCGCCTGGGCGTCACGGACTTCTGTTCCGCCTACGGGCTGCGCAGGGCGCCCGACATGACCGCGTACGACGTCCAGATCGTTGCCTCCGTGATCGCCGACGTGGTCAACGTGCTGGGCCGGGCGGACGGCACCGGATTCACCGTCACCGGGCCGGTCTGGGAGTACTTCCGGCTGCACGAGCGGATGTTCAAGCCCCAACTGCGCCGCTCACCGTTCCTCGGGCGCGCCGAGGAGCTGCGCACCGCGCTGATCGAGCACGACATGGACGGCCTGCTGCGCGAGATCGAGCTCGACCGCGCCAACGGCCTTCAGGGCAAGACCTGCATCCACCCCTCGCACGTCGCGCCGGTGCACGCCCTCTCGGTCGTCAGCCACGAGGAGTTCACCGACGCCGTCGACATCCTGCGGCCGGAACGCGGCGACGGCGGGGTCCTGCGCTCGGCGTACACGAACAAGATGAATGAGGTGAAGCCGCACCGCGCCTGGGCCGAGCGCACCCTGCTGCGCGCCGAGGCGTTCGGCGTCGCGCGGGAGGGCATCGGGTTCGTGGAAATGCTGACGGCGAGCCTGCCGCAGACCTGAGCACCACCTGGGACACGGCGCACGACATGAACGGTACGACGGAGGAGACGGAACGCGTGGTCTGGACGGGAGAATGGGTCGCCGGCCGGCTCGGCGTCTCGCTGAGCGGCGGGGACGAGCTGACCGGCCTGCTGGGACTGGCGCTGCGGCGCAACCCCAAGCGGGCCCATCTGCTCGTGTCGAACGTGCTGGGCAAGCACGTGCCGCAGCGGCCGGACGTGGTGCACGGCTCGGGCGTGGGCCTGGGGCGCCGGGTGCGCACGCTGCTGGGTGACGGGGCGGCCGCCCGCGCCGTCGTCCTGGGCTACGCCGAGACTGCCACCGGCCTCGGGCACTCGGTCGCCGACGGCCTGGGGCTCGCGCCGTACCTGCACTCCACCCGCCGGCCGGTCGAAGGGGTGGCCCACCAGGCGGGCTTCGAGGAGGAGCACAGCCACGCCACCTCGCACCTGCTGCTCCCCGAGGACCGGCAACTCCTCGCGGGGGACGGGCCGCTGGTGCTCGTCGACGACGAGTTCTCCACCGGCCGGACGGTCCTGAACACCATCAGCGCGCTGCACGCCCGCTTCCCGCGCGACCACTACGTCGTCGTCGCCCTGGTCGACATGCGCTCCGAGGCCGACCGCGGCCGGCTGGAGGAGTTCGCGGCGGAACTGGGCGCCCGGGTCGACCTCGTGACGCTCGCCGCGGGGGGCGTACGCCTTCCCGAGGACGTCCTGGCCCGTGGACAGGCGCTCGTCGCGGAGTACGAGTCCCGTGCGCCGCTGGAACAGGCGGCTCCGGAAAGCCCGCCCGTATCCGGGGACGACGGCCGCGCGGCCGCCGTACGCGTCGATCTCCGCTGGCCCGCCGGGCTGCCGGACGGCGGGCGGCACGGCTTCACCCCGGCGCACCGCGCCCGCCTGGAAGCCGTACTCCCCGGCCTGGCGGCCCGTCTCGCCCCGCATCTGGACGGCGCCCGCCGCATCCTCGTCCTCGGCAACGAGGAGCTGATGTACGCGCCGCTGCGGCTGGCCGGGGCGCTCGACTCCCACCTCGGCGCGGACGCGGAGGTCCGCTTCTCGACCACCACCCGCTCACCCGTCCTCGCCGTGGACGACCCCGGCTACGCGATACGCACCCGGCTGTCCTTCCCCGCCCACGACCGGCCCGCCGACGGCCCGGGGGAGCGGTACGCCTACAACGTCGCGGCCGGCAGCGACCCGGCCCGCCGCTTCGACGCCGTCGTCGCCGTGGTGGACTCGCACGGCGACCGCCCCGAACTCCACGCCCCCGGCGGGCTGCTGGACCGGCTCGCCGCTCACACCGACCGGCTGCTGCTCGCCGTCCTCCCCTCGTACGCCCCGCAACCCCAGGCGGCCCCCATGCCCCTCCCCGAGCCGCTGCGCGGCCCCGCCTTCTCCTCCTACGACGCCGACGAGGTCGGCTGGCTGCTGCAGGACCTCTCCGACGTCACCCTGGAAGCGCCCACCGAGGAACGCGAGGAGGCGATCCAGCGCGGCGGCGCGCACTACGCCGAGTCGCTGCCGGTCGAATTCCAGCCGAGCGAGCGCTACCAGGCGCTGTTCCACAGCGCACTGCAGAGCTCCGCGCGCCGGATCGCGCGCGCCGTCGGTACCGTCACCGATACCGTGCTCGCCGAGCGCAGCCCCCGCCCCGTACTGGTGTCCCTGGCCCGGGCCGGCACCCCCGTCGGCGTGCTGATGCGCCGCTGGGCCCGGCACACCCACGGCCTCGACCTGCCGCACTACGCCGTCTCGATCGTCCGCGGCCGGGGCATCGACACCACCGCACTGCGCTGGCTGGCCGCCCACCACGACCCCGCGGACGTCGTCTTCGTCGACGGCTGGACGGGCAAGGGCGCCATCACCCGCGAACTCGCCCAGGCGCTGACGGACTTCCCCGGCTTCGACCCGCGGATCGCGGTGCTCGCCGACCCCGGCGGCTGCGTCGAGACCTACGGCACCCGCGACGACTTCCTCATCCCGTCCGCCTGCCTCAACTCCACCGTCTCCGGCCTGATATCGCGCACGGTCCTGCGCGACGACCTGGTCGGCCCGGACGACTTCCACGGCGCAAAGTTCTACCGCGAACTGGCCGGCGCCGATGTCTCGCGGGCGTTCCTGGACACCGTCAGCGCCTGCTTCGACGAGGTCGCCGAGGACGTCACCGCGGAGGTGAAGGAGCTGGCCGGCGCCGACCGGGCCCCCACCTGGGAGGGCTGGGCGGCCGTCGAGCGGATCAGCGAGGAGTACGGCATCCACGACGTCAACCTCGTCAAGCCCGGCGTCGGTGAGACCACCCGGGTACTGCTGCGCCGGGTCCCCTGGAAGATCCTGGCCCGCCGCGGTGCCGGGACCGACCTCGACCACGTCCGGCTGCTGGCGGAACAACGGGGCGTGCCCGTCGAAGAGGTCGACGAACTCCCCTACAGCTGCGTGGGTTTGATCCACCCGCGCTTCACCCGCGGCGCCACCGGCACCGACGGCAAGGCGGTGGTCTCCGCATGAACACGATCGTCGCCAGCGATCTCGACCGCACCCTGATCTACTCGGCCGCGGCCCTCGGCCTCGCCGTGCCCGACGCCGAGGCCCCACGGCTGCTGTGCGTCGAGGTCTACCAGGGCGCACCGCTCTCCTACATGACGGAGACGGCCGCCGGGCTGCTCGCCGAACTCGCCGCCGCCACCACCTTCGTGCCGACCACCACCCGCACCCGCGAACAGTACGGCCGCATCCATCTCCCCGGCCCGCCACCGGAGTTCGCGATCTGCGCCAACGGCGGCCAGCTGCTCGTCCGGGGCGAGTCCGACCCGGACTGGCGGCGCACCGTCGCCGAGCGGCTCGCCGCGCAGTGCGCGCCGCTGGAGGAAGTCCGGGAACACCTGGTCCGCACCGCCGATCCCGCCTGGCTGCTCAAGGAACGGGTCGCCGAGGACCTCTTCGCCTATCTCGTCGTGGAACGGGCGCTGCTGCCCGACACCTGGGTCAAGGAGCTGGCCCGCTGGGCGGAGGAGCGCGGCTGGACCGTCTCCCTGCAGGGCCGCAAGATCTACGCGGTGCCCCGGCCGCTGACCAAGAGCGCGGCCGTGGCGGAGGTGGCCCGGCGGACCGGGGCGTCCCAGGTGCTCGCCGCCGGTGACTCCCTGCTCGACGCGGACCTGCTGCTGGCCGCGGACCGCGGCTGGCGGCCGGGCCACGGCGAACTGGCCGACTCCGGCTGGCGGGCCGAGCACGTCACCGCGCTCGACGCCCGGGGCGCCGCCGCGGGCGAGGAGATCGTCCGGGCCTTCCTCGGGGCTGTGGATAACCGGTGGGCGGCCCCGGACCTCGGCTAGTCTCGCGATGGCGGTCGGCCGCACTTCCGGTGATCGGCCGACACCCCATCCTTGACCCGGAGGAGAGCCAGTGGCCGAGTCCAAGAGCACGCCGATCACGGCGGAGATGTACGACTACGTCCTCGCCCACAACCCGCCGCTGAACCCCGCACAGCGCGAGATCGTGGACCTCACCCACCAGAAGTTCCCCGAGGCGGCGGGGATGCAGTCCGCCGAGGAGCAGGGGGCGCTGCTGGCGTTCCTGGTGCGCCTGATCGGGGCCCGGCACGTCGTCGAGGTCGGCACGTTCACCGGCTTCTCGGCGCTGTCCATGGCCCAGGCGCTGCCCGCGGACGGCACGCTGATCGCCTGCGACATCTCCGAGGAGTGGACGGCGTACGGCCGGGAGGCGTGGGCCGGCGCCGGCGTCGCGGACCGCATCGACCTGCGGATCGCGCCCGCCCTGGAGACGCTGCGGGCGATGCCGGCCGAACCGCACATCGACCTTGCGTACCTCGACGCGGACAAGGGCGGCTACATCGCCTACTGGGAAGAGCTGGTACCGCGGCTGCGGCCGGGCGGCCTGATCGTCGCGGACAACGTCCTCTACCGCGGTGAGGTCGTCGACCCGGCGGCCACCGGAAACGCGCTGGCGATCCGGGCGTTCAACGACCATGTGCAGGCGGACGCCCGGATGGAGGCGGTGATGCTCACCGTGGCGGACGGGGTGACGCTGGCCCGCAAGCGGTAGCGGGACGAAGGGGCGGGCGGGGGCGGGGGGGGGAGGCGGAGGGGGCGGGGGAGCGGGGGGGGGAGCCGGGGAGAGGCAGGCAGCTGATCGGCTGCCCGCCGACGGCATGACGTACGGCCCGCCGCGGGGCGGGCCGTGGTGGGTCAGCCGCAGCAGCCGCCTCCGCAGCAGCCGCCGCCCCCGCCGCTGGGCGCGCTCCGGGCCGGGGCGGCCGCCGAGCCGCCGACGGCGACCGTGGAGAGCAGCTTGACGGTGTCCTCGTGACCTTCCGGGCAGACGGCCGGGGCGGAGGACTCGGCCATCGGCCGGTTCAGCTCGAAGATGGAGCCGCAGGGGCGGCACCGGTATTCGTAACGAGGCATGGCCACAGATTAACCGCGGCGCCGGTCAGCGCACGACGGTGCCGGGCGGCGCGCCCAGCAGGCCCAGCTCCGCGCGGGTCGGCGCGCCCTCCCAGTCGCCGTGCGAAGCGACCGCGAACGCCCCGGTGGTGACGGCCCGCTCCAGGCGTTCCGCGGGCCCCGCACCGTCCAGCAGCGCCGAAAGATATCCCGCCACAAACGCGTCCCCGGCGCCCACGGCGTCCACGACGCGGACCGGTGTGGCGGGCCGGTGAAGGGACTCCTCGCCGGTGAAGACCGCCGCCCCGTCCGCGCCCAGTTTCGCCACCACCTCGGCGACGCCCAGCTCCAGCAGCGGCGCGGCCCGCTCGGCGAGCGCGGCGACCCGCCCGGCCCCGTCTGTTGGGCGCGCCCCCAGCCCGTCCGCTGAGCCCGCCCCCTCCGGCAGGCAGAGCGGGAGCTCGTCGTCCGAGGCGATCAACACGTCCACGAACGGGATCCACTGCCGGAGCACGGCGGCGGCGTCCTCGGCCGTCCACAGGCGGCTCCGGAAATTGACGTCGAGGCAGATCAACGAGCCGTCCCGGTGGGCCAGTTCGAGGGCGTGCCGGGACGCCGCGAGGACCGCGGGGCCGAGGGCCGGGGTGATGCCCGTCAGATGGAGGATGCGCGGTGGAGCGGCTTTGAAGGCGGCCTCGACCGCGTGCGCCGTGAGCCGGGAGCCGGCCGAACCCGCGCGATAGTAGTGCACCCGGGTGACGTCGGGCAGCCGCGGCTCGAACATCAGCAGTCCGGTGGGCGCACCGGGGTCGACGGTGGCGCCGGACACCCCGACGCCCTCGGCCCGCAGCGTACGGAGCACCAACTGCCCGGCCTCGTCGTCGCCGACCGCGCCCGCCCAGCTCACGGCGTGCCCGAGCCGGGCCAGGCCGATCGCGACGTTGCTCTCCGCCCCGGCGACGGACACCTGCATCGTGCCGCCGAGCTTCAGCGGGCCGCTGCCGCGCAGCGCGACCATGGTCTCGCCGAAGGTGAGGACATCGGGCCGGCCGGGCCGGGCCGGGGGAAGCGGCCGCGCGGTTTCCTCTGCCTCCGCCTTCGCGTCCGGCCCTGCCTCTGCCTCTGCCTTTGCCTCTGTCTGTGCGGTTGCCTTCGCCTTCGCCTCTGTCTCTGCTTCTGCCGCTGGCCCCGCCTCGGTCTCTGCCGTTGGTCCCGCCACCGACCCCGGGCGGCCCGCTTTCCCTTCCGCCCCCGCCTCCCTCGTCACCGGGGCCTCCCTCGTCACCGGGGCCTCCCTCGTCACCGGGGCCTCACCCGGCACCGGGGTTTCCCCTTCCGTCGGGGTTCGCCTTGGAGCTTCTCCCGGGGCCTCTCCCGTCATCGGGCGCATACCGCCCGGAACTCCGCCGCGCGCTTGCGCAGCTCGTCCAGATCACCGCCGTCCGCCGCGTCCCCGACCAGCGGTGAGCCCACACCCACGGCCACCGCCCCGGCGTCGAAGTACGCCTGAGCGGTCGCCGCGTCCACCCCGCCGACCGGCACGAACGGCAGCTCGGGGAAGGGCGCGCGGAGCGCCTGCAGATACGCCGGACCGCCCGCAGAGGCCGGAAACAGCTTCAGCGCCGAGACGCCCAGCGCCTCCGCCGCGATCACCTCGGACGGCGTCAGCACCCCGGCGAGCGTCGACAGCCCCTGCCGGACGGATTCCTCCAGCCCCGCGCCCAGGCCGGGCGTGACGATGAGGTTCGCTCCCGCCTCCGCGGCGCGCCGGGCGTCGCTGCCGGTCAGGACGGTGCCCGCGCCGATCCAGGCGGCGTCGCCGAGCTCGGCGCGCGCCCGCCGGATGACGCCCAGCGCGTCCTTGCCGCTGAGCGAGATCTCGACCAGCGGCAGCTCCGCCTCCGCGAGCGCCATGACCGTACGGAAGGACGCCTCCGCGTCACTGCCCCGGATGATGGCGACCAGCCGCTCGGTGCGGAGCGCTGTGCTGAAGTCCATGGCGTTTCCTACTTTCTCCCGTTCCCGCCCGGCAGATGCCAGGCGGGCGGGTCGTCCGGTCGCGCGGGTGCTGCCTCCGCCTCCGATTATTCCGGTCCGGACTGACAGCCGCGCCGGACCTGCGGCGCCCGGTCGGGTCACCGGGCGGCCGACTGGGCGGGTCAGCCTTCGACCCACGGGGTGGGGGTACCGCACCCTTCGGCTCACCGTTCGGCTGTAGCTGGCGGGGCACCGTTCGGCTCTCACCGGGCGGGCCGGCATTCGGCCCACTGGGCGGGTCAGCCTTCGGCTCACGGGGGCGGGGTACCGCACCCTTCGGCTCACCGTTCGGCTGTAGCTGGCGGGGCACCGTTCGGCTCTCACCGGGCGGGCCGGCATTCGGCCCACTGGGCGGGTCAGCCTTCGGCCCGCTGGGCGGGTCAGCCTTCGGCTCACGGGGGCGGGGTACCGCACCCTTCGGCTCACCGTTCGGCTCATCACCCGGCTCGCCGTTGGGCTCACCATTCCGCGAACGACCCGTCCTCGTGGCGCCACACCGGGTTCCGCCAGGTGTGTCCGCGCGCGTCGGCGGCCCGTACGGCGGCCTCGTCGACGTCCACGCCGAGGCCGGGACGCTCGGTCCGCAGCAGTGCGCCGCCGTGGAAGCGGAACGGCTCCGGGTCCACGACGTAGTCGAGCAGCTCGGCGTCCCGGTTGTAGTGGATGCCGAGGGACTGCTCCTGGATGAGGAAGTTCGGTGTGGTGAAGGCGACTTGGAGGCTGGCGGCCAGGGCGACCGGCCCGAGGGGGCAGTGCGGGGCGAGCTGCGCCCCGTAGGTCTCCGCGAGCGCGGCGATCCGGCGCAGCTCGGAGACGCCCCCGGCGTGCGAGATGTCGGGCTGGAGGATCGCTACCCCCGCCTGAAGCGGAGCCAGGAACTCCCGTCGGGTGAAGAGACGTTCACCGAGTGCGAGGGGGATGTTGGAGGCGTTGACGAGATCAGGGAGGGCTTGCATGTAGTCGGACAGCACCGGCTCCTCGACGAACATCGGTGCGTGCTCGGCCAGCAGGGGGAGGAGCCTGCGGGCGTTGGCGGGGGAGACCCGGCCGTGGAAGTCGAGACCGAAGTCCCGGTCGTCGCCGAGGACTTCCCGTGCGGTCTCGGCGCGCCGCAGGCATGCCCGTACCTCGGCGCGGGTCGCCACGGGGCTCATCCGGCCGCAGCCGTTCATCTTGACGGCCGTGAAGCCGGCCTCGGTCTGCGCGGAGACGGCGTCGCGGATGGCTTCCGGTTCGTCGCCGCCGACCCATGCGTAGGTGCGGATCTTCTCCCGGACGGGTCCGCCCAGCAGCTGGTGGACGGGCAGGCCGTGCCGCTTGCCCTTGATGTCCCACAGCGCCTGGTCCAGCCCGGCGACGGCGGACGACAGGACGGGCCCGCCGCGGTAGAAGCCGCCCTTGGTCATGACCTGCCAGTGGTCCTCGATCCGCTCCGGTTCCTGCCCCAGGAGGTACTCGGCCAGCACCTCCACGGCCGCCCGCACGGGCTCCGCCCGCCCCTCGACCACCGGCTCACCCCAGCCGACCAGACCCTCATCCGTCTCGACCCGCACGAACATCCAGCGCGGCGGGGCGAGGAAGGTCTCGATACGGCTGATCTTCATGTGAGGAACCTCCGGAGCTTTGGGCCGGCCTGAGGGGGCGGGGTGGGGGCACTGTGCCGTGGGTGGGTTCTGTAGCGGTGGTTTCCGCAACGGTGAGTTCTGTAGCGGTGAGTTCCGCAACGGTGAGTGAGTTCTGTAGCGGTGGTTTCCGCGACGGGGGTGTGACGGTGGTTTCTGCGACGGGGGCTTCTGCCCCATGTGGTGGGCGTCGTAACGGGGCGCCGGGACGGTGACGGGGCGGCCCGGACGGAAAGGGGGGCGGCCGGACAAGGAAACGGAGCGGCTCGGACGGAAAGAGGGACGCCGGGACAGGGAAACGGAGCGGCCCGGACGGTGAGGCGGCGGCGGGACGGTAACTGGACGGCGGGGCGGTAGCGGGCCGCCGGGACGGTGACGGGTGGCGGCGGGACGAAGGGAAGGCGAGACGCATGGCCGCGTAGCCTCGTGCAGCTCACCGTTTGCCCCGTCACCCCGCCACCCCGCCACCACAGAGGTCAAGGCACTCAGGGATGCTCGCGCGCGGACTTGTCGAGCAGTTCGAGCATCGTCATGTACGCGCCGTCCACGTCCCGGTCCCGCACCGCGTCGCGGACCGCGGCGTGCATCGCGTGCGGGTGCTCGAAGGCGCCGTCGGCACCGAGCACCGCCCGGTCACGCTGGACCAGCACCGGCACGATCACCCGGTGCATCTGCGCATAGAACCGGTTGTTCGACGCGATCAGCAGCGCCGTGTGGAAGTCCGCGTCGGCCCGGACGAGCAGCTCCGGGTCGTCGTCGGTCGCGGCCATGGTGTTCAGCGCCGCGTCGAGGGCCGCCAGATCCCCCTCGGTACGGCGTTCCGCGGCGAGCGCGGCCGCGGCCGGCTCGATGGAACGCCGCAGTTCGAGCACGTCCGCGAAGAAGTCGGAGGACACCCCGGCCGCGAGCTTCCAGCGCAGTACATCCGTGTCCAGCAGGTTCCACTCCGCCCGGGGAAGAACGAACGTCCCGCGCTGCTGGTCGGTGCCGAGCAGCCCCTTGGTGGTCAGCACCTTGACCGTCTCCCGCAGCACGGTCTGGCTGACGTCCAGCTCGGCCATCAGCTCCGGCATGACAAGGGATTCGCCCTCGCCGTGGGCGCCCGTGAGGATCCGCTTGGCGAGCGCTTCGACCGCCGCGTGCTGCACACTGCTCCCCGCGGCGGGGGCGGGCTGCTCCGACCGGTTCATGCTTGCCACTCCCACTCCCTGCTTCCTTGCTTCCCTGCTTCCTGCTCCCGGGCCACGGTCCGACGCGCACGACGTCAGTCACCGATGCGCACGACGTCACCGATACGCCTGACGTCACCGCTACGCCCGACGCCGGAGCTCCCGACGCACGCCCGACGCGCCCGACATCCGATGCGTACGGCGGCTGATGCACGCACTGGCTGAGGTATGCGACGTCAGGGCGTGCCGAACCCCGGTCCCTCCTCGGCACGCCCTGACGCCTCCGCGCGACGCCGGATCACGGTCGGCTCACGGCTCGTTGCCGCCGGAACCACTCGCGCCGCCCGCCTTACTGGATCCCCTGATCCCTCAGGATCCCCTCGTTCCGCTCGATCGGCTGGACGGCCCCGATTCGCCGCCACTACCGCCGCCGCCCTTACCGCCACTGGTCATCCCACCGCTACTGCCACTGCCACTACTGCCACTACTGCCACTGCCTCTGGCGGGTCCGTGCGCCTCGGTGCCCGTGCTGCGCCGGATGCCGCTCCCACTGGTCCCGGGCCCGAACGAACCGCGCCCGGCGTGTGACGCGCCCTGGATCTTGACGAGCATCGCCTGCCGTCCGGCCGTCATACCGGGTACGGGACGCCACTCGCCGCGGTCGAAGCGCTCCGCTTCCTCCGGGTGCCGGGCGCGCCAGTACGGGTTGTCGGACGGGAGACCGCCGCTGACCCGTCCGTACATGCCGAAGACCATCAGCATCAGGCCCACCACGAAGCTGAACAGCACGTTCTGGATCTTGAAGGCCAGGAAGTTCGCGTCGGTCTGCAACAGCGCCAGGTTCACGAAACCGCTGAGGAGGAAGAGGATGCCGAAGGTGAGGTTGAGGTTCGAGGCGAAGTTCCCGCCGATCACCATGCCGACGAAGAGGATCACGCCGACGACGATCGAGAGCACGCTCAGGGCGCCGTTGGTCTGCAGCCCGGCCACGGTGTCGCCGCCGGTGTCGAAGAAGCCGATGTTGTGGGTCAGTCCGAGGATGCCGAAGGCGAGCAGTACCAGGCCCATCAGCCCGGCGCCGATGCGGTAGACCTTGCTCAGCCCGTGGTCCACGGGCAGATGCTCATCGAGCCGGGTGCGTCGCTTCGCCCGGTGGAACCGCCCCCCGGGCAGAGCCTGGCCAGGAGCCCCAGTAGCCATGTCCGGCCTCCTTTGCACAGAGGTGCCGCCTGGGCCGTACTCAATCCAATCTCCAGGATCCGCCCAGCCGCCGCATCACGCCATCGCTCCCGTGCGATCCCCGGCCGGGGACGACAGATGGGAGCGCCATGGGATCGCTATGGGAGCGCTACTGGGCCGCAGCGAAGCGGAGGAGAATGGCTAGGAATGGGATGGGGCTATGTGTAGGGACGGGACAGGGCTATATCCCGAGGCGCTGTTCCAGGCCGCCGCGCAACGAGTAGGTCGCCGCAACAAAGCGATACGGTTCCCAGCCGCCCAGCCGCCCAGCCGCCCAGCCGCCCAGCCGCCCAGCGACGCCACCCGAGGGTGTGACGCCAGCCGTAGGCCCGACGTCAGCCACAGGCCCAACGCCAGTCACCGGCCCAACGTCAGCCGCAGGCCCGCCATCGGCCACAGCTCCAACCCCAGACCGACCGGCCCGCCATCGGCCACAGCCCAACCCCAGGCCAACCGGCCCGACGTCAGCCGCCCGCCCCCGTCCCCGTCCCCGTTCCCGTACCGCCGCCCCGGCCCTCGCGAATCTCCTGCACCACCCGGGCGGCCGTCTGCCGTACCGCCTCGGTCTCCGTCAGGAAGTGCCACCAGTCCGGATGGCGTCCCTCCAGGCCCGCAACCGCACGGTCCAGCCGCGCCACCGCGTCGTCCAGCGGCTGCGCGTGCCGGGGGTCCGGGGTGCTGCGCCCGGCCATCGCCAGCCGCTGGGCGTCCCGGATCGCGAAACGCGTCCGGTCGACCTCCTTCTGCCGGTCGAACGAGACCGCATCGAGCCGCTGCAGCCGGTCACCGGCCGCCGACACCGCCTCGTCGGTGGTGTCCAGCAGTGCCCGTACGGTCGCCAGCCGGCTCGTCGCGTCCGCCCAGCGCTGCTCGTCCCGAGCCTGCTGCGCCTCCCGCAGCTTGACCTCGGCCTGGTCGACGGACTGCGCGGCCCGCTCCGGAACGTGCTGCAGGTCCTGCCAGCACGCCGCGCTGTAGCGCCGGCGCAGCTCGCTGAGGATCGGCTCGACCTTCCCGGCCCGCGTTGTGATCGCCTGTGCCCGGGTCCGCAACGACACCAGCCGCTTGTCGATCTCCGCCGCTCGCGCCGGCAGCCGCTCGGCCTCGGCGCGGATCTCCCCGGCCTTGCGCTGCACGTCGTCCGCGCGCCGGATCGTGTCCTGGACACCGTGCTGCCCGGCGCCCTGATTGAGCTTGGTCAGCTCGGGGCCGAGCGCCGCCAGCCGAGCGGCGAGCTCGTCCGCCTGCAGCCCCTGGGCGCGGACGGTGTCCAGCGCATCGCTCGCCGCCATCAGCGCCTGCCGGGCCCGCTCGACGGCGGGGGCGAGCTGCGCCAGCTGGGTCTCGGCCGCCTGCAGCAGCGGCGCCAGCCCCTGCGCGAACCGGTCGAGCTCACCCTTCACCCGGTTCAGCTCGTCCTTGGCACGGGTCAGATCGGCCCGCGCCCGCGCCACCGCACCGCCGTCCAGATCGTCCCGGTCCAGGTCATGGGCGTCGACCGCGGAGATGTACGCCTGGCTGACCTCGTCGATCCGCCGCCCGAAGTCCTCGTAGTCCTGCGCGGCCTGGCGCGCCCGCGGCGAACTGTCGACCGCGGTGATCGTCTCTATGGTGATCCGCAGATCCCGCTGCGCGGTGTCCAGCTCGTAGAACGCCGCGGCCGCGGCATCCTTCGCGGCCTGCGCGTCGGCCCGCTGGCTCTCCCCGCGCCCGAACCACCGACGTGTACCGCCACCCGCGAACGACATCGTCGCCACCGCCGCCACCAGCGGCACCGGCAACAACATCAGGCCCACCACGTCACGGACCGGGCCACCCCGCGCACGACGACGTTCTCGCTGCTCAAGCGGCTGCGTATGTGTCGCCGTCACTTCCCTCTCCCGACCGGATCGCCCCAAGACCGAATGTCATTCTCGCACCCACCGGAAACGAACACACCGGCCGGTAAGTTCGCACCTCGCCCACTGGTTTGCAGTCCAACCCCGACGGCAAGGTAGTCTGTCGGCTCGGCCAGGGCGCATAGCTCAGCGGTAGAGCGCTGCTCTTACAAAGCAGATGTCGGCGGTTCAAATCCGTCTGTGCCCACCACCCCCACCAGCGTGAACGGTGGCAAAAGCCCAGGTCAGGGAGCTTCCCGGTCTGGGCTTTCGTTTCGCGCTCCCCTTCTGCGTACGGTCTCTCACCTTCTGGATACGGTCTGAACTCCCGGCCTCGTCTCCCAAATATCTCCCACAGGACTCCGCGTAACTGCACGTCAGGGCCCGAAAGGGAACGAGCCCCCTCCCGTGAACGGGAGGGGGCTCTGTGCGCCGGGCCTGCAACGGAGGTGCCGCCCCCAGGGGCGACCCGGCGCGTCTATCGGATTGCCGCGAAGCGGAATCCCAAGTATGGGAACATGTGTTTGATTCTCTATGCAACCACTCTCTGAGTGGCCTCGATCACGAAGATCAAGGAATGTACCTTCCAAGGTACAGACATTGGATCTTGCTCGACCGAGCGTTATCGAGTGCCGTCCGATCCGCTGCCCGACTGGGTACCCGCCCGCCGCCGGGCAATCGGCGAGTGCATCAGATCTACACGGCTCCACCGCAACCTCACACAGGAGCGCCTGGCGGAGCGCGCCGGCCTGGACCGGAAGACCATCAACCGCATCGAAAACGGCGTGATGTCCCCGGTCCTCGACCACCTGCTGCTGATCGCCGACGCGCTCGATGTGCCCTTGGCTGTGCTCGTGAGGGAGTAGCGGGGTCAGGCTGGCTCCAGCGCCCGTTCTGGGTCTCAGGCTTCCAGTGTCTCCACCAGACATGCGCGGCAAGCGTCAACAAAGACCTCGCGGGCCTTCTTGAAGGCCACCCAGTCTTGCTCGTCCTTGCTTGCCCGGCCTAGCTGCCGGATCTGCTCCACGACCGCCTTGGCTTCTTTGTGGGGGCCTACCGGCTCGACCAACATGCGGTTGTAGGCGTCCGCAGTGACCGCGTACGCCGCATCCTGCGCTGCACGGGCCGCGTCGGGCGTCGGGTACTGGTCATCCGCCTTGCGCCAGCAGACGGCCGACTCGGAGTCTGCCGCAGACAGGAACCGGGCGTACGTGTCCTGCCGTGCGAGGTAGAGAGCAGAAGCGATGGCGCTCATGATCTTCTCCGGAGGTGGGGGAACAACGAGCGTTGCCACGCTACTCGGCCTCCTCTTCAGCCTCACCGGATCGCCCGAGGTTCCCCCGTCCGCGCTCATGATCAGCAGTCAGTACCGGCGATCCGGGGATTGCTGTATCGCACGGTTCGGTGCGGCGACATGATCGGCTCCCGAAGCCGGTCATCGCCTTCAGTCGGGTTGCAGGCTGCGTCCGGCGCGCACGCCAGCTGAGGCGAGCAGGTATCAAAGCTGGGGTTACAGTCCGGCAGGCAGCTCGGGTCACCGCCGGCCCGAGGCGCCTTCTCCGGGTGGGCGGCGGCCAGTTCCGCGCGGGCGCCCTGCATGGCCACCCCATGGTAGATGTCCCGAAGGCTCTGCTCGTGCACGCTGCCCACGGTCATCCAGCGCGCGAACACACACGGCCAGACGCTGCCGTCGGGGGCAATCGCCAGTTTGTTCCTGCCGCAGCGGCCACAGAGTTTCGAGACGTCCGGCGCGGCGCCGCCAGCCCCGCGGCCGAACGGCCGGATCTTGTCCGTCCGGACGTCCCGCAGACCGATGTCCAGCAGCTGCCGGCGGCCCTCGCTGCCGCGCTGCCCCTGCAACACGTTGATCACGCTTCCCCGCATGGGGATGCCGAGGGCCTGCGCCTTCTCGACGTTGGCGCGAGTGCGGGCGTGGGAGCCGCGGTTCTCGGTGACGTCGTCGTGATCGTCGGGGTCGTCCGAGTAGTAGCTGAAAGCCAACCGGACGTCCGGCAGCTGCAGGGCCTCCCAGATCGGCTCCGACACGTTCGTGAGGTTGCTGAACACCTCGACGCGCATTCGCCGGGCTCGGGCGTGCCTGATGAACTCGGGCAGATCAGGGTGCAGCGTCGGCTCGCCGCCGATGAACTGAACATCCGCGACGCCGAGCGCCGCGAGTTCGTCGATGACGCGCCGCCAGTCCGTCGCGGTCATAGTGCCGTGGTTCCCCTGCGGAGACGACCCGGCGTAGCAGTGGCGACAGGCCAAATTACAAAACCCGGTGATCTCCAGCCAGGCGAACTGGGGAGCTAACAAAGCCATTTTCCCTCCGAGGGTGGGCGCTACCCCTCGCCGTCCTCTGTGACGGCAGAGAGGCGGGCATGTCGGTGAGGTGATGCCTCGCTGTGGAGGCCCGGGCCCGTCCCGGCCGATTCCTCCATGGCCGGACTACTCGGCCGGGACGGGGTTTGGTCACTTCCAGGGGCTGTGCTGCTGCGGCTTCCGGCACGGTCCGCCGCAGAGCGGGCAGCGATCGGGTGGCATGGATGACTCCTTCGTGCTGGGGGTCAGGCGTACGGCCGGCCGCCGGTGTCAAGGAGGGGCGACGGCCGGCCTACCCGCGGCGCCTCGGGGGATGGGCACCGCGGGAGTCTCAGGGGCGGCCGTGGCCGCTCGGCCGCGGGTCCCGCACGAGCGCCGCGGCGCCGGAGCGCTTGGCGCAAGCCCGGTGTGCAGTCGTCTCGTACGGCGTCTGCCGTCGGCCTGCGGCCGGAATGACCACATGCACCAGGTCCTCGGGTTCCACCACGTTGATGCACATGACGCACCAGGTGCGGCTGTTGTGGGGCGGGTCAGTCACGGCCCCTCCTGCCATGGAGGTGCACCGGGTCGTCCGGCAGGCGCACTCCGGCGCGGCGAGCGAGGACGCGGGAGACGCCGGCCGGGACAGGGAGCGTCGCCTTGGGGGCGCATGCACCGCAGAACGTCACGGTCCTGCCCGGCCCTGATGCGGAGTCCAGGACGATGTCCCGCAGGTCGAGCGTGCTGCCGCAGTCGCAGCGGGTGGAGGCGGTCACCGCCCACCTCCCGCGATGCCAACTGTCAGGATGAATGCCAGGGCGGCGAGGCACGTCAGGTAGGTGACGGCGCGGCGTAGTTCGCGGGTCATGGCCGCCTCCCCACCAGCGCGGCGTGGGCGCTGTGACGATCGGTCTCCCCGAAGGTCGTCACCGTCCAGCCGCCAGCGTCGATGATGCGCTGCTGGAGCTGCTGCCGGTGGGTGTCGTCGGTGGCCAGCCGGCCCCAGGTGTGGATCAGGCACGCCACCTCCCTGCGGCCTACCTTCGCCCGCATGGAGTCCAGCAGGGCAGCGAGTTGTGGCCGGTGCGTGTTCATGGCGTCGGCGCCGAGGTCGACCCAGTGGCCCGCCAGCACCCAACCCATGCTGTCCACGTACGCGTGGCAGCCGGTCAGCCGCATGTCCAGCTCATCCCGAGCGCGCAGGCCGCGGCTGGTACACCGGTCGTAGACGAACGCCAGCGGAGCCACCGCGCTCATCGGATGGCCTCCGTGGGACGCTGGTCGAGCAGCCACTGACAGTCCCGCGCGAGCGCACGAACCTGCATCTGCGCGGACATCAGGCCGTCGCCGAGGCCGACCGCGGTCTGGTGCCGGATGGCCTCCATGCGCGCCCGCCGCCGCTCCTGCCCAGGAGCGTCGAGGCTCTCGCGCTCGGCCTCGTCCACGGCCGCCCAGAGGCCGGCGATGATGACGAGCAGCGTCTGCTCCAGCGCCACCAGGTCGTCATACGGCAGGGGTGGCCCGAGACGTAGGGCCATGGCAATGGTCCGCCGGACGGTGGCCCCACCTGTTCTACTTGGCGCGCTTGCGGTGGCGTCGCGAACGCACGCCTTATCTGCCTGCCCGGCCGTCACGCCTGCCCTCCTGCCTGTGCCATGGAGTCCTCCAGCGCAGCCCGCAGCGCACAGGGAGCCGTAAGCCACGTGCCGTCTCCCGGCGTTACGCGCCAATGCGGTCCGGGGCCACCGACTCGGCGAGGCGGCGGCACCGTCACAACGGCGCCACACGACAGGACCCGAGTGCCCGGTAGGTCCCACCCATCGGCGGCACCAGGAGGGACGAACCAGTAGAGAGACCTCTCGCGGGGGTCATCGATTACTGCACCGCTCCGAGGCCCGAGAATCTTCACCGCGCCGTAGCCAATGCTGTGCGCGACGCGGATGGCATCCCAGTTGATGCCGGCCTCATGGGGCGTGCAATCGCCGAGAGGCTGAACTACGGATCGGCCGGCGAGCATAAGGGCTCCTGATCGCACTGGGGGCGGTTCAACGTGCCTCAAGGATTGCCGGGTTGAGGTTCTACATCGAGGACTTCTAACGGACTTTTAGATGCCGCAAAGGGGACTTACATCTCGCCGGAGGGGTGATAACTGGCGGAGACGAGGACTCTCGGGCAACACTGAAGCAGACCCACGATGGAGGTGCAGTGTGCCGCGACCCCCAGGTAACTCCCGGCTGAAGTGCGCCCGCTTGGCGGCAGGTTTCCCGACACAACAAGCATTTGCCGAGGCCCTCGGCGTCGATGTGCGCCAAGTGCGCCGGTGGGAGTCCCAGAGGCCGCCGTGGCCGCACGCCGACATGCAGCAGCGCCTCACGGAGCTTACCGGTCAGGACATGGAAGCTCTTGGCTTCACTCCACCAGCCGGACAAGATCGCCTGCCCGGCAAGCAACGGTACGCCCTCTTGCCTCCGCGCACCGGGAGCAGCCGATCAGCGGTCCCTTCGCAATCCGTCATGACGATGCAGCCAGCCTCTGTGGCGGTCGACTACGAAACCGGCACCCAGGCTCATCGCCGCATGTACTGGTCAGTGGCTCCAGCGACCCTGCACTCGGCGATCGTTGCGCACGCCGACCTGGGGTGCGTGCTCCTCACAGAAACCGCTGGCCAGACTCGTCGTACCGTGGCCGCAGCCCTTGCCGAGACTCTGTTGCTCGCAGGCCGCATCGAGTTCTTTGACCTCGACCTACGTGGGCCTGAAGATGCTGGCGCCACACTCCTCCGCGCCCTGCAAGCCGCTGGAGAGGCTGACGATTCCCTACTCGGAGCCGCAATCCTTGCCCACACCGCCTTCATCCCCGGTTGGACAGGTGACAGGGAGGCCGCAGCAGAACGCATGGTGGCTGCCCGCACATACGCCCGGCGCGGCCCCGCGTCGGCCGAACTCTGGGCGTGGCTCGACGCTGTCGAGGCCGAGTGCGAAACCAGAAGCGGGAACACGCACACGGCATTGCATCTGATCGGCCACGCCGAGGACACCCTGAAAGCCGGATCCACAGACGCCACACCCGCATGGCTCGACTGGTTCAGCCCAGTGCGGCTCGCAGCGTTCAAGGGAAACACTCAGCTCAAGGCAGGGCATCTTCCTCAGGCGCGCGAGACCCTGCTGGAAGTCCTGGAGAAGATGCCAGCCACGGAAGCCAAGCAATCCACCGTGATCTACGGGGACTTGGCCGCCGTAGAGGCGGCCGCCGGCCAGCCCGAGGAAGCTTGCCGATACGCCCGCCTGGCACTCGATCAGCTGGAGATCACCTGGTACGCAACCGGCATGGCCCGAGTTCGAGAGGTGCGCCGGGCCCTGGCTCCACACCAACACGAGCAGTGCGTACGTGACCTCGACGAACGGCTCTACGGATGGACGACGACAGTCAGCGCTCTTGCCCGTTGAATTTCTTGATCGACTCCGACAGCTCCGCGAGGGACTCGACCCGGAACGTAGGCAGGTCGCGCGCCTCCGCGGTGTTCCACTGGATGGTCGCCCACGGGCCGCGGTGAATGAGCGCTGTGTGCATCCCGCATGCGGCGCCCGGCCGGAGGTCGTTGTCGACACGGTCGCCGACGTACAAGATCTCGCTGTTCTCAAACGGCACCACCTCGGCGACCCGCTCGAAGAACAGCGGGTTTGGCTTGCTGGCACCCCAGTCGTCTGAGGTGCCAATCAGGTCGACATCCTCAGCGAAGAGATCCCGCAGGATGCCGCCAGCCCGCACCGTCTGATTGCCCGCGATGCCGAGCCACAGACCGTCGGCGCGGAGCTGGGCGAGCGCAAGGCGCACATCCGGGTACAGGTCCGTCTCGTCGAAGTGCTCCGGCTGACCGGCCGCCGCACGCGCCTCTCGCTGCTCGTAGAGGTCGAATCCTGGCTGAAACTCCTGGAACACTTCGCGGTAGTCACGGCCTTGCGCGATCACTGCGCCGAACATCGCGGCGAACGTGTGCCGGGGGACGCCCAGCCAATCAGCCCAGGTCCCGTACTCCCGCGTCTCGTCGACCAAGCACTCACCGACATCGAAGACCACAGCGCGAATCATGGGGCCACTCTACTGAGCGGACGGTGCGACGAAAGCCGAGCCAATCGGTGTGCGTTTGTCAGTGCCTACCCGTACGATTCGCCCCATGGCGATCACATGCGTCCCTGACGCCACCGCCGAGGCCAATGAGGCGATACGCCGGTTCATGGCCGCCCGCACCGGTCGCCCCCTGTGGCCCGAGGAGCAGGACAAGTACGAGGAGCTGCTCGACACGTGGGCCGCCGCGCTTCGCGGGCCGACGACCAACTGACTCCGAACACGACGAAACGCCCCGCCCCTGCACACGGCAGGAGCGGGGCATTACTCATGACCTGCGCCGGTCCGGCGACAGGATCGCCGGAGGCGACGACGAGGGGCTGGGCTCAGGGGACGGCGCGTCATCCCTCCTACACACCAGGGCATACGGGTCGTCCGGCGGCGGCTGGAGAGAGTAGCCGGCCGGGCACGTCTGACCGTCCCGGCCGGCCGCGCCGTCCTGGCCGTCCTTCCCTGCGGGGCCAGCCGGGCCGGGCTCGCCCTGCGGCCCCTGCGGGCCAGGCGAACCAGCCGCGCCGGCCGCTCCGTCGCTGCCAGCCGGGCCCGGGGATCCGTTACTTCCGGCGGGACCGTCGGCACCGGCCTTGCCGGCCTTCCCGGTCGTGCCGGCCTTGCCACTCGGCCCGCTCGGGCCCGGCTCGCCGGGTGCCCCCTGCGGCCCGCGGGGCCCGCGCGGCCCACGGATCGTCTCGCCGGGATCACCACGGCTGCCAGGCGGGCCGGCCACCGGCCGCGCACCAAGCTGCTGCACCTGCCGAGCGAGCAGATCCCTGGCCTGGTTGGCGTCCTGCAGCTCGCCTGTGAGCTGTTGAACCGTGAGGACGATCCACGCGATTGCCGCGCCGAGGACCAGAGCCCCGGCCACGGTCAGGGCATCGCCACGTCGCCACCGTCGCTCTTCCGCGCGCACCTGCGGCCGCATCATGAACCCGCCCCCCGCATCAGCAGTAGCGCGACCGGCAGCAGTATGCCGATCAGCGGCACGACGACCGCGCCGATCAGCCACCGGCGGGTCGCCACGATCCGCTCGACATCCTTTTCCCGCAGGGTCTCCAGCGTGGCCACCCTGGCGGCCAGCGCTTCGTGGCGCAGGTCGTAGACGTCTTGGCTCACCTTCGAGTCGATGCGGCGGCCGAGTCCTGCGATGTCGTCGCGCACGTCCGCGAACCGATCCTCGAACCTGCGGACCACTTCACCGAGGGTCGGCTCATCGGACATGTGGTGCTCCTTGGTCAGACGCCCTTGGCGAGGCTGGCCGAGTTCTTCGTCTCTCCGAGCCGGGCGAACAGACCCTTGCCCAGGGACAGCACAGCCGCAACGCCGCCGGTGGCTGCGGCCTGCCACATCGGCAGGTCCAGCGGGGTCGTCACGACGACGCCGCCGATGAAGCCCTGGAGGAACGTGGCGAGGACACGCTCGGTCAGGTCGCGGGCGTAGACGCGAGCCGTCTTCACCACGGTCTGGACATCGGGAAGAGGAGTGGGAGCACTCATGGTCGTATCCGTTTCTGCTGGTCGGCACGCCTTGGGAGCGCGCCGAAGGTGAGTTGTCAGGCGACGACGGTGAAGTGGTGCCGCGCGCCGAGGCGCTGCAGGCTGGCCTTGCCGGGGATGCCGTCGGCGTCCTTGCCGGTGTAGCCGCCGCCGGCCGGGGACCGCTGCCACCGGGCGTACGCGTCCTTGGTGGTGGTGCCGTAACTGCCGTCACCGGCGTACGTCTTGGCGAGCATCCCCTCGGCGACGAGCGCCGCCTCGACGAGATTCACGCCCGCCCGGTAGGTGACGTGCCCCTGCTTCGCGGGAGGGTCCGCGTGCGCCGCGGCGACGAGCTGGGACAGATCCACCCGCGGCGCCGACGGGGTGGGCGGCGGAGTGGCCGGCTTGCCCGGCTTCGTGGCGAGCTGCTTGCGCACGTCCGCGCGGAAGATGTCCATATCGAAGCTGGGGTCGACCTTGCCCGGCTGGACCTCCTTGTGACCGGCCACGCTGCGCTCCGACCAGCCGTGCGCCCGACACAGCGCCGCCGCCCACAGCACGGCCTGTCGGTACTGTTCCGCCGGGTAGGGGTCCTTGCCGTTTCCCAGGTTCTCGATCTCGATCCCGTAAAGCACGTCGTTGCCGTCGGCGTTGGCCTGGTCGTCGTGTGGCAGCGGCGACTTCTCGGCCATCAGCGCGTTGATGACGTCCAGGTCGACCAGCCCGGCGTGGTTCGCCCGCCCGGCCGAGATCATCCACAGGCCCTCGGTCTTGCCCAGCCAGGAATGACACAGGGGGCCGGGTAGGTCGGACCGGCCGTTGTAGCAGATCTCGCGGTCACCGTGGCCGGCAGTGTGGTGGATGAGCACGCCGTGCACCGGGCCGAAGGGCTTGCCTGTCGCGGCGTCGCGCTCGTGTGTCCGCCAGCCCGAGTGCTCGTGCACCGTCAGGCCCTCGGCCCGGAGGACGGCCAGCAGGCGATCGGCGGAAAGGGGTGTGGCCATAGGGGCCTCCAGATATGCGAAAGGCCCCGGCCGGTTCGGCTCGGGGCATAGGAATGGGCAGGTCAGGTTGGTTCGTCCGTGGTCTGCACGGTGAACTCGGCCGTCGGTGGTGGCGGCGGCTCGGGGCTGGGCTCTGGTGGAGGTTCCTCCAGCCCGAGGTTGACTAGGGTTTCGAGGTCGCCGGCCGGGGCGCCCGTCGGATCGGGCTCGGTCGGGACGGGCACAGGCTGCACCGGCATGCCACGGCTCCTAGAGAGTGACGGGCGGGGTGTCCAGCGAGTAACTGTGGTCCTCCAGCCCCAGCCAGTGCATGCCGTTGACAGTTGAGGTGGCGCCGGGCGGGGTCTGGGCGATGATGTCGCCAGTGTCGCGAACCTCGGCACGGGCGTAGTAGATACCGGCACCGATCTCGATGGGCACGACCCAGTACGTGTACGAGGACGGGCGCCAGCCCAGCGGCATGGTGCCCAGCAGCCAGTCCGTACCGGTGGTGAACTGGCCTCCCGAGGCCAGCTTGAAGCGGCCGCGGAACTGAACCCGGCCGTTGACGAACTGGTATCCCGGTGAGCCGGAGTGCGCCTGAATCCCGGAGCCGTACGGGAATGCATGCCACGGGCCCGGCGTGATCGGGAACCAGCGGGAGCCGTCCCACCGGTCAATGCGGTCTTCATCGACCAGGTCGGTGAGCATGCCGTGCGTGGGGGTAGGTATGGCCGCGGCCCGCGCGGTCGCGTTCTGGAACTTGAGGATGCCAGGGGAAGCGAGGGCGTTGACCAGGGCCGAAAGCGCCTCGATGTTCGGGGCGTCGGCGAGCGTGGGCACCGGGATGTTCTGCCCCAGAGAGTCGGTGGTCGACAACGGGCGCTCCTCAGGCGGTCACATCGGTGGTGACGACCTCGGTACGCCGCACGCGCACCTCGACCGTCGGGCTCAGGGCCTCGAAGTACTGGCGCAGCGCGTCCAGAATGCCCTGCTCCGATGCGCCGGGAAGTGGGACGGCGTTGGGGGCCGTCTGCAGAGTGAGGGAGTAGCCGGTCTCGTACTCGGCTGTCTCGATGGCATCGACGGTGAGGAACGGGTAGTTCAGCACGTGGCCTCCTTAGGCGATTCGCGTTGCGCGCATCCATGAGCCGAGGCCCATGCGGGTGGCGGTGGCGTTCGATGCGGACTGCGCCCAGGCGATGGCCACAGTGCCGGACGACGCCCCGGTGATGACGGTGCCGGTCTCGATCGCGTACAGCAGGTTGGTGTTGGAGTCCCGGCGCCCGTACGTGACCGTGGTGGTGAACCCGTGGCTGCCGAATCGTCCGCTGATGTTGTCTCCGGCGTTGGTGAGCGTGTCGACGCCCGCCGCGGTTGATGCTGGTCCGTGTGCGCCTTTCAGGCCGGTTGCGCCTGAGGGGACGTTCCAGGAGGTCACCATCAGGCCGCCGGAGGGCCCGCCGACGAGCAGGTGGAATTCGACGATGTGGACGGCGTTGGCGTCCAGCGTCATGGTCAGGTCGGGGTCGGCGGTGCGCGTGGTGGTGGACGCTCGGTCAGTGGCGGCGGCCTTGTAGACGAACCGTGGCAGGCCGAGCGCGGTTGCCGCGCTGGCGGTGCGGCCGATGGCGATCCAGTTGCCCATGCCCGACTGGCTGATCATGACACGGTCTCCGACTCGCGGGGCCACGTACGACTCCAGCCGGCGGGCGCGGATGGTGTCGATGTCGACGGTGCCCGGTACGACGTCCACGGCGGTGACGGTGCCGGTGCGCCATTCGGAGCGGCGCACGCCCGGTGTCCGGGTGGCCTGGCGTGCCGCCTCGTCCAGCAGCGCGTCCGCGAAGTCGGCGTCCGAGGAGGGCATCAGGCGTCCTCCTTGCTGCCGATCAGGGAGAGGCTGAACTCGCCGCCGGGCTCTAGGGAGATGGTCAGCGACTGCACCTGGTGCAGCTCGCGGGTGCCGTCCTTGTAGACGGCACGGATCACGTCGCCCGGCTCAAGCGCCGGATTCGGCAGGGCGCTCAGGTCTGCGGTCGCGTTGGGTCGACGTGACGCTGCCAGCTCGTATGTGGCCGCGGCCGTGCAGGCGCCGGTCGTGGTCAGCGTGCTGCTGGAGATGAACTTTGGGCGGTGGCCGAAGGGGCCGCCCCAGTAGGTCGGTGAGGAGGGGTCGTCATCGACGACGAGGGCGGAGACGGGGCCGCTGTCGGACTCGGTGTTCTCGCCGCGGGCCGAGACGCCGTTGTAGACGCCTTGTGAGGACATGCTGCGCTCGGCTTTGATCATGTTGCCGCGGTCGCCTGTGCGGATCTCCCACACTGGCGTGGTCAGCAACGGGTCCGGCAGCGGAGCCACCACCAGCGTCCCGTCCGCGTTGCAGTACGCCTCACAGCCCGCCGCCCGGGCCACCTCCCGTATGGCCTCCAGTCGGTCCCCTTCTATATCCCACGTCGTCACGCCGCACGCCGTGTCGACGAGCCGGGTGGTGTCCATGACCAGTGACGGCATCGACGAGGACACCAGGTAGCTGATTGCCGTGGAGACCATGCTGTAGCCGCGGGTGCTGGTAGGCGCGGTGAACTTGTCGTCGGACAGGTACGCCTCGAAGGACTTGCCGTTCAAGGTGACCGGGCCGGCGTGGATGTCACCGCCGATGTCATCGATGCGGAACTGGCCGAGGGGGATCATTTCTCGCTGGCCACTGCCCAGATCGATGCCGCGGCGCAGTACAACGTACGCCCCGTAGACGCTGATCCTGTCCAGTTCAGTGCGCGGGATCAGTGCGGGATCGGGGATCACCACCGAGCAGGTGCGCCGGCATGCCGAACCGCGGTCGGCGGTGACGCTGCCGCTTATGTGGTCCAGCAGCTGAACGCGCCCGTCGGTGGTGTGCAACTCCACCTCCGACAGCACCCGGTGGGACTCACTGAGCAGCGACAGAGCCTGATCGGAGATGGGGTACAAGAGGTCACCCCCCGGTCTTGGGCCGATTCAGCAGCACGTCCAACCAGGTCTCGTACCTGGCCAGCACGTCACCCCACGTCGCGTTCTCTACGAGGATGTCGTTCCAGGTGCGGTTGGCGGACCCCGCTTGCCCGCCCGTCGGCCGGTCTACTTCGGTCAACGGCAGTGTCCAGTCCCGCCATGTGCCGTCGTTCGAACCGTCGGAGGCGTCCGCGGCCTCGGCGACCGTGGCGTACAGGTCCCGCCAGCCTGACTGCGGAGCCGCCTGGATGAACAGCACGTGCCCTGGGTCAAGCAGCCAGTTCAGCCGGTCACGCTCCTCGGCGGTCCGAGTGAACAGCACCAGGTCCCCCTCGGCGCCCGAGCGTTCGCCGCTGTAGACGACGGCGTTACGGCGGCCGATGACGCGCTGCACGGCCTGCTCGATCGGCCGCTGGAACGAAGGCAGAGGATGCTGCGCCTGCAGCTGCACGTTCCGCATCGGTTCGATCGGGTCCTTCAGCCAGACCATCGTTGGGTCCGGTGCGGCGAGGGTGACGGGACCGGCCGCCCGGTAGGCCACTACGGCGCCGGTGGTGGCCGACCGCACCTCGACTTGGTAGCGGACCTCCGACCCGAGCGGCGCCTCGTAGTCCTCGACGCTGTAGGTGTCCGACACCAGAGTGACGCCGTCCACCAGTCCGTCCGGGCCACGGACCAAATCTCGCTGTCCGGACGGAGTCACCCGGTACATCGTGATCGTCCCGGCCGGCAGTTCACGGAACACGACCTGCACCGAGGCGCTTTCGTCGTCACCGGTTGCCTCCGCCTGGGGAAGTACCTGCGCCATCACGATCGTGGCGACGTGCAGTACGGACGACGCAGACGTGGCGGTCAGTGTCAGGTCGATCTGACCGGTGGCTGCGCCTGCCGGAGCCATCTGATCGCTGCTGAACAGCCAGTACTGGCCGTCGCTGGAGACCGTGAAGGTGATCTCCGTGGTGGTGGACAACAGCGTCCCGGCCGCGTCGAACCAGCGCACCGACGGTGAGTACGTCCAACTGCCGGACGCGCGCCGGGCGTACAGCAGTATCCGCCAGTTCAGCAGCTCCGAGACGGGGTAGCGCGCCGACCGCAGCACCGAGGCGGCCGCGGTGGTGCTGGAGACGACGAGTGCGTAAGAGTAGGGCGAGAGGCCAGCAGAACCCCAGGGCGTTGAGCGTGCGAGGGTCGCCGGACCGGTCGGAACCGTCCAGGCACCCGTGCCCTGCTCTGCCTGAGCGTCAGCGAAGGGAACGACGTTCAAGTTGGGCAGAGCGTTGGTCAGGCTGGCCGTGCGGATTTTGATCACGGCGCCCTCGGACCGGACCACCTGTCCGGCCGTCGCGCCAGTGATCCCGAAAGCGATGCTCGCCGAGTCGGCGCCGGCCGGCGCTACCCCGGAGGTGGTCTGCCGGTACCAGCCCGTCCCGGGCGCGGGCAGAGTCGCGCGGTTGGCCTGGATCTGGGTGCCCGTGGCGTCGTAGAAGCGCAGCTCCACCCACGTCGTCGCGGCCGAGGTGGGCGGGTTGAGGTAGGCGTACGCCAGGTACTCCTGCCCGGGCTGCACGCTCGGCCGCTCAGTGCACAGCGCAGAAGTGTCCCCGGCCGCGGTCGCCGACAGTGCCAGGACTGGCCCGCCCGCGTAGTACCAATTCACCGCCCAGTTCACCGCCGGGGCAGTACGGGTGAGGGTGCCGTTCGTGCCGGCCGCCCAGCCGGTCAGGTCGATCTCAGCCTGCTCGGCGTTGAAGCTGAGCAGGTTCAGAGCCTGGCGGAGCGGCAGCCCCAGATACACGTTCTCGAAGAAGCCGACCACGCCAGCCGCGGCCGGCGTCATCAGGGACACCAGCACCCGGGCCCGAGTAGCCCCCACCGGAGCGGCAGCCGCGGCGGAGATACGGTGCCATGACGAGGACGCCGCCGACGTCGTCAGGCCCCACGACACCGACACCTCCGCCCCCGCATCAGTCAGCCACTGGATGCCGATCCGCTCGGGCACCGTCGCTCCCGAGGCGTCCGCGAACGCTGCGTAGGTCTGGCCGACGTCGACCGGGTACGACGAGGCGGTGCGAGCCTGTGCCTCACCGGCGGCCGACGACGCCACCGTCAGAACACCGGCGCCGTTACGGCCACCGCTCCCCAGGCTGATGGCGCAGTTGGTCTTTGCTACCCAGCCGGAGATCCCCGGGTCAATGGCCTCCGTAGCGGCCGAGAGGAAGTTCCCGGGGATCCCCATTACCTGCTCCTTCCTGCGCGCACGACGCTGGCGACGCGTTGCCGGTCACCACGCACCTTCACCTCGATGAAGTCCGCCAGCGCCTCGTCCCGCGTGTGGACCTCGACGACGACCGGGCCGGCGTCCCCGGCGCGACCCGCGCCCGGGGCGGTGAGCGACCGGTATCCACCGCCGGCCGCGGTGTTGGCCATACGGGCTGCTGCAGCTGCCACCGACGAGGCGGTGGCGTCCATGCCGACCACGAGACCCGCGCCGACCTGTGCACCTACTTCGTCCCGCATCACCCGGGACGGGGACTTGATCTTCAGAGAGCGCTTGACGCCCTTGACCAGGCCGGCACCGAGCCGGTTCATAGCCGCCTGGATCTGCTTCTCCTGGCCGAGCAACCCCGCCAAGAACCCCTTGGAGGCATTCTTGCCAGAGTCGTACAGCAGGTCGGCCATGCCATTGCCGTACGACGTGGCCAGCGACGAGCCCTGCGAGAGCAGCCGGTTGACGGTCTTGATCTCACTGGACGTGGCGCCCGCCAAAATGCCCGGCAGCGTGCTGTCCAGGCCGAGGCCGGACAGCTGGCTGATGGCCGTCTTGGACAGGCCACGCTTGGCCAGTTTGGCGATGTCGGCCCGGTTGTCCTTGACCGTCTTCAGCCGCGTCTCCAGCCCGGCCAGCACATCCCCCAGGCCCGTGGCCGACGAGAACTGCCCCAGGCCGAGATAGTCGGTGACGGCCTTCTTCTGGTCGGCTGCGAACGCCTTCGCCGCATCGACCTTCGACGCCACCGTGTCACGCTGCTTGGCCAGCTTCTGCAGGCGGGACGACGTGCTGTTCGTCGAGGCTGCCAGTCGCCGACCGGCCCCGCCCGCAGCGGTCAGGTCCTTCGCCAGTTCCTTGGCCGCCGAGGCAATCGACGACGCCGACCCGGTGAGGCTCTTGGTGAACGCACCCAGGTCCCCGCCGACCTCCCCGCGCGCCTTGGCACGGGCCCTGGCAGCGGCCTTCGCCGCGCTGGAGCCCTTCGCGAACCCCCGCAGGTGCAGCCCCGCAGCCATGGCCATGGACGTGCGGTGGTCGAAGACCTCCTCCCCGCCCCTGAAACGCAGCAGCTCCGGGCCCCGCTCACCAACCCACGCCAGCTCACCCGCACGCGGCCGACCACCGTTGGCGTAGCCCTTGGGTGCCTTGCTGGCATTTGCCTGCTGGACGTTGAAGATCGAGCCATAGCGCGCCTTGATGTAGCGGATGCCCGCCACGATGTTGGCGATCGGATCCAAGATGTTGTTGGACAACGACTTGAGACGGTACGCCGCAAACGTCGAAGGAATCGTCTGCATCAGGCCCTGGCTGGGATGCCCGGCCTTCGCGTTGGAGTCCCACCGGTTGATTGCCCGCGGGTTGCCGCCGGATTCCCGCATGATGAGAGTCCGCAGCGGTGCCGCCCAGCTGGCCGGCACCTTGGCAAGCTTCATCGCTCGCGCGATCCACTTTCCCAGCGCACCCGGCCCCGCGGCCGCCCCGACGCTGGCTCCCTTGTCGTCCGCGGCCTTTGAGTATCCGAAGATCGCGTTTAGAGCCTTGTCGGGAAGGCGCCGGATCATCTTCCCGAAGCCGGTATTGGCTCCCGGGAGCGCTGCCAGCAGCGGGTTGACGACGGCCTTGACACCCGCGCGCGCGGACGCCTCGATGCCGTCGGCGAGCCAGCTCGCGGCGTCCTTGACCTTGTCCCAGGCCGCGCTGCCCCAGCCCTTGACCGTGTTGACCGCTGAACCGACCCAGCCGAAGAGGCCGCCCCCGTCCTTGAAGCCGGGCACAACCCCGCGGAGTTGCCCAGACGCGGCGGCGCGCCGCATGGCCATCATCGCGCCGTGTCCGCCGGCGCCGCGCACCTCCTTCGCCGTCCACACGTGTTCGTTGCGCGACAGCGTCGTCAGGATGGAATCGGACGTCTCCGTGCCCGGTCCGTGCACCGCGCCGCCGCGGGCAAATCCCTTCAGCGACATGGCCTTGATCGTGGGCGCGCCGAAGGCGTCCGCGATCAGATTCCACGTCGGGACAATTCCCTTGTTGTAGACGGTGCCAATGATGAACCGGACAGGTTTCTTTGCGATCTCCTGCAGGCCACCCCACGCCTTGCCTATGAAGTTCTTCGCCGACTGGAAGGAATCACCGACGGCCTTTACCCCGTCCTTGATCCACCCGAAGGCCGGCTTCATGGCGTTATTCCACAGCCATTTTGCTTTGTCGCCGATCCAGCCCAGCACCGGCTTGATCCCGTTGTTCCACAGCCATTTAGCGGCGTCGCCTACGGCAGAGAACCCAGACTTCACGTAGCCGAAGATGATTTTGACTCCGGCCCACCACAGCTTGAACTTTCCTACGATCCAGTCGACGACGGGCGACAGAACGTTGTTCCACAGCCAACGGAAAGCGTTGCCGACCGCGGAAAAGCCACCCTTGATGTAGCCGAATATGACCTGCGCCCCGGCCCACCACAGCCGGAACTTAGCGACGATCCAGCCCACGATCGGCGACAGGACGTTGTTCCACAGCCATGCAAAGGCATCACCAACCGCAGAGAATCCGCCCTTGATGTAGCCGAACACCACCTGGATCCCGGCCCACAGGAGCTTGAAGCCGGCCACGATCCAGCCGATCACCGGCGACAAAACGGTGGTCCACAGCCAAGAGAAGATCGCGCCGAGCGCCTTCACCGCAAGGATGATCGGCCCGACCACGATCACGCCGATCACGGTTGCGAGGATCTTCGCAGCACCGGCGATGAACCCAAAGACGGGCTGCAGCACCGTTGTCCACAGCCACGACGCAGCCGCCCCGATGGCCTTGAACGCCGCGACGAGCCCGGCGAACGCCGGCTTGAGGACGTTGTTCCACGCCCACAACGCCGCCGCCTGAATGCCAGCCCAGGCCGCCTGCACCGCCGCGCGGAACCAGCCCACCTTGTTGTACGCCACGACCACCGCAGCGCCCAACGCCAGAATCGCCGTAATGATCAAAATCACGGGGTTCGCGTTCATCACGGCGTTGAAGGCCGCCTGCGCGATCGTCGCGCCGCGCTGCACCGCCGACCAGGCCAGGATCGCCCCGCGGTAGATGGAGAACACCGCAGTGGTCGCCGCTACGGCCAGCTGCTGCGCCGTGAGGGCAAGCGTCAGCCCGCCCACCGCGATACCGATCGGGATCAGCCAGGTCCCCATCGACTGCAGCCAGCCGACGACGCTCTGCCCCGCCGACCACAGCCCGGACAGCACCGGCACCAGGACAGCACCGACGACCGAGGCGACGCCCGACAGCGGCGGCAGCACGTTGGCGTTGATCCAGCCGCCGACCTGCCCGAGGACCGGCAACACCTTCCCGCCCAGGAAGTCGACCAGGCTCTGCTGCATGGTCCTGGCGAACGTCTGCAGCTCGTAGGACGGGCCGGAGCGCAGATCCTTGCCCAGCTTGTTTGCCGTCCCGCCCAGCTTCCCCAACCCAGACGTCGCCTTGGACGGGTCCATGGCGAACAGCGCCTTCCCCAGGTCCTCGGCCTGCGTACCGAACAGGTTCGTGGCAGCAGCGGACTGCGCGACTGGGTCCTTCATGCCCCGGAGCCGATCCAGGGTCAGGTCCAAGGCGGCCTTCGACGTCGCGCCGCCCTTGCCGAACTTCGCGGCCATGTCGTCCGCCGACAGCCCGAGGGCCTTGAACCCGGCCTTCGTCGAGTCCGAGCCATCGATCGCCCGGATCGAGAACTCTTTGATCGCGTCAGCAGCCAGATCACCGTCACGGGCGCCAGCCTGCAGCGCCTGATTGATCAGCCCCACCGCGTCCGAGCCGGTCAACCCCGCCTTACGGAACTGGGTGCCGTACTCGTTCATCGTGTCCAACAGGTCACCGGCTTTGTCGGCGCCCGACTGGAACCCCTTGGTGAGCACGTCGAACGCCTCGTTGGCGTTCTTCGCCAGGCCGGTGCGCAGCATCTGCGACACCGCGTTCGTGACGCCGCCCAGCTCCTGATCGAAGGTCGTCGCCACGTCGCTGGCCTTGGTGGCCAGCGCCTGCAGCTGCTTCGTGGTCGCTCCGGGCGGCGCCAGGCCCGCCTGCATGACGCTCTTGATGGCGTCCGCGGCGCCCTCGAACGACTCGGTGACGCCGCTGGAGTACAGCTTGCCGGCCAGCTTGCCCTGCTGCGCTGCGACCTTGTTGGACGTGCCCAGCTGCGCCTGCAGCTTGGAGGTGACGTTGGCCTGGTCGATGGCGTCGGTCAGGCCCTTGACCAGGATGGCGCCGGCCGCCACACCGGCGGCAGCCGCGCCCTTCAGCAGCTTGTCTTTCAGCCCGCCGCCGGCCTGGTCGCCAGCCTGCTGGCCGGCGTCGGCGGCCGGGCCGACGAGCTGGCGGCGTATCTCGTCGCCGATGCCGCGGACCGAGGGGATCACCTGCAGCGTTGCGTATCCGACGGAGGGCATGGCACCCCCTCACGTCACGCAGATGTCATGTGATCTCCCCGGAGGCGATGGCTGCCCGTCGGGCGGCCGCGCGTTGCAGTGCTGCCGTTCGCGCCGCCTGCCGCTCGGGCGAATCGCGGTCCTTGCCGCGCTTCTTGCTGCCCGGCCGGGCGATCGGCTTGGGCGGCTTGGACTGCTTGCTGCGCTTCACGCCCTCGTTTGCGCGCTGCCAGTTCGCCACACGCAGCTCATCCAGCGTCATGGCCTGCAGGTGCTCAGCCAGCCCCCACAGGCCGTCCTCCTCGCCCAGGGCGACGCGGGTGCGCGCGTCGGGCGGCAGCTGGCGCACGAGGGTGCCCAGCTCCCGCCACGTCAGCAGCGGTCGGCCGGCGGCGTCCCGGGCGAAGAGGTCCGAGAGCCGTACGCCGTAGTGCTGCCGCAGGTCGGCCTCCACGGCCCCGCCGTGCTCCCTCAGGAGTCGGACGAGGCCGGAGATTCCCCCTCAGACACCCCGGAGTGCGCGCGGTAGGCGTCGAACAGCGCCTTCATCTTGTACTGCGGCAGTCGAACCTTGCGGAACTCGGACCACTGCTTGTCACCCAGCGCGGTGCGGAAGATCCCCACCATCGCCTCGACGTCGCCGCCCTCGGCGGCCTCCAGCAGCGGCCACACGTCCAGATCCTGCATGTGGGCGAACTCCCACCGTCGACCGTCCCAGTGGACACGCCACGGCGTGAGGTCGACCTCGGACTGCACGGCGTCCAGGTTGAAGTCGAATGGCTGGTCGTCGCTGCTCTTCGTCGCGGTTCGGGTGGTCATGATGCGCTCTCGCTCTCTGCTTCAGGCTTGATGATCTGTACGGAGGTGACCAGCAGCGTCAGCCGCACGGTGCTGATGCCGTCAGCCTCGGGAGCCAGACGCACGTCGATCGCCTCTCTGGCAACCAGCCACGGCAGCGGCCGGCCGTCGATGTCAATCCGCCCATCAGGCTGGATGACGATCGAGGCAGCCGCACGCGGCTCGGCCACCGGTTCGGGCTCCGGCCGTGCTGCGGCCCGCCGCTGCTGCATGAGGACGGCCACGACACGGCCTCGTTGGTGTCGTGGGAGCTCGTGGCCCTCGTCGATGAGCCCGAGGTCCACCGCCTTGGCGTGTACCTCAGCGTCGGTGAACTGCTGCACGGCTCCTCCTGTCGCGGTTGGTCGCGGTTCGAGGGGTGGTGCACCGGGGCGCGGCCGAACCGCGACGAACACCCGCGCCCCGGCGGCCTGTCAGGACGAAGTGACGGTGACCGAGCAAGAGGAGGTCTTGCCGGAGTACGCAGCGGTGACCGTCGAGGACCCGGCCGCAACACCGGTGACAAAACCAGCGGACACCGTGGCCTTGCTCGGCGCACTGGACGTCCACGTGGCTGCGGACGTGACGTCCTGAGTCGAGGAGTCGTCGTACGTAGCGGTGGCCGTCAGCGCAGCAATGTCCCCGACGACGACGCTCGCGCTGGACGGGGACACGGAGATGCTGGACAGCACCGGCGTGGTCTGCCGGTCGAACAGCACCTTGTCGCTGTCCGGGTAGATCGTCGCGGCCAGCGTCACCTTGGTCAGGTCGGTCTCGTTCTGGTCCACGTCGCCGTCCACCTCGATGACGGCGTACCGACGCGTGATCAGTCGGTGGACCTTCCCGGTGCCGGAGTCCCGTACCTCGAACCCGACCTTCACCGGCACGGGGACGGGAACCACGATCTCGGTTTCCGACGAGCCCGGCCAGATCAGCGACCGGGTGGTGGGGTTGTCCTCCAGCACGCTGAAGCTCTTGGTGAGCTTGAAGTGCGCGCGCGACGTCCTGACCAGGATGCCGCCCCAGGCGTACTTGTCGTCGGTGTCCTCGTCGCGAGACTCGGGCATGCCGTCGTCGCCGTCCAGGAGCCCGACCAGGCCCCAGTCCGACCCGAACGGGGCGTTTGCGTTGGTCGGGTTCACCGCCGAGAGAGGGCCGATGTAGACATCGGCGTCGGTCCACAGTGATGCGTTGCTCGGGTCGCCGGCCACGGCGTCCTCCTCAAGAGATCAGGTACAGGGTGTGCCGCGGTTCGTAGAGGTCAGGCCAGTACCGTTGGCCGGACGTTGGCGAGGACCGTGCAGGTGCTCAGATCCACACCGGATTCGTGGTCGACCGCGGGAAGCGGTCCGATGCCGGGTCGCACCCCGCGGATGACGGGCCCGGAGTGCACGACCATCAGGCCCTGGCACAGCATCGCCAGGTCGTGCGCCTGGTCGGCGTCTTCGTGCCACACCGTGATGCGCAGCGTGCACCGGGCGTTGGCCATGGATGGATGCGGGGTGTCAGAGTCCTTGGCAACCAGGACATACGGCAGGTGAGGGGCCTCCGGCGACCGGTCACCCGGCACGCGCGTGCCGACGGTGACACCTGCTGCGTACGACTCCGGCCGCCCTGCCAGAGCCGTACGCAGCACCTCCGCCCCCGCGGCCTGGACGTCCCCGAAGACGACCAGGGGCTTCATTCGACCGCCTTCACTTCCAGGCCCGCGCGTCCCGCCGCGCGTGTCAGGAGTCCGTCCCGGGCCTGCCAGGACATGGCGCGCGCGTCCTGCACCTCGACCGTGGCCGCGCCTCGGTCCGTGGTGTACGAGCGGACAACGACCTTGGCCATACCCACCTGGCCCCGGACGTGATCGGCAATGCTGGCCGCCACGCCGTCCACGAGGGTGCGGACCTCCTGGGACTGCAGGACCTCGCGCACCCCGCGGGAGTCGAGACGGAAACTCTTCAGCACAGCGGCCTCCTATCCCGTCACCCGGGTCATGGTGAACTCGATGTGGTGCACCGAGCCGTCGAGCGGGTCGGGCCACTGGGCCACCTCGCCCTGAATCTCACAGGTCATGCCGCGCCACTCGATCCGGTCCACGGCCGTCACGTCGGGCGAGGCACCCGGCGCGGACTGCACCCGCCACCCAGTCACCACCGCGTTCCGCCCTGGCTCGGTCGCCTCGGTCTGGGTGTTCGGCTGCACGTTGACGTCATCCACGGTGAGCCTGGTTACGGCGTCCGGCGACCAGTCCTGCACGGTGTTGCCGCCGCGGTCCGTGCGCGTGCCGGCGCGCACCCGCACGATGGTGTCGAAGAACATCACACGTCCCCGCCCGTGCGGACCTTGTGCCGGTCAACCGCACGCGCCCACTGGTCCGTTACGCCGACGGCGGCCTGGGCGCCGTAGCCGATGGTCTGGCCTCCGGTCTGCATCGTCTGCACCCCCGGCCGCACGGTGAAGATGGTCCGGGCCTGGTCGAGGACCACCTCCTGCACGTCCTCCGGGTTGTCCGCCCAGCCGTGCGTGTAGGTGGCCTGCACGCACCGAAGACGGTCGGGCCACCGGGCGCCACCGAGCAGACGCAGCATGCCGGCTTCCGACCACGCGTAGTCGGTGCCCTCGACCAACGCCACGCCGTCGAGCAGCACTTCGGACACAGCGACCGTGGGCCACACCGGAAGCAGCAGGCTTTCCCGGCCGTTGCCGTCCAGCGTGACCACGTCGTCCGTGACCAGGGTTACCGGGTGACCGACCGCGCCACGGAAGCGGCGGGTGGCCGCCCGCAACGCGGCGAGCAACTTGGGATCGTCCTCGTCCCGGCCCAGCCAGGTGGCCAGCTCGGCCGGGTCGGCGAGGAACTCCTCAGCTGCCACCGCGGGCACCGCGGCCCTTGTTCGCCGAGGTGGTGCGAGCCTTGTTCGGTGCCGGCGGGGCCTTCTTCGCTTCCGGCTCGCCCGACGCCCCGTCGCCTTCGGGCAGGGTGACGTCCTCGGCTGCGCCGCGCCGGGCCGGCGCCGCGGTCGCGAGGTCGTCTTCGCCCAGGCCCCGCGCCTCCGCGTCGGCTGTGTTCAGCTTCATGACGGTCTCGGCGCCGGACGGCGACGTGACCCGGTACTTCTTCAACGGGCCGCCCACTGCGGCCACCTCCTCGATTCGAGCATCGGCCGGCACCGCGTCCGAGGGCGGGCCGCATGCGGCGTTCTGCGCGCCACATGGGCACCGCCCTGACGCGGTGCGAAGGGTGAACATCAGGGGGCCAGCAGGCCGGCCGCGCGCAGCTTGGCCAGCAGGCCGTTGTAGGCCGTGCGCAGCGTCGCCAGGTCCGCCACAGTCTTGTCGAACTCGGCCTTCGTCGGGTTCGCCCCCGAGGCCGCCGCCGACGTCAGGGCGCCGACGTCCGCCTGTGCGTCCGCCTGCTTGCCTTCGCGGGCCGCGCCCGCGCTCGGGTTCAGGTACGCCATGGTGCTGCCTCCGATCAGGCGGTCAGGTCGACCTCGACGAACGCGGACGGCTGGACGACACCGAAGGCCGCACGCATCTCGGCGAGGATCGCGACGAGGTTGCGGACGAAGAAGTCCAGGTGGCTGTCGGTCATCTGGATGGTGGCCTGCTCGCGGTCCCACAGGATCGCCTTGCGCCAGTCGCCGACGTAGCCGGTGCCCGCCGGGACGGCCTCGGTCTCGATGACGGGAAGGCCCCACAGCATCGACGCGGTGCCGACGCCAGACGGCCCCCCGAAGTAGAAGCGGCCCTCGTTGTCCTGCAGCAGGTCAATCGTCTCGACGTCGGCCGGGTTGAGCAGATACGCGTTGGGCACCGAGCGGCCGACAGTGCGGACCTTCGTCTTGGCCTTCCGGAGCGTCACCAGCGCGTTGGTGTCCCAGCTCTGCGCCTGCACGCCCGACACGGAGCCGACGCCTTCGAAGTTCTCGCCGGTGCCGTCGCCCTGCACCATCTGGTCTTCGAGTTCCTCCTCCAGCCCGTAGCGAAGGAACGCGTCGATCAGGGTGCGGACCTGCGCGGCGTCGGACAGGGCCCGCTTGGTGATCGGAATCCAGTGCGCGATCGTCCGCACCGGCGCGCTCACCTTCGCCGCGGCCAGCGCGCTCTCCGGCTTGTAGCCGCCGCCGGTGGCGTTCACCAGCGCGCCCGCACTGCCCGGGGCGGTGGGCGCCGCCGCGGTGGTGGCCTCGGCCACCGGAGCGGCGTTGTTGGTGATGCTGGTCATCCGCACGTACTCGACCGTGTCACTGGTCGTTGTGCCGGACGTGACGACGTCCCGGAGACGCAGCGGCCGCTGCAGGACGTCCAGACCTACCTGCAGGCCGAGCTGGTCGTTGGTGACGAACGCGCCGGCCGACGTGTCGGAGACGCCTGTGACCAGCGACTTGAAACCGGCCAGGCCGGACTGCACGCGCTGCTTGGCGCCGAACGTCCCGGAGGGCGCGGTGGCCAGCAGCGCCTTGTACTCGGCGGAGTCGGTGAACTGCTCGCCGACACTCTTGCGCCGGTCGGGAAGCTCGAAGCCGCTCGCGGTCCGGCGGCGGCCGTCGTCGTCGGTCTTGGCGTTCAGGGCGATGTCGTCGCCGAGGTCGGCGAGCGACTTGCGCAGGGCATCGTTGCCCTTCAGCTTCTCGATCTGGCTCTTCGCCTCGGTGGCCTTGGCCATGTGCTCGCGCAGCTGGCCGGCTTCCTCCGGGGTGAAATCGCGATCCTCGTCCTCGGCGTTCTTCGCGATGGCACGCGCCTGCTCCAGGGCGTGCTTCATCTGGCCGGTCAGATCCTCGATGGTCATGGTCGGCATGTGCGTGTCCTCATTCCGTGAGCGATGCCTCGAACTCCAGGAGTTCGAGATCGGTGCGCAGACGGGCGGAGGCGGCACCGGCCGTGGCGGCGCCCTCGGGCGCTTCGCGGGGATCCGGCGTGGTCTCGTCCTCGGTGCTGCTGTCGGTCGTCGTGCTGCTTCCGGCCGCCGTGCCCTTGGCGAGTTCAGCGGCCACGAGCTCGGCCACGCGGGCCGCCAGCTCGTCATCCGAGGCCGATCCCTTGGCGGGCGGGGCAACCACGGGCTGGGCGGCAGGTTCCTTGCCTGCGGCCGCCGCGGGGCCCGGCTGGCCGGGTTCCTCGGTCGTGGTCTTCTTCGGCGCGGCGGCCTTCTCGGGGGCGGCGCTGGAAAGCACCTCACCGATCGACTCGTATGCGCTGGTCAGCGTCTCGAAGTTCTTCTGTGACAGGACGCGGCCGGCCTTCGCGCCGCGGGCGATGCTGTGCGCCTTCGCCGCCAACAGCTCCGTCTCCTGGTTCGCGCCGACCAGGCACGGGCCCACCTCATGCAGGGACACCTTGCGCAGCTCGTAGTAGCCGCCCCACGGGTGCTCCTCGTCCGACACCCACGCGCCCTCGTTCACGTCGTACGCGAACGAGAACTGCGTGACGCGGCGGCCCTTCAGTAGGCGGTACACCTGCTGCGCCGTGGGGTTGGTGTCCAGGTCATCGATCTGCCCGGTGACCTCCAGCCCCTGCAGGGTCTCCTGCGCCTTGACCACCGTACCGATGTGCGCGAACGGGTCACCCCACGCGTGGCTCCAGATGACGGGGATCGGGTCGCCCTTCTCGGACCACTTGGCCAGCGTCTCCGTGAACGCGCCCGGGCGGACGATGTCCCCGACGCTGTCCTCGTTGCCGAACACCGACACCAGGGCGGTGAACTGCCCCTCGGCCAGGCCGTCGGCGACGCCCGCCGCCTTCACCTTCGCGGCAAAGTCCTTCGTACGCACGGCGTCATCCCTCCTTCGCATAGTCGAGAGTGCAGTTGCAGCGCGCGGTCTCCTTGGCCGCGCCCTGGCCGTCGCCCGGCCAGCGCAGGCCGTTGCTGAACACGTCGTCGAGACTCACGGCCTCGCCGTCTTGCGCCTTGTGCGATGCCCGCGGGTTCTTGCCGCCGGTCCGCCAGATCTTCTTGTCGAGGCCCGACGCTTCGGCCGCATCGTGGCCGCCGAAGCTGCGCAGCTCAGTCGCCGCCGTGGCCGCCCGCATGTCCGCTGCGACCGCCCAGGCCCCGGCCGCCGCCTTCAGCCCGTCGCGCCAGCCGTCGCCGCCCTCGTCCTGCACCGCGGCCACAGCCTTCCGCCCGGCCTCCTCATGCTGCTCGGCGTGGGTCTCCGCTGCCGCGAGGATCCACGCGAGCATCACCTCGGCCGACCAGCCCTCTGCCGAGGGATTGTGCTCGGCCAGCACCTCCCACGCGCCGACCTGCGCCAGCCGATACCCATGGTCGGCCAGCATCGTCTGTAGCTGGGCGAGCCGGTCCTCATGACCCTCGGCCCACAGCTTCAGGAGATCCGGCACACCGTCGGCCTTGGCGCCGGCCGCGTCGAGCAGCTTGGCAGCTGCCTTCTCCGTCCATCGCACCAGCGCCGTCGTCAGGTCGTCCTGCTCCGCCACGCCGGTGCCCAGATCAGCCGGCCTGCCGCTCTTGACCAGCGCCAGGCCCCGCGCTTTTGGGAGCGCGTCCGGCTCCGGCGCCGTATCCCTCGGCGATGCGAGGCCGCCTTCGGTGACGTTCATGGGCACGATCAGCTCGTCGCCGCCCTCAACCGCCGGCAGATTGTTCCGGGCCCGGATCTCATTGCGCGTCATCCACGGCCCGCCTGTCGCCGTGGACGCCGCCGCAGCCTGCTCCTCGAACGACCCGCGCATCTTCGCCTGGATGTTGAACTCGCAGTACACATCGCTGTTCTCGCCCGGCAGGTCCGGCAGGATCTGCGCGCCGAACTCCTGCTCAAGCATCACCAGCCACGGCCCCAACGTGTCCTGGTACAGGTGCGCGTGCTGCTCCTTGATGTTGGAGTACGTCGCGTGATCCAAGATTCCGATCAGCGGCGGCGGGATGAAGTACGCCGCCGACACCTCCTCGCGCGTCAGCTTCCGCGCCTCGATGTACTGCGCCGCCTTCGGGTCGAACCCGACCGGCACGTACTGCATGCCGTCCTCCAGGATCGGCGTGCCGCCCTCCGCGCCGCCGCCCTGTGTGAAGCTCCGCCACATCTCGCGGAACCTCAGCTTGTCCTTCGCCCCCCACTCCGGGGCGTCGGCCGGCCGCTGGAGCACACCCGTCATCCGGGCGCCGCCCCGCCACATCTGGGCCCTCGTCTTCGCGGACTCCGAAGACTCCAGGAGCAGTTCCCGCAGCGACTCGATCGGCGACGACCCGCACGTCAAGCCCTCCGGCGAGTAGCCGTGGATGTGCACCACGTCCTCAACCGCGAAGTCACGGCCGCCCGCCGTCTCGTAGTACTCCGGGGCGATCCAGTTCCCGCCGTGCGGGCGAATCAGCGTCGGCGGCACCGGCAGCACCCGCAGCCGGCCGTCCAATCGAAGCTTGATCCCGTACGCGTTGTCGTACAGCGCCACGTCCGACACCAGCCGCTCCACCCAGCGGTACGTCGTCATCCGCGGCACCGGCTCCGCCAGCAACTGCGCCAGCGGGTGGTCCGTCAGCCGCTCCCGGTCCGTATCCGACAGCCGCCGGAACACATGGACACCAAGCTGGGCGACGTTGCGCGCCAGGAAACCGATCACCGTACGGACCTGCGGCTGGGTCCGCCAGATCTCCGCGAACTCCCACGGCGCCGCCGGCAACGGCATCGCCGCATACCCCGGCGTCACCCCAGCGCCCGTCACCGACAGCTGGCCCGAGGAGACAACGAACGACACGGTCAGCCACCCCCGCCCGCGAGCACCTGCATGAACTCCACCCGGGCCCGCTCGATGACGACCTCGCCGTCAACCGCCTGCGGCGCCCGGCCAGCCTCCAGCAGCTGCACGTCCCGCAGCACCAACAGCGGCCCTCGCTTCGCCCACAGGACGCCAGAGAACGCCCGTTCGGCCAGGTTCACCACGACCCGTCGCCGGACCGCCGTACGACGCCACGCGAACACCGCGGCCCCCCTTCTCGGCCGCTACACGACCATCAGTTCGTCGTCGTCCTCATCCGAGTACGCAGACTTCCGCCGCGGCGGCCGCGCCAGCACCTCGGACATCGCATCGCACAGCGCTGAGACGCCGTCGATCTTCTCGCCCGAGTTGGCCTTGTCCGGCTTCACGTTCCCGGCCGCATCCATGGCCACCGCCAAGTTGTCGACCATCCACGCCATCACCGGGTTGCCGTCGTGCCGCAGCATCGGCTGGCCCCCAGCCTCGACCGCCTTCATGCCGAGCAGTAGCTGACGCTGCACCGCCTTCAGTGCCGGCGACATCGTCACGAAGCCCTGCCCGACCTTCACCAGCGGTGCGCGCTCACCCTCCAGATCGTTCGTGAGTTGCGTGCTGTTCCACCGGTCATAGCCGATCGCCTTCACCTTGAAGAACCCCAGGTCCCGGCGGATCTGCTCCTTGATGAAGTCGTAGTCCGTCACGTTCCCGGGCGTCGTGCGCAGCCATCCCTCACGTACCCATCGCGAGGCCGCGCCAGCTGTCCGCTTGTCCAGGGCCGGGATGTTGTCCTCCGGCGTCCAGAAGCGCCACAGCGCGTCCAGCGACCCGTCCGAGTCGTCCGGGAACAGCCAGCACAGCGCGTTGAGGTCCGAGACGCTGCCGAGGTCAAGGCCGCCGTATGCCTCGCGGCCCTTCAGCTTCTCCTCGTCGACGAGCGCGGCGTTCGCGCGCCACGACTCCAGCGTCACGAACTTCGTCTGCTGCTTTGTCCGCACGCCAAGGTGCAGGCGCAGGAACTTCGCCAGGTCGGCCGGCGATTGCTTGGCCTCGTCGGCGCGGGCGGCCAGGTACGAGCGTGTTGGCGACACTCCATACCCGGGGTTTGCGGCCTTCCACGTCTCCTCGCTGTACGGGTCGGCGTCCTTCGGCACCGCGAACACCACGCCGTACACGCTCGGAGCCGTGAACACCCCGCGGGCCAGCTGCTCGATCCGATCCCGCTTCCGACCGTAGATCGACTCCTTCTTGCCCGCGTCCGCCGTGGTGATGATGACGATCAGCGGCTGGCGCCGGGAACCGGTGCCCGTCTCGATCGTCTCCACCAGCTCCGGCGTCTTGTGCTCGTGCAGCTCATCGATGATCGCGTTGTGCAGGTTCGCGCCGTGCTGAGCACCGGCCACCGACGAGATCGGCTTGAAGTACGAGCCACTCTTGGGGTGGTAGATCACGCTCTTCATCGGCTTGACGTGTCGCTTCAACGCCGGAGCCGACTCCGCCAGCCGCTTCACCGGCTCGAAGACGAAACCCGCCTGCTCCTTCGTCGTCGCCGCGGTGATGCACTGCGCGGCCGGCTCCCCGTCCGCGCACGTCATGTAGATCGCGATGCCACCGGCCAGCGTCGACTTGCCGTTCTTCCGCGGCACATCCACGAACAACTCACGGATGATCCGCACGTACATGTCCGCGTCGTCATCCCAGACGACCCAGCCGAACACGGGCGCCAGGATGTAGGCCACCTGCCACGGGTCCGGACGCAGCGGCTGCCCCGCCCACTGCCCCTGTGTGTGTCGCAGCAGACCGAACGCCTTGATGACCTTGTCGACGCGTACCGGATCGAACCGTGCTCCCGGCACCTCCCGCGGCTCCGGTGTCTTCACCATCGGTGGCGTCTCCGGCAGCGGGATCCCGCGCTCCGCCAGGTACCACGCCACCTCGGGCGAGAGCTTCAGCCGTTCCAGCAGAGCCTCGTCCAGGTACGCGGCCGGCGGCTCAGGCGAAGGGGTTCTCTTCCTCGTCGCCATCGTCTGCCCCTCGCGCCAGGGCCTGTTCCGTCGAGGGTGTCAGGCCGAAGTGAGCGGCGAGGGAGCGCAACTCCCGGCCGGCTGCGCGCGCGATCCCCACGGCCGGATGCGCCAGCGTGCCCTGCTTCGCCTCGATCGTCAGACCCTCGCGCTGCACCGTCTGCGTCGCCTCGACGAACACCGCCCACGTCTCGCAGTAGCTCGACAGCACGGCCCGATCCTCGGGCTTCAGCAGATCCAGCCGAGTCAACCCCGGCACCACCCGGTCCCACTCGGCGCGCGCCTCATCCGTCAGCCACTCCGGCGCGGTCGGCGGCACCCGCTTGAACGCCGGCCCCGGGTTAACCGGCCGTCCGGCCGAGTCCTTCCCATCACCTCGGCCCTTGATCAGCTTGAGGCCGGCAGGCTGCGCGGTACGCCCCATGATCCAGACCCCCCATCCCAGATTCTGTGCACGCATCTCCCCAGTTGACCGCGGCGGGGCCCCAGGGGATCACCGTGGTGATTCCGACTCCCCTACCCCCGGGGTGGTGTCGGGGTGGGGGAAGTGGCCGCCCGCGAGGAGGTACTGGCCGGCGGCAACGAGCAGGTTGCCGAGGGCTGATCGAAGTTCGGGTTCCGGGAGGGCTGTGCCGTTGGTCGGCACGCTGATGGTGCCGAGGTCCCCGTGGATGGGGTCGCCGTGGGGGGTGGGGACGGTCAGGAGCACGTGTGCCGTCGTGGTGATGGGCATGCGGTCCTCCTGGGGTCAGGATGCGCTATGGCCACGTGCTCGTCGTGTTCGTGCTCGTTGTGTGCCTCGTTGGGCTTCGGCACGGCTCTTGGCGGTGTCGCAGTCGGTGCAGAGCAGTCCGAGGTTGTCCATGGAGGTGACCGAGCCGCCTTCGGCGATGGGCGTGATGTGGTCGAGGACGTGGCGTGGTTCGTCAGGGTCGTCTGGCTGTGCGACGCCGCACGAGTAGCAGCACTCGTTGTCGCGCTGTGCGACTCGACGCTTGAGTTTGCGCCATGTGCCCGAGCTGATTCCGTATCGCGCTTGCTTGTCGTCTCGGCCTGCCCATGCGATGGGCTGGTGCTCGTCGCATCGTCCGCCCTTGGCGGCCAGCTCGTGGCACTGGGGATCTCTGCAGCGGGATGGTGGGGCGTAGGGCACGGGGCCTCCTCTTCCAGGGGGAGGGGCTACCCGGGGGAGGTACCGGGAGGGGGTCAGGTGCCGCGCTGCACGCTGATGGTGGGGGTGCCCGCGCTGATGGCCTTGATGCTGTTGGGCCCGTACGTCGATACGGGGACGGTGACGGCTCCTATGGCTGCGGGTACGCACCAGCAGTGCGAGCCTGCCACGGTGGGTGTGGTGCCGTCGGTGGTGAAGTACACGGGGCTTGCACCGTCGTGGGAGAGGACGGTGACGGTACCGAGGCCGCCCTCGAACGCCACGGTCTCAATGGTGTTCGCGGTGAGGGTGAGCGCGTGGGCGCCTACCTCGCCGCTGGCTACGGTATGTGTGGCCACGGGGTCCTCCGATCGGTCAGCTGACGCCGTACCACTGGCTGCCCCAGCCCGTGGTGATGGTGCTGGTGGCCTGGGAGGCAAGGTTCAGGGTTCCGGGCAGGCTGGTCTGCCCGGTGAGCATGGTGGAGTAGCGCAGGTTCGGTGCGGTCAAGCCAGCGTTGACGGAGATGCCGGCTCCGCTCGCCTTCAGCGTGAACGTGTTGGTGGTCCACGTCCCGCCGAGCAGCAGGGCGATGAAGTACGTGCCGGGCGTCGCGGTGAACGGTGTGGTGAGGGCGAAGCCGATGGCCTTGGCGTTGGCGGCGTTGACGAGTTGGGCGCTCAGGTCCGCGGTGACGCCCTTGAGGTTGCCGCCCGAGTCGTATGCGCCGAGGTAGCAGTTCGACAGGGTGGCCGCGGTGTCGACTCCGGCGAGGCCGAGCCAGATGGATGACCATGTGATCTGTTTGCGGATGATGATCCGCACGAGGGTGATGCGTCCGGCTACGCCGCCGCTGCTCTGGGCGGTGACGTGTCCGGCCATGTTCGGGTCGTAGGTCCACGCGAGCAGCCCTTGGTCACTCGGCAGGTCCGGGCGCAGTGCCTCCAGCGCAGCGCCGGCGGAAGCGGTGTAGGCACCGATGCCGGCGGGGGTGACCTGGGGGCGGTAGAAGTTGTAGCCCGTTCCCATGGCCACCTCCCGCGGTAGGCCGCGGGCCCGGGGGCTACGCGGGGTGCTTGGTGTGAACGAGGATCGCGAACTTGCGGGCTGCGGCTTCCTTCTTGGCGTTGCAGTCGAGGAGCATCGCGGAGCCGTCGGCGCCCTCGATGGTGATGAACAGCTTGGTGTTGTCCTTCTTCAACGCGAGGGCGAAGATCCCTGTTAGGGCTACGCGGGTGGCGGTGATGCGCTTTGCGGCCTCTCCACGGTCCACGGTGACCTGAGCGCCGGCCACTGGGACGTCCATCTGGCCGGGGGCGGTGAATCGTAGGGGGTCTTTTCGGACCATCATGCCGCCGATGCTTGCCGCTGCGAGACGTAGCTCGGTCACAGCCTTGGAGGCGGTCTTTTCTTCAGCGCTCTTCTTGGAGCCGAACATGCGGGTTCCCCCTGGGTCGCGGTTTCGGGGTCATGGTCCCGTATGCCGCGGGGCGGGGGAAGCGAAAGGCCCCAAACCGTGTGTCCGGTTGGGGCTTCGGGGCTGTGGTTCGCGTGTGTCTGGGCATGCGAAGAACGGCCTCAGTGTTACAGCAGGTCGGAGCTTCGGTCAAGCGGCGACTGGTGCGGGTTGTGCGGGGAGTTCACGGAGGTCGACGAGGGCGCGGCCGTGGCGATCGTGACCGTGGCGGGTGAGGGTGCCGCGGTGGAGGCGTACGCGGAGGGCTCCGGGCTTGACGCCGCAGTGGTGGGCGGCGGCGTAGATGTCGACGAGAACGGGCGTGTTCATGTGTCCATGATGCCCGCGGTGAAACGGGTTCGCCCCGCCGCCCGGTCGCTGTATCCGGGGGCGGGGCGGGGGTCCGAGGAGCGCCAGCAGCTCGGATGGTTGACGCGTTCGACGGTACGCGGGGGCACTGACAACGGGCCTACTTGAGTCCCTGCGCCGTGGCGTTGGAGGTGAGGGCCTTCAGGCCGTTGATGTCGTAGCCGGTGAGACGGCCGACGTTGTTCCATGTGGCGTAGCCCCCGTTGGGGCTGCACATGATCGGGCGGTTGCCGTAGCTGGTGGCGACGCACTCGTACGACTCGATGGCGCCGTCTTTGTCTGCGTCGTAGTTGGGGTGGCCGAGGCCGAGGGTGTGCAGCACTTCGTGAACGGATGTGTCCTGCAGCGTCTCCTGCTTGATGGGCCAGGAGCCGTCGCGGTAGGAGCTGTTCATGGCGACGATGCCGCCGCGGCTCATGCCCATGGCCGGGTTGGGGCAGGGCATGCCTTGTGACCAGCCGGGGTGGGTCGTCGCCCATGGGGTTCTTGAGTTCCAGGACCTGGATGTGCCAGTCGGGCCCGCACTTGTTGGGGTCCATGGCCTCGACGCCGCCGATGGCGAGGTGTAGGCCGGTCGTGCTGTTGATCTGGTCGACGGCGCGCTGGATCTGCGGGGCGTAGAACTTGCGGACGGCGTCGGACTGGTAGGTGACGGTGTACGTCTCGCGGGGGCTGGCGGAGGTGACGCCCAGTTCGGTGGCGAGCTTCCAGCCGGTGCCGGCCGTTGTGAGGGTGGCGGCGTGGGTGGGGCTGCTGGTGAGAGCGCAGGCCGCGAGGGCCGCGGCGGCGCAGGCGAGGGTCTTTCGCATGCGGAATCTCCTTATGAAGTTGTGGGGGGTGTGTGGCGGCTCTGCACGTGAGACGTGCGAGCCAGAGCAATAGTTGCACATTGAATTAGATCAACTTCTGTCGGTTTGGCGCGAGTTGATCACTTCGGGGTGCCGGGTACCGGCCGCTCGTCGCGCTCGACCCAGCCGCCGCGGCTGGCCTGATAGTCGCGGCCGTGCCGCTCGTCGTCGCGGCCGCCGCGCTTCTCGCGCAGCTCGGACATGGGGATGCTCTTGCGGAGTGCCATGATGGCGGTCCTGTCTCGCGTGCGGGATGGGACCGGGGCGGCCGGCTAGCTGCCAGGCGGGCGGCCGCTCCGGGAAGTACGTGTTCAGCCGTCGATGTGCTCGGCCTCGGCTGGCGCAGTCCGCGGGAGCGGCGCGCCGAACTCGTGCGGCCAGTAAGAGATGCGGCGGGGCCCGGTGTAGTAGCTGTGCTCCACCCGGTTCTGCGCCAGCCGAGTGGCGGCGAACGCGGCTGGGTCTTGGTCGTCGCTGAGGGTCTGCGTGCCGCGGGACATGACGCGGCGGTCGTCGTCGGTGTCGGGGTCGGTGCGGGCGATCAGGTAGGCGTACTGAGGCATCGGTGGTCCTTTCAGGCGCCGCGTTGGCGCTTCATCTCGGCGGTGATGTCGTCGTGCGTCGCCCCGAGGTCGAGGGCGGCGGCCATGGCGTCGGTGACGGTCCGCGGGTCGGTGCGGCACTCGGGGCCGCCGTGTTCGAGCACCTTGCGGGCGGCGGCCTCGATGGCCTGCTGACGGTCCATGGGCGGGTTCCCTTCGGGTAGTTGGCCTGGTAGACGGGGCGGGAGATGGCCGGTAGACGGCGGGAGATGGGGCGGTAGACGTGCAGGTCAGGCGGCGGTAGACGCCTCGGGAGACGGGGCCGGGGCCTCCGCCGGGGAAGGGGGCAGGAGAGCCTCCTTGCGAACGCCCCGGGTGGGCACGCCGGAGAGCTTCAGCTTGGGGTCGACAGGGATGCCCAGAGCCTCCAGACGGACCCTCAAATCGCCCACCTTCCAGCCCACCCCCTGCCCCTCCTCCTGCATGTGTGCCAGGACGGTGGAGAGGTGCACCCCGCGGTCATCCCCCATGAGGTCGAGGAGGAGGGTGCGCACGGCCTCCGTGGAGGGGCCGTCGGGGGCGTTCTCGGCCGCCTCGGCGGGGGCCGGTTCGGCGTCCTCAGCGGGGGCCGCCGAGGCGTGATCGCGGCCGGCTCGGTAGGCGGCCCACAGCCAGCCGGCGGTGACCACCCACAGCAGACTGGGCGCGGTGCGGCAGGCGCGCACCGCGATCCAAGCGAGGCCGAGCACGACACCGAGACGGACCCAGGCCCCCCGGCTGGTCGGAGAGGAACGGACCCATGCCGTGATCCGGTTCGCCCGGCGGCGGGCCACTTCGATGCTGCCGCACCAGAGGCGATCGGCCGTGGAATGCAGGCGGTTCACAGGATGCCCGCGCTCTCGATGACGGCGCGGCCCTGCTCCCCGATCGCGTTGATCGCCTCGGGCAGGAATCCGAGGAGGCTGGCAACCCCGGCCGTCAGGGTCAGAGTCGACCCGACGAACGCCCCGCCCGCGGTCCGCTTCTTGTCGGCCTTCCCCGCGGACCGCCAGGCCATGACGACCCCGACGGTCATCAGCAGCACGACGACTCCCCCCTCGGGGGTGAGGTGGCCGAGGTCGCCGCGGGCCAGGGTGCCACCCCCACTCGCGCCGGTGATCCCACCGAGCACCTTGCCGCCGCCGGTGTTTCCGGCGCCGGCGGAGCAACCGGCGAGCCAGCCGAGGACGCCGCCCGCGCAGATGGTGGAGATGGCGCCGAGCGAGAAGCCCTGGGCGAACGGAATGATCTTCTTCGGGTCGTGGCCTGCCTTCCACCAGGGCCACAAGTTGGCGTAGGCCACGACGAGGGAGAGGGCGAGGCCGCCGAGGGAGAGGGACGTTGCGGTGGTCACGGGCGTACTCCAGTGAGGGCGGTAACGGGGTCGAACCAGGCCATGGCGCCGGTGCCGCCGACCAGGGCGACGAGCAGAGCGCCGCGGGTCCACCAGCGGGGGCGGCGGTCGTCGGCATAAAAGGCGATGGCGAGGGCGGTGCCGGCGATGATGTAGGCGGGGAGGATGCCGGCCTCGGTGCGGGCGTCGTGCATGGCCCTTGACCAGGCGCCGACGGCGCTGGTGCCGCCGAACCAGGGGCCGAGCACCACCACGCCGCTGATGAGCGAGGCCCACGGGCGGACGCGGCTGGTGAGCCAGGACCAGTCCCGGCGCTCCGGCTCGGGCTCAGGCTGGGGGCCGATCAGGTCGACGGTGACGCGCACTTCGATGGGCCCGGGGTCGGGCGGGGGCGCGGCCGGCAGCCAGGGGGCAGCGGGCGGCGGAGGTGGGGGTGTGACGGGTCGCCACGGTGGCGGGTTGGGGGTGCCGTACGGCACGGGCGGGCCGAGCAGCGGTGAAGCGTCCGGCCCGCCGGGGGTGCCTGGGCGGACCGGCCATGCCTGCTGCTCCCCCGACGGGATCACGCGGCTGATCTTCGCCGGTTCGGACATGAGGGTTCCTCAGTGGTGGAAGAGGGTGGCGACGTAGGCCGCGGTGACGGTGAGGAGGGCGAGGGTGCGCACGGCGGGGAGGGCGTACGGCTCGGCTCGGCGGAGGGTGCGGCGGGGTGCGAGGGCCAGCAGCCCGACGAGGCCGACGAGCGCGGTGGTGCCGAAGAAGAGCACGGCGGGTACGGCGTGCATCTCAGTCCCCTTCTGCAGGTACGGGTTGTACCTGGGTGTCGAGTACGCGGCGGATCTCCTGGGCCTTCGCCTGGCCGATGCGCAGTTCGCGTTTGAGGGTCTTGATGGTGGGTGGCGGGCCGTCGCCCTGAAGGGCGCGGGCTCTTTGGATGAGCGGGTCCTCACTGGCGCCTGGGGGCTGCGGGTGCGCGGGTACGTCGGGTACCTCGGGGTGCGGCGGAACCTTGGCGTGGACGACGGACCGGCTGTGGCCTGCGGCGAGTACGGGTACGCGGGTGCGTACCTCGGGGTGCAGGTCCCCCATCGGTGCGAGTTCGAGGGTGAGGCTGGGGGTCTTGTCGAGGGCACGGGGGATGGGTTCGTCGGCGTGCTCGGTGGCGGGTACGCGGTGTACCTGTACCTCGGGTTCGGCGTTCGGGGTACGGGTACGCGGGTGCGGGTTGGGGTTGCCGGCGCGGGTTGCTACGCGTACCTGGGTCTCGGATACGACGAGTCCGTACTCGGTGCAGTGCGCTGCGAGGTGGGCTGGGTCGAGGTCTGGGTGGGCCGCCTGTACCTGGCGGATGGCGTCTATGGGGTCCATGGCGCGCAGGTGCGTACCTGTGACGGCGAGGTGGGTACGGGGCCGTGCCGGTTCCTGTGGCGGGTCCCATGTGGACGGCAGCGTGATGGTTGTCAGGTCCGTTGCCCCGCGGCGGGCGGCGAGTTCGAGCATGAGGCGTTGGCGCTGGTTGGGGTCGGTGGCGACGTGTGACCGGGTGACGGCCGCGGCGAGGCGCTTGCGGCCCCAGCCAAAGAGGCGCTTGCGGGATGCGAGGCGTACGACGCGTGCGGTGGCGCGGTCGCGGCTGATCTGCTCGGCCGATCGGTCGCGTACGGCGAGGCCGAGGCGGGACAGCAGCCGCTCGCGTAGTTCTCGGCCGATCGTGGCGGGGAGGCCGGTGGAGAGGGCGCCGGGGCGCACGAGCCGGATTTCCAGGCCCATGGCGAGGTGCCAGAGCAGGCCGGCCATCACGGGCCCGATGAACGCGCGGACCGTTCCGCCGACGAGCCCGGACTCCGAGAAGGCGGGGATGATCTGCACACCGGTGACGGCCCAGACGAGGGCGCCGGGGACGCCGGCGGTGCCAGCGGTGTCGTCGGTGGAGGTGGCGGCCTTGGTCGCGCGGGCGAGCAGGCCGCAGGCGAGCAGGGCGATCTCCGCGGCGGCGAACATGACGAGGCGTTCACTGTCGTCGGTCATGCCGAGGCGGTGCGCGGCGAATCGCCAGCTGGTGTCCGCGCTGTAGGCGGTGCAGACCATGGCGCCGACGGCTGCGACGAGGACGGCGTGGCCGAGGCGCCGAGCGGCGAGGGCGAGGCCGGCCGCAATGGCGCCGCCGATGATGCCAGCGGGCCAGGGGTGGGCGGTGACCCACTCGGTGGCGGGTGTGAGGTCCACGTGGTGCTCCAGGGGGATGGCGGGGCCCGCGCGTTGGGGCTGGCGGGCCGGGCCGGTCCGGGCGTCAGTGCGTGACGCGGTCGGTGTTGATCGCGGGGGCGTAGCCGGTGAGTTGGATCTCGATGCCGTTCCAGGTGGTGCTGGATCGGATGTGCATGCCGGTCACGCTGGTGCGGTAGTTGAGGGCTGCGGTGGGGATGCCGAGGGCCTCGCGCCACTGCTCGAATCGGTCGAGACCGTCGTGAACGCTGATCTCGATCCGCTCCGGGGAGTGGTGGTTGACGTCGATGTTGGCGCTGGGTAGGTGTCCGAGGGCGCGGGCCAGCTGCGCGGCCGCGTCGAGGGCTGCCTGCTGGGCTGCGAGGGTGGCGTTCATCAGGTACCTCCGTTGTCCGCGGCGTCGGCCCGAGCGTTCGCCTCGGCGTGGCGGCGGTTCTCCTCGTTGGCGGCGTAGTCGGCGGCGGCCTCGGCGAGGAGCGCGCGGGCCTCGTCGGTCGGTTCGGCCGGGCGCGGGTCGGTGATCGTCACAGCGACACCCCCTGTGCGGCGAGGCGTACGCGGGCGGCGTACTCGGCGCGGGTGGCTCCGCGGATCGGGAGCCCCAGCAGGACGCTGCGCAGGGCGTTGGTGTCGGCGATGGAGTCCGTGGTGGGGTCGCCGGTGCCGTGCCAGTCCCAGATGACGAGCTCGATGGTCAGGGCGATCCGCTCGCGGGTGATGGGGGCGTTCGGGGAACCGGTGGGGAGCTTGTCCGCGGCGGTGGTCAGCAGCCAGTCCAGCGGGGCGCGGCGGCTCATCGGGCGGTACTGGTGAGGGCGCGGATGACGGGCAGAGCGGCGGCGTAGGACTCCTCGCCCGGCTCCCAGTCCGTGAACACCTGCACGGGGCCGACGGCGAGGGTGACCTCAATGGTGGTCTGGTCGATCTGCCGGGCGGTCACGGTGCCGGTGCCCCCGGAGTGGGTGTGCACGGCGTCCAGCTCGCGGATGGACCAGACGCGCCGGCGGGTGTCGGTCTCGCCGATCTCGATGCGCGGGGTGCCGGTGGGGACGTAGGCCATGGCGTGGCTGCGGCTGGAGGCGGAGTCGTCGCGGCGGACGGTGCCGGTGGTGCCGGCCTCGGTGCGCACGGTGGCGATGGTTCGGCCGGCGCGGCGGCCGAGGATGCCGACGGCGATGGTGTGGCGGGGGGCCGGGGTGGGCTGGGTACGATCCATGGCGGATCCACTCCCTTGAGACGCGTGTGGGTGGGTCTGGCCCCGGCCCATATGGCGTGTGCAGCGCCGGGCCGGGGCCTTCGTGCATCAGCAGCGCAGGCTGCTTGCCCATGACTGTAGGGGTCCCCTACGCTCGTGGCAAGCGGCCCACCGAAGAAAGGGCCGGGATGAGCGACGAGGAGGTGCGCCGCGTGTCGGACGCCCTTGATGCGGTCGAGCAGATCGCGGATCGAGAAGAGCGGGTCAGGGCGAAGAGCCGGATCATGGCCGCGCAGGTTGAGCGCAATCGGCAGTGGTCGGCAGAGCGCAGCGACCTGATCCGCGAGCTGTGGGACGGGGGTAACGGCCTCTCGTACCGGGCCATCGCCGATCGGCTCGGTTGCAAGCTCAGCACGGTGCAGGACGTATTCCGCGGTTACAAAGGCTCGGGGACCGTGAGACCGAAGAAGGCGCCCGAGTCGCCCGAGTAAGCGCGCACGCGACGGAGACCCCGCCCGGAACGGGCCGGGGTCTCCGTCATGTGGTCGTGGCCAGCGTGCGGGGCGCAGCCAGGGGCGGCACGGTGGGGGTATGGCCGAGCGTCCGCCCGTGGTGGTGCATACCGGCCGGCCGATCTGCTGGAGTTCCTGCGCCGGGCCGGCCTCGATCCGGAGGAGGTGCGACTCGACGACGCCGCGCTGATCGAGTGGCGCGGCGGCGGGCCGGACGTGTGGACGTGACGGCGCCCCGCCTATCTGATCGGCGGGGCGTCGGCGCTGCGGTCAGCGGCGGGGGTGGCATCCGCCCTCGGCCGGGTGCTGGTGCGCGAGACAGTAGGTGCATTCGCTGCAGAGCGTGCAGCCTCCTCCGGGCGGGCATGGCGCGGGCTGCCGGTCGGCTGCGGGCCCGGCAATGGCGATGCGGACCCGGGCCGTAGCGTCCACCATGCCATCGCCGAACGGCTCGTCCACCCGCGCGCGCTCGGCCTCGATGGCGTCGCATTCGGCGCGCACCCGGCGGAGGGCGGCCTCGGCCCGGTCGCCGCGTTCCTGCCATGCGTACCGCTCTTCGGCCAGCTCCTGCCGCTGTTCCATGAGTCGGCTGGCGGCGTGTTCAGACCGGCTGCGGTCGGTGAGCAGGTGCTCGACGTGCTCGCGCAGCAGCGGGCGCTCGGCTTCGAGGAGCACCCCGCGGACCATGCGGGACAGGAGGACGCCGAGCGTGTCGAGGTACGGGTAGCTGCTCGGGCCGGGCGCGACGTCCTGGCCGGTGTCCTGTCGCATGGCGTCGGTGGGGCATCCGCAGCCCCAGTTGTGCGTCTCGGGGGTGGGGCAGTGCTCGGTGTGCGGGATGCCGGCCTCGCAGGCGGGGCAGTCCCGGGCCAGCTCGGTGGTGTGGCCGGTGCAGCGGGGGCAGTCCTCGGCGTTGCCGCCGGTCGGGGTAGGGCCGACGGTCGGCGGCTGTTCGGCAAGGCGGTGGGCGGCGGCGAGGTCGGCGGCCATGCGGGCGTTGTGGGCCATGGCGGAGCCGATTGCCTCTCCGATCGATGCGAAGTGTTGGGGCATGTGGGTCTCCAGTGCTGGGCCCGGCCGCCGTGGTGGCGGCCGGGCGAGGTGGGTCAGGCGGCGTGCTGGGCGGCGCGGCGGATGCGGGCGGCTCGGGCGTCACACGCGCGGCAGACGAGCCGGCCGGAGGCGCGGCGACTCTTGAGGCCGTGCTCGGGGCAGATGTGGGTGCCGCGGGCGAGGTGGCCGCGACGTATGTTCTCGCCGCAACTGACGGGTTCGAGGTGGTCTGGGCTGACGCATGCGCGGTTGCGGCACAGGTGGTCGAGGTGCTGCGTGGGCGGGAGTTCACCGCGGAGCAGCGTCCACAGCCAGCGGTGCGCACTGACCGTGCGGCCGTCCGCGGACGCCTTGCCGTAGCCGTCGGTGTCCCGCGGACCGGTCCACTCCCAGCAACCGGAGGTGTCGGGGCGGACGTTGCGGAGCAGGGTACGTATGAGGTGTTCGGTGGTCGGCTCGGTCACTGGCCCTCCTCGGTGTGCGTTGGTGCGCTCGGCTGGGCGGAGCGGTTCATTCGTCGATGAAGATCACGGCGGCGACGCCGAGCCAGCAGGCGATCGTGACGACGGCGCCGACGACGAGGGCCAGGTGGCTGTCGGTGGTGAGGGCGTAGGTGCCGCCGCCGGAGATCCCACCGAGCAGCAGGCCGAGCAGGAATGTGATCACGGGCTGTTCTCCTCGGGGGCGGGCCAGGTGTCAGGGCCGGGTACGTCGGTGATGCGGCGTCGGCGGCGGGCCGGGCGCCAGGCGGGTTCGCAGTCGCTGAACGCGGGCTGAATGGGGATGGCCGTTTGGCCGGCGGCGGCGAGCGCGGCGTGGTCGAGCCAGTGCCGCCCCGGCACGGTGGTTGTACGGTCAGACTCGGGCTCCGCGGCGCGCTTCTTGCGTCGGCAGCGGGGGCCGAGGCCGTCGGGCGACGGACGGCGCAGAGGGCGACCGCACATTTCGCAATCGGTCACGGGCCGCCCTCCTGGAGCGGGATGGCGTCCTGTACCGGGCCGGCTGTCGGTGGTGCCTCAGCCTCCGGTACCAGTGGCGCGGGGTCCCACTCGATGCGGGCGTTCGCCCAGTTCATCTGGCGCATCTCGTCGAATGAGAGCAGGGATCGCCACACCTGCCCGGCCATGACCATGGTCATCGTGCCGTCGGGGTGGAGGGTGCAGTTCTGGATGTCGCCGTCCTCGTTGTGGACACGGAACTGCCGAGGCTCGGTGGGGAGTGCGACGGGCGCGACCGGTTCGGGTTCGACGACCGGGGCCGGGGTGAGGCAGTGGCGGCAGGTGCAGTTGCGCGTCATCCCGCCACCACCAGGTCGTCGGCGGGCCGGAACTTGCCGCGCAGCAGCGCGCCGAGAGTGCACTCACTGACGCCGGCCTCGGCGGCCAGTGCTCGGATCGTCTCCCCCTGCTGCTGCCGACCCCGGTAAGCCTCGACCTGCGAGACGGTCAGGCGCTGCCGACCGCGGGTGTCTCGGCCGGACCGGCTTCCCACTCGGCGGTCGGTACGCCACACCCTCGAGGGGGGTTCGCCGTCGTGCCAGGCTGCCAGGAAGCGGAGCCGGCCGTTGCGGACGAGGACGTTGAAGGTGCCCTGCTTCTTCCCGACGGCGGCCGCGGCCTTCTGGTAGTCGCCGGTGGCGGCGAGCGCTTCAAGGGCCTGCTGCTCGGAGGGCGCCAGCTGGTTCCAGATCTGAGCGAGCGCAGTCCGCTCCACCACCCGCTCTTCCAGCGAGGAGGAAGCCGGCGGGTTCCAGTACCGCTGGAAGGCGGGCATAGCTTCCCGGCCGGCGGCGACGTCGGTCTGGACGTAGCCGTGGTGGTGCAGCTCGTCACGGAAAGCGGTAGAGAGCGCGGCGCGGGCGGTGTCGATCAACTGGCTGGGGGCGGGGCGGTGTTCGGCTTCACAGAGGTTCTCGACGATGGCGTGCCACGCAGTTTCGAGCTGATCGGCGATGGTGCCGGAGGCGCGCAGGTAGCCGCGAAGGACGGCTATGCGAGTGATGCGGTTCAGGTGGGTGAGGGTGTAGCCGTGGAGGGCCACGGTGGTGCCATGCGGAAGGGTCTCTTTCCAGTTCATCGGTGATGTCCCTTTAGGCGGCCGGTGAGGCGATGTCGGTCGGGTGGGGTGGTGAGTGTGCTGGTCGTCAGGCAGATGAGGGCGACCAGCAGCACGACGGCGACCATCAGGCGGTCGCGAGAGTCCGTGTGCGGGGCGTATGGCTGGCTCGGCGTCCACAGAGGGCGGCGTGGGGGCGTGCGGCCAGGAGGCGGGCGTACAGCTGTGCGCGCGGGGTCATGCTGCGGCGCCCGCGGGTGCCCACGCGCCGGTGGCCAGGGTCATCCAGGTGTGCGGCGGGTAGTTGGTGCCGCAGCGTCGGCAGCGTACGGTCGTGGTGCCGGCCGGGACGCGGAGTGGCGCGTCGCAGATGTCGCCCTGGCCGAGGTCCGCGGCGCAGGTGCCGACGGAGAGCGTGCGCGGGGCGGGGTCGAGGAGCGCGTTCACCTGCCCGGTCAGGGCGCGTATCTCGCGAGCCAGGTCCCCTGCGGCCTCGAACTCGGCGGCGATCCAGTCGAGGTTGAGCTGCAGGCCGCGGGCGGCGGCCATGATGCGTCGTTCGATGCTGCCGGTGCAGGCGGGCTGGCCCCAGCCGCGGGCTTCCTGCATGGCCTCGCGCCACGACTCCAGGGTGGTGACCATGCCGCCGGCGGCGCGCATGTCGAGGACGTCCTCACGTACCGGTAGCGGGGCCTCGCGGACGAGGGCTACGGGGCCGTCGGATCGTCCGGCGCCCGGACGGAGCTGATCGGCCAGCAGCAGGTAGAGCCCGGGGAGTTCGGCCAGCCGGACGTCGAGGCCGCCGGTGCACGCCGGGCAGAGCTGGGCGGCGTGGTCGAGGGGGGCGGTGCAGGCGGTGCAGTTCATGCGGCGGCGCTCCTGGTGCGGGTGTCGGGCGTGATGGACCAGCCGGCCTCGGTCATCTCAGCGGCGATGTACTCGGTGGCGGCCTGCGGGGTGGCCAGCTCGGGCGGGGTGAGCACGGCGTAGATCTGGAGGGCCATGCGGAGGGCGGCGAGCGCGGCCGGGTCGATGTCCCCGGCGCGGCCGACCAGGCGGGTGCTGGTCTGGCGGATGGTGTAGCCGCTGGCGGCGAGGTACTGGGCAATGCGGTGGACCTGGCCGGCTGCGGTACCGCGGGTGGGCGGGACGGTCAGCCGGTAGTCGTCGAGGGCGGCGCGGATCACTGCGGCTGCGGCGGGCGGTATGGCCATGGCTGCGTCTCCTCGGTGTGCGCGGTGGTGTCGAGGCGGGAGGGGTGGGGGTCGGTGAGGGTTCGGCCGCGGGGGCTGGTGCAGCGGGCGCCGGGCTGGGCGCGGCAGCGGGGGCACTCGTTGTCGAGCTGGGCGGGCCGGCCGCGGCGGAGGCTGGAGGGCATCGGGGCGCCGGTCACTGTTCGTCCTCCGTGGTCGCGGCGGCGGAGAGGTGCGCGAGGGCCGCGGCCCGGCGCTGCTCGATCTCGGTGGGCGTCTCACTCGCTGCGGGCTGCCCGGCAGCCACGCGCCGGCGGGCACCGTGCGGGCGTCGGAACCGGGTCTTGCACGGTCGGCCGATCGGCGCGTTGCAGGACGGGCAGTCGACACCGAGCGGGCCCGGGCGGCGGACCTTGGCGACCTCCGCTGTCGTGCTGTCGTCCCCGTCCTCGTCCTTGGGTATCGGACGGCCGACCTGGTATCCCCGGGCTTCCAGTTCCTCTACGAACCGCGGATACGGGCCGCCCTCCAGAGCGGGCGCCGCGCTGAGGGCCGGTATGCGGCCGTCAGCCATGGCGGAGAGCTGGACGCGGAGCCGGGCGAGGTAGTGCGGGTCCGAGTCGCCGGGCGGCGGCTCGTAGACGAAGTTCGTCAGCCGCTCACGGCGCAGGGCCTTGGCCTGGTGGATGACGTCGGGGGTGGTGGCACGGAACCGGTCCTCGGCGCGCAGATCGCCCTGCGCCACGTAGAAGCGGGTGAGCGCGGCGCGGGCATCCACGTAGGTGATGCCTGCCTCGTTCAGGTCGTCGTGCCAGGCGAGGATGTCGGCTTCGCCGACGGTGCGCTGGTCGCGGGCGGCGGCGAGGCCGAGGAGTTCACCGGCCTGTTCGTAGGTGATCACTGGTTCTCCTGGGCGTTCTGGGCGTCGGCGAGGGCCTGGAGGCGGCGGCCGGCGGCGAGGGCCTGCTGTACGCGGGCGTCGGTGGTGGAGGGGCGGGCGCCAGCGGTATGCGGGGCGGGGCCGAGCGGGACTACTTCGCCGACCGCGGAGGGCAGGTCGACGGGCTCGGCGGCCGGGAGCGCGTCGGGCAGGGTGCGCCAAGCGGGGATGAAATAGCGGGCGTTGCGGGGCTGGCTGCGGGCGCCCTGCCAGCTGGCGTTCGCCGAGACGACGAGCGCCGGGATTCCGCAGCGGCGAACGAGCGCCTCGACGAGGAACCATTCCTCGGGGCGGAGATCCCAGCCGACGTGCAGGCGGGCTGCCTGTACGGCGGCGACGAGCGGCTGGCAGTTGGGCGGGATGCGGGGCCGGTCTCCGATGCGGGGGACGTCGTTCGTGCCCGCGCGCATAGCTAGCTGTCCTTCCTCCGTCTCCTCCTCTGGAGGAGACGGAGGGCTTGGCTTGGCTTGGACAGCTGTGACGCCGTCGAAGGGCGTACGGTGTGACAACCCTTCCTGACCTGCGGCGGACGCCGGAAAATGGGGTTCGTTTGGGGAAGGATTCGCCGAGTTTTCGTCGGCTTTCGGAGCGCTTTTCGCGGGCGAATCTTCAGCTTTTCCCGAGGCTTTCCGGTTGGCGCGGCTCTTCGCGGCCCGCTCAGCGGCCCCCTTCTTGTTGGCCTCGTGCTGGGCCCTGGTGGTGTTGCGGCCGCCCTCGAAGAAGTCGTGCACCACGTAGTCGCCGGCATCGGGCTGGGGGCAGCGGGGGCAGGTGTGCTCGTGCTCGTGCCACAGGCCGACCTTGACGAGCTTGCGGGCCTGGGGGCCGGAGCCGTACAGCTCGGCCACCTCGCCGGGGATGATGCCTTCGGTGAGGTGCTGGGCGGAGTAGGCGCCGCAACGCAGCCAGAGACCCAATGCCGCGTTGCCAGCCTTGATGAACTTGTAGTGGCTGTGCGACGCGTCATCGATCTTGAACCACGGCATGTGCTGCTTCTTTCTCGCGGTGCGGCGGCGGTTGTGCGCCCGGGACGGGGGTGTGGTCGCCCCGCCCCGGGGCCGGTGTGTCGGGTGGTCAGTCGTGCTCGTAGAACTCGACTTCGATCCCGTCGCGGCGGACGGTGACGGCGGCGTGGTCGCCGAATGCGTCAAGGAGGACGTTCTCGAAGGCGCCGCCCTCGATCGCCGCTTCCAGGGCCTTGCACTGCTGGTATCGGGCCTCGTCCGGGCCTTCGTACTGGGCGCCGATCTTCTTCCGGAGTCCGGTGTCGGGGTCGTCCACCCACTCGCCCCCCGTCGTCTTGCCGAGGCTGCGGTGGCTCCACATCTCCAGCTCGTACTCGTCCTCGACGTCCGCGTCGGCTGTGGTGCGCACCCAGGTGCTGTTGACGCGGAAGGTGCAGGGCTCGCCGTCGTTGAAGTAGGGGGTGTACTGCTGCCAGCCGAACTCGACGATGGTGGGGTCGTTGAGGACGGCCTGGAGGATCGGCTGGAGTTCTTCGATCGGCTTCTGCTCGACGCGGGTCTCGCCACGCGTGACATCGCCGTTGACGGGGATGCCGAGGAAGTTGGTCTGGGTGGTCACTTGGTTTCTCCAGTGGGCTGGTTGAGGAGTAGGTGGGAGAGAGGGACGGTCTTGCGCTGGCTGCCGGACATCCACGGCTTGATGGGCATGCCGTTGATGTAGTCCGCAGGGGATGGGAGCCAGCCGAGGTCTTCGAGGACGTGCTGTTCGGCGATGAGCCGGACCGGAACCTGCACGGTGGTTCGGGCCTTGGGCACGTCGAGGGTCACGCCGAAGATTCGCTGGCACAGCCAGATGCCTTCGGTGTGGTGGTAGAGGGACCGGTGCCGGACATCGCCGATGATCCGCTTGGAGCTGTCGATGAACTCGTGGATTGGGAGGTACAACTGCGGTTCGCCACCCCACTTGCGGGCGGAGGATTGGGCGTGGTGCCAGGAGTTCACTTGCGTCCTTCCGGGGCAGGTCAGAACGGCGGGGCGTCGTAGAAGGGCCGGTCGGTCCAGCCGAGCCAGCGGCGGGCGATGCAGCGGGGTACGTAGCTGAGGAGCCACGCGCGGGCCGGGTCCCAGCAGTCGCAGAGCACGGTCTCGGGCTGGGGACCGCTCCGGCCGGCGACCTCGAACCCGCCGTCGCCGTCGCAGTCCCAGCAGCCGGGCCGCGGGGTGTCGGTCAGCTCGATGGCCGGGCGCGGCCAGTCCGTGTACCGGATCCGGAGGCGGGCGGGCATCAGGCGGCGCTCCCTCGGGCCGGGCCGTTGAGCATCCGCAGCCAGCGGTCCGGCGTGCGGTTGCGGAAGAGCACGACCGGATCGATGACGGCCACGATCACGGCGGCCGGGCAGTGCCAGGACAGGTCCAGCTGGAGGCAGTCCGGGTCGGGATCGACGGGCGACTGCGGCAGTACCTGGTACAGGGCGCCGTCCGGGTAGAACGCGGCGTACGCGCGGGCCACCTCCCGCTGGGTCGTGAGGTACACGACGTCCGTGCGGGTGGCGTGGGCCGGCCCGCCGAGGGTTTCGGCGGCGGCCGAGAGCCGGTGCTCGGTGCCGGTGCGGTCCGGCGGCAGCAGCAGGTCGCCGACTTTGAGCCCGGGGAATCCCCCGTGGAAGAAGGTCACTTCGGGTCCTTTCGTGCGCCAACGGCGGCCTGTGCGGCGCGGTAGGCGGCGGGATTCGAGCGGCGTTTGCCGCTGGCGATGGCTTGGGCGTCGTGGACGCGGCTGGCGGACTGCGGCGAGGGGGTGTCCCAGGCGTCGGCGGGCCAGCCGGGCCCGGGCTGCGGCACCGGGCGGCCGGCCCGGCCCCACGGCGAGTGCCGGGAGCAGAGCCAGCCCGCCGCGTACGGCCGGACGGGGCCGTTGTGCTCGCCGAGCGCGCCGCACGGCCGCGGGGCGGCGGTCATGCCGCGCCCTGGCTGAACAGGTCGAGCTGTTCACCGGCCGCACGCTGGCGGGCGTAATGGGCGAGCAGGAGCGGGCGCCTTGCCTCACGGCAGCAGGTACACCACCGCCAGATGTCGACGGGCTGGCCGTCCGGTTCCAGGTCGCCCCAGTACTCCCACCACTCCTCGCCCTCGGTGGTGATGCCAGTGAGGATGGTGGAGCCGACGGTGGCGACAACCCACCCGCGGAATCCGGTCTGGGCATGGCCGGGCAGGTTGCCGCGGTATCCGTGGCGCTGGACGGCGTCGCCGAGCTGGTACGGGCTGTGCGCAGAGATGGCGCGCCCCTTGGCGGTGGCGAATGCTTCACGCAGGTGGTCAGGGATGTGGTCAGGTACGAGGTGGCGGGGCTGCTCGTGGTTTGCCATCAGGCCACCGCCTGTCGGCCAGCACGCTCGCGTCGATCCCGGGCGCCGGCCTCTCGGCATGGCGGGCAGATGGGGATCCCCAACCGACGGTGGTCGTTGTAGCCCTCCGCTGTGCTGCAGCGTCCGGTCCAGTCCGGGAAGGCCGCAGGGTCGTCGATGGTGTCGTCGTCCCACGTGCCGACCGGCGCCCACCGCTCGGCAGCAGCGTGGTTGCGGGCCCGGCTGTACGCCTGGCTGTCGACGCCGTGCTCTCGCGGGTCGGCCCGCCACAGCTCGTCGTACAGCCCGCGCACGGCCCGAGCGGTCCGGACGATGACACGGTCACGGCGCAAGGTGGCGCCGAAATTCCCGTCGGACATGCCGAGTCGGACAGCGAGGTGGTGCTGTGGCCAGCCCGCGGCGCCCAGCGCCTGGAGACGGCGGGTGGTGCCGGTGGCGTTGATGACGGTCGCGGCGCCGAGGTTGTCGAGGGTGGGCTCGACGGCGAGGACGGCGGCCGCGAGAGCCGGGCGCACATGCGCCTGCGGTCCTGTACCGCGCTCCGGCCGGCCGGTGACGATGCCCTGCAGGCGCTTGCGGTCCACGTCGGCCGCCGTGGCGATGACCCGCAGGCCCATGTCGCAGGACTGCAGGTAGCGGATGTGGTGGCGGACCGGTTCGGCGTCGACCCATGGTTGCCAGGTGCCGTAGGCGATGGCGCGGGTGCGGTTGTCGTCGTACTGGGCGCGGGCGTAGCCGCAGACGTAGCAGCGGCAGCCGTCGAGCCGGTAACGGGCGTAGCCGTGGGGGCGGGTGCTCGCCGGGGCGCTGTCCGGCCGGGGCCCGGCCGCCGTGGTAGCGGCCGGGGCGGCGACGGTCGGGGCGGTCATCGGTTGGCCGCCTTTCGGGCGGCGTACTGCGCGTTCTGGTAGGCATTCTCGGCGGTCCGGCAGTCCTGGCACAGCGGCTCGTTGCGGTACCGGTGTTGGCGGGCGCCGCGGTAGGTGCCGTGGGCGATGGGCTTGCGCTGGCTGCCGCCGCGGGGCCGCTTGAGGCCGATGGCCTTGATGAGGTCGTCCAACTGCTCGTCGGTGAGGTCCTGCATGGGTCAGTCCCCCTTGGTGTGGCCGCAGGTGGTGCACCGGTAGGCGCCGCCGGGCTGCGGGGTGTGGATGGTCTGGAGGCGGGCGCAGGTGGTGGTGTCGCACATGAGCCAGCGGGCGCCGGGCGGGGGCGGGGTGAAGGTGGCGTACGGCGGGACGACGATGGCTGCCTGGTGGCGGCGGATCGCGGCGCCGAGCCGGACCGCGACCGCGAGGGCGACACCGGCCCAGAATGCGACGATCAGCAGGGTTTCGGTGAGGCTCATGCGCGAGCCCCCGTCCGTGCCCGCTGGCGGGACCGGTGTCGCAGGACGTTGCCGCGCTCGGCCTCGGACAGGCCACCCCACACGCCATGCGGCTCCCGGGCGTCCAGCGCCCATTCCTGGCAGAGCAGCATCACGGGGCAGCGGTGGCACACGGCGCGCGCCTCCTCGATCTGCAGCAGCGCCGGGCCGGTGTCGCCCACGGGGAAGAAGAGTTCGGCGTCCTCCTTGCGGCACTTGGCGTACTTCCGCCAGTCCTCGGCGGATGCCCGGCGCGGCATACCTGCCTTCTTCATGACGCCACCTCCCCGGGCTCACGACCAGCAGCGGTGTGGGCGGGGACACCAAGGGCCTTCAGGCCGGCGTCCGTGTAGCCCATGGCGTTGAACAGCTGGTCGGCCAGGCGGTCGTTGACGCGCTTCTGCTCGGCCAGCTCTCGGCGGAGGCGCCACACAGCGCGGGCCAGGCGGGCGATGCGGAGGGCGTACCGGCGGGATCGGATCTTGTACACGTCCCGCTCCAACCGCGTCCAAGTCAGGCTGAAGTCGAGGTTGGAGACCCGGGTCTGCAGCTCGGCGATACGACGGCTCTTGCGCGTCATGACCGCACCTCCGACCCCGGCTCGGCGTTCTGCCGCTGCCCACCGGTGATCTCGTCGGCGGTGACCTTCGGCGGCGGGAACGCCTCGGCGGGGGTCATCTCCTTGCGGTCCACCGACCGGTAGATCACCTCCAGGTCAGTGATGTCCTTCTCGTCCCACTGGTCCTGCGGCCGGCCCACCTTCGTCTCCAGCTGGTGGACGGTGATGCCGACACGGTCGTACGTCTGGATGGCCTCGGTGACTCGCTCGGCGAGCGTCTGGCCGTTGCCCTTCTTGAGGGTCTCCTCGCAGATGCTGACGGCCTCGGAGACGTACCAGGCGGGCAGCATCGCGAAGATCGCCTCACGCAGCCGGCGAGCGCCCAAGTTGGCGTTGTTCTCGTACACATCCCGCAGGTCCGTCAGGTCCTTCTTGCCTTGCCGGGTGTCCCGGACGTGGGGAGCGATGAAGATCTGCGAGGAGCGCGAGTTGCGCTGCAAGTCCCAGGCATACGCCAGGATCTCCGACTGGCCCAGCCCAGTGTCCCGGCTCAACTCCATCGTGCCGTGCTGCACGTTGCCCCAGATCAGAGCCAGTTCCCGGGCGAGGTGGACGGAGGGGCCGGTGATGGTCTCCTTGCCCTTCGGGTAGCTGAAGAACGCTTTCTCGGCGAGGGCGTACTGCTGGCAGGCGAACCGCATTTCATCGACGGCGGCGTGGATGTTGCGGGGGTTCTGCTGGGCGATGACGACGGCGGCCTTCACCTCGGCCTCGGCGCGCGACATCTCGATGGTGGTGGCCTGCCCGATGCGGGTCGCGGGCTGTGCGGGCTGGTTCACAGGTACTCCTCGGAGTCACGGATCTCCGCGTACGGAGGAAGGGAGAGGTATGCGACGTCGTCCGCGTAGCCGGGCCAGCGGCCGGTCTCGACGCACTTGGCATAGGTCTCGATGGCGCGCCGGTTGCGGGCCGCGCCGATGCGCATGGCCATGGCGTCGAGCTGGACGACGGTGACCAGGTACGGCGCGGTCTTCTCCTGGACGACGAACACGAACTCGGCGGTCTCGTCGCACAGGCCGAGCGCTCGGCAGCCGGCGCGGTACCAGTCGGCCTGCTGGTGGTAGCCGTACTCGTGCACGGCCCGAGCGACGGCCGCGGGGTCGGCGGAACGGGCGGTCTTGTAGTCGCGGATGATCATTCGGCCCGGGCCCGGCGCAGGCCGCCAGTCGAGGAGCGCGCGGCGCATGACGCCGGTCGGGCCGTCCCGCCACACGAGCGCCGACTCGGCCGTGCCGCTGCCCGGCTCGAACAGTCGGGACGCCATGGGGTGCTGGCGGATGGCGGCTGCCATGTCCAGTACCTGCTGGTAGTCGTCGCGGAGCAGCGGCACCGCTCCGGCCGCGCGCAGTTCGTCGCGCTCCTGGCGGGCGGCCTTCGTGCGCCAGTCGTCGAAGTCGAGCGCCACCAGGTCCGGGCCGACGCCCAGTACCAGCTTGTGGGCGGCGTGCCCGAAGTCGAAGGTGGCCTTCGGCGGCTGCGGGTGGTCCTGCTCCCAGCGGAACAGTGCGGGGCAGGACGGTGGGAGGAGGCGGCGGGCGCCGGAGGAGGAGAGGGAGCCGCACGGCACCGGGTCGGCGTGGTACTCCTCGGCGGTCAGGTCGTAGACGCCAGGCCCGGTGACCGGGCCGGCGGCCGGGGCGACCGCCCCGGCCAGCGCGGTGTTAGTCACGCCGCACCTCCAGCGATGGTCCGGAGGCGGGTGATGCCGTCCTCGGTGTTCTTCGCCAGGTGCACGGCGTGCGCCTCGGCGGGGTACGCCTGGGCGAGCCGGGCCAGCTGCATGACGTCAGCTCGGGCGCAGGTGTTGATGAGCTGCTCGGTGAAGGAGCCGGGACGCATCCCGCCGTCCTCGCCGAACATCCACAGCACGTGGCACGCGGTCGCCCACGGAACCTCGGGCTCGGCCCCCGGCTCGGGCTGGTTGGGCTCCTCGCCGCGGACGAGGGTCTGCGCGAGTTCGTACTGCGCGCAGAGAGCCTCGGCACTGGGGTCGGCGTGTTCTTCGATGAACCGCTGGTGGGACTCAGCGACCCGGCGAGCCTGGCCAGCCAGCTCGGCCAGCGTTTCGGTTAGGAGCTTCCGGGCCCCAGGACGCTGGCCGTCGGCGGCCTGTTCGATCTCCTCGACGGTGATCACGCGCCCGTCCCGACGGGCGGCCTCGCAGGCGTCGTACACGGCGTCGAGGCAGCTGCGCAGGTACTGCATCTCCTCGGCCGCCGTCGGCTCGTGGCCCACGTACTTCTCCAGCTCGGCACGGAGCCGGGCGATCTCGCACCAGGGGCAGGCGTGGGTGTGCTCGGAGTCGACGAGCCAGTCAGCGTGCTTGCTGGCCTGGCACTGCTGCGGGTTCATCACCTCGTAGGCATCCAGCTGCTCGCGCAGCTCGGCCACCTCGGTGACCTGCTGAGCCCGGCGACGCTCGGCGTGGTGCTCTTGGGTGAACACCCGGGCGCCGTGCCTCTGGGCGGTGGCGCAGGGCCACTGGGTGACCCATCCGTCGCCCCAGCAGACCCGGCACAGCCAGGCGTTGGGCTTGCCGAGGTTGTCGAAGACGGGAGTGTGGAACTGTGCGGGAAGGGCCACTTTCTCCTCGTCCGTGAGGTCTCCCAGCTCCTCGTAGTCGGGGTGGCCGGGAGCCTCGAAAAGGGTGGCGCGGGCGGCGCACTCGTCGTGTTCGACAGGCAGGCCGTCGCGAACCCTGCTGCGGCAGGTGCCGCACGCGCCCGGGCCGGCGCTGGCGGCCGCGCGGGCCGCGATCTCGGTCAGACGGTCGTCAGTCACGGTCGGCCTCCTTGCCGCAGGTGCAGTTGGGCACGTCCTGGTTGATGCGGCACCGGCAGCCGTCACCGATCGAAACCGCGCGCACGGTGCCGTCGCATCGGTCGCACTCCCGCACGCTGCTGGCCGCGGCTTCGTCGCGGGAAGCGTCAGCGATGACCTGCAACTGGGCGATCAGGCCGGGCAGGTCGGCGAGCGGTACGGACGAGCCGTTGGGGTCGGTCCGGAAGTAGATGCCGGGCGTCCCGTCGTCGAACAGGGCTGTGCTGATCAGCAGGCGGTCGCCGTCCACATCGGTGTGGCTGTACCTGCTGGGATGCGGGATCACGCCCGCCGGCCGGAGGACCGTCACGATCTCGGTGCGCTCGCTCATGCCGCCACCGCCTTGCGGGCGGGCATCGGACGGGCGGCGAAGACGCGGGAGGCGCCCCGGCCGGTCGGCCACTGCCGCCATTCGATCTGGCCGTGACAGCGGCGGTACGGGTCGTGATACGCCTCGCGGGTGAAGGACAGCGTCCGGCAGTCCGGGCACTGCAACTCAGGGCCGACCTTCTGCCCGTGGTGCCGGTGCTGCAGCGCGTCCTGTCGCTGGAACTCGTCCGGCCGCTGGAACTCCAGGTAGCCGTCGACCACGTCGGAGGACTTCAGGTCAAGGTCGGAGTAGTCGTCGTCCCAGTAGGCCAGCGCCTCGTCCTCGGACTCGGCGTCCACCCACACGATGCGGGTGACGGTCTCCACCACCACGACCGGGTAGCTCCGCTCGTCCACACCCCACGTCCTGGGCGGCCGGGACCGCTCCAGCAGGTCGGCAACGTCGCGGTCGGGCTCGGCCGGCTCCGGCCGGGACCACTTGGTACCGAGGTAGTCGTGCTGGCCACTGTGGCCAAGATCGCGCTGGCACTCCTCGTAGGAGCCCTTGGGATACCGCTCTTCGCACTTCATCGGGCATCGTCCTTGCGGGTGTAGAAACGGCGGCCAGGGGCGTCATGGAGGGTGAGAACGCCCTCGCGGGAGAGGCGCTTGAGGTCGTCGCGCCAGGTCTTACGCAGCGGCACATCCAGGCCGGCCGCGCGGTACGTGCGAGCCACCCGCTTGGCGGTCCACACACCGCCCTCGGTCTGCACGGCGTCCGCGAGGACCAGGCGGCGGGACACGTCGGTGATGCTCACGAGTCCTCCATGAGGTTGAGACCGTCGAGGAGTTGGCGGAGGTCGTCGGCGTCGGCGGCGCGGCTGGCCACGTAGAGGCGGGCACGGGCCCGCTCCTCCTCCGAGGTGCGCGGCAACGGCGCAGCGTTCACGCGGTCCACGGGAAGGTGGCCGATCACAGGGCGAGCGGTCATCGGGCACCGCCCCACTGCGCCGGATCCCTGGTCGACGCCAGGCCCTCGATGAACCCGGCGAGCCTCGCCGCGGACGTCATCGGGTTCGACTTCAGCAGCAGCCAGTCCGCCTCGGCGTCGCAGCCCTGCTCGGCACGGTTGCGGCCAGCGGCGTACGCGAGCATGTACTCGGCCGGGTCCTCGCCCGCCACGGCCCGCGCGATCGCCACGTCGAAGGACGCGTCAATGTGCAGCTTCATGCGACACCCCCCGACTCCGCCGCCGGGCCCGGACCGGCGTCCGGGCCGGGCGCCGTGTTGTGCGCGTGCTGTGCCTCGGCGATCGCCCGCCACCGGCCGCAGGTGTCCTCCACATCAGCCAGGGCCGTCTTGCTGTCCGCATGGGTGATGGCGGCCGCAGCCAGCTCATCCAGAAAGTCGGCGCGGTCCTCGGCATCCATCAGCCGCGCCCACGGCAGCGCGGGCGGGTACTCGTCGCCGGCGAGCGCCGTACGCGCCTCGGCCTGCGCCCGCTTCAGCAGTGCAGCCAGCTCAGCGACCCGGGCACGGGCACGCTCCGCCACCCCCGCCACTGCCTCCTTGTCCTGCTGGAGCGCGGCGGTGTCCGCCTCCAGCTCGGCGACCCGGGCTCGCAGTTGCTCAACCTCGGTGGTGGGGGGCCTGTCGCCGTCCCACGCCCATTCGGCCGCGGTCGGCAGCGGCCGGTGGGTGCCAAGCAAAACCGACTCGATCGCCTCGGCAGCCTGCTCGCCGCCCTCGACACCGATCCAGTACGCCACCAGATCGCGCACCCGCTGCACAGCGGCGGCGTTCCAGCGATCCTCGGCCGCGGCCTCCGGTGCCTTCAGCCGCCCGGCCGCGTCCAGCGCGAACGCGGCCTGCGAGGCGAGGTCGTACGACGGGCCCTCGGCCCACGCCGCGTTGATGACACGCAGCGCAGCGGACACAGCAGGTGAGATCGTCATGCCGACACCTCGGCACCCTCGGCGTCCGACGCCGCGGTCACGTACCCGACCCGCGCGCACCCCGGCACCAACGCCACCGAGTCCGGGTTGAGGTCGTACATGTCGTGTGCCTGATCGGCGAGTTCACCGGCCAGCTCGGACTGACGCTTGATCCACGCGGCATCCGAGTGCAGCGCCCACGCGTGGAACGGGGTGCCGTGGTGCTCGCCGCTCGCCGTGGTGATGTACCGGCCGTCGTCCCGCGGCTCGGTAGCCACGTGGGCGCCGATCCAGCGGGCGAACGCGGCCACGTCGGCGGGCTGGCGCAGGTGCACCGAGACGCCGTATCGGCCGTACGCCCACTCGCCGTAGCTCCGGGTGTCGATCGACTGCGGCACGATCGGTGCACCGGCCACGATCCGCTCGGCGACGCTCAGCGCCGCGAGGTACAGGGCCCGCGGGTCCCGGGCTGGCTGGGCCGGCTGTGACGGGGCGGTAGAGTCGATGCTCATTGGTGAGCCTCATTTCTCTGGGAACTGGAGTGGTGAGGCGAGCCGTTCAGGGGTCGCGCCGGGTGCCACCGGCCGGCCCCGACTCGCGTCAGGGATGCAGAAGTTCAGGAGGTCGGGGCGGCGGGCTTGCTCTCGCTGATCGGCCGGACCTCGTACATGGCGGCGATCTCGCGGATGTGCCGGGCGGTGAAGGAAATCCGGCCACCGGCGATGCTGTACGGGATCTCCCGGGCATTGGCCTTATTACGCAGGGTGCGTGGCGTGAAGGGCAGCCAGCCCTTCTTGTAGACGTCCTCGGGGGAGTAGTGCACCAGCTCTTCGAGGCTGGGCTGCTCCGGCTTCGTGGCGCCGCCACGGGGGGCGGTGGGGCGCCTCTTGCTCGTGGCCGTCGTCGTCACGGCTTCATCTCCTTGTGCGTGATGGCTGCGGTCGGCACGCGCATGGCCTGTGCGATTCCCTCCACCCGCTCGGCGGTCGTCTCCCGGATCAGCCCTCGCTCAAGGCGCGAGAGGTAGCCCCGGTTGAGGCCCGTTCGGTTAGAGAGTGCGCGGATGCTCAGTTTCTGAGCCTCACGGATCGCTCTTATGGCGCTGCCGTTCGGTGTCACGCTCAGAGATTAAGCATTGGACTACCCCTTCTGCAACCCTCTCGGCACCTTCTGTGCACAGAAACTGAGCATGGCGCCTAGTGTCCGGCGCATAATCCCCTGGTCTTTGCGCCCCGGATGCAACCCGTGCGCTCTTCGCACGCTCAGTAATTGCTGGTCAAAAGGCTCAGAGTCGGCTACTGGGTTGCACAGCAATGAGGCATGATGGGTAGCCATGGAGCGAGACTGGAAGCGGCTCGGTGCGGCACTCAAGGCCGCGCGGGAGGCCCGCGACCTACACCAGGGCACTGTCGGCGAGATGATCGGCGTCAAGCGCGGCACCATGCGCAACATCGAGAACGGGGAAATCGCCCGGGTCACCCCGACCATCCGCGCCTACGCCCATGCTGTGGGTTGGGCGGACGATTCCGTGGACGCCGTACTGGCCGGCGGTGAACCGGTCATCGCCTCAGATGCGGCACGCCAGCGCGACGCTGCAGCGGCCGAGAGCATCGCCGCGGCACCCGAGGAATTGCCACTCCGCATCCAGAACGCTCTGCGCGAGGGCCCGCTCATCGACACGGCGGTGATCAACCTGCCCGGCGATGACGACGGCCCGGAAGGTCAGATGGTCGTCATCGTGAAGGGGCGTGAGCGAGCGACCCCCGAGCAGCTGAAGCGTGCACTTCTGAGGTGGGAGGCCATGGAAGCCAAGCTCAGGAGCGCAGAGGGCGACAGCGGGACTGGTAAGGACTGAAAAGTTATGACGCACCCTCCACTTGTGCACACTCCGTGTGGTTGCATGGTCAACCAGTAACGGAGGTGCCGCCGTACTCGGTTAAGGAGTTGGGGGACCGGTGCGGATCGAAGTCCGATGCGTCAAGAGCATGCCCATGGGCGTACTCGCGTGGCTCGTCCAGCGCGGTGGCGTGTGGGTTCTGTACATCGCCGAGCAGGTCCTCATGTGGCTCGACGGAAGGATTCCGGGGGTGGAGCCGCTCGTGCTTGCCCCCAACTGGCGGTGCTCGCCAGTTCGGTAGAGGGGTGGGCGATGGCCTACGCGGAAAAGCGCGTCAGCACGGCCAAGGGCAGCAAGGGGAAGGTCTCCTGGCGAGCCCGGTACAAAAAGCCCGACGGGACGTGGGGAAGCGAACCGGGTTTCCCGACGAAGCGGACCGCCGAGCAGTGGGGTGACGAGCAAGAGGCTGCGATCAGGTCCGGCCGGTGGATCGACCCGGACCTGCAGCGCAAGCACTTCGGGGTCTGGGCCCGGGAGTGGATGAAGGCAAAGCCGAAGCGTGGCGCCACCGTTGACAAGCGGTGGAACATGCTCGACCAGCACATCCTGCCGAAGTGGGAGCACACGTCGCTCCAGGCGATCACATGGTTCGACGTCGACACCTGGCAACAGGGGCTTCGCTGCGACGACGTCACCGCCGGGCACTGCGTCAGTCTGATGTCCTCCATTCTGACCGGCGCAGTGGACGCCCAGCACCTCATCGTGAATCCGCTCGCCGGCCGCCGGCGCACCCGGGCCACCGCGACGACGACGGGGGCCCGGCTGAAGGCGAAGAGGAAAACGGACGAGGAGCAGTGGGCGCCGCCCGAAGCCGTCGTGCGGGTCGCCGAACGGCTCGGGCCCGTCAACGGATTGCACGTCCTCACGACCGCATTCACTGGCCTCGGTTGGGGGGAGAGCACTGCCCTACACCGGGACAACACCCTGCTCCTGCGTCAGCAACCCTACGACGGTGGCACCTTCACCTGCCCCATCATCCGGGTCGACTCAGAAGTGGGGGAACTGGCTGAGTACGTCGCCCGGGATGAGGACGGTCGGCGGATCGGGTTGGTGCTTCAGCTGGAGCCGCCGAAGAACGAGGGGCGGGCCCGGGACGTGGACGTACCGCCGTTCCTCGCTCTGCTCCTCCGCTACCACCTCGCCGACTGGCCATGGCCGCATGTCTTCTGCACCCCCACAGGGAAGTTCTGGCGGCGCAGCAACTTCGGTCGGAGCGTTCTGCGGCCAGCTGCAGACGGGCGCGACGCGTTGCCGAAGAGCAAGGGGCACGCTCCGCGGGAGGCGTGGGCGCCGATCATGCCGGGGATGACGATGCGGGCTACGCGCCACACGCATGACACGCTCCAGGAGCAGATCGGGGTCAAGCCGGCGCTGGCCTTCGAGCAGGCCGGCCACAAGCGCCCGGGCATCAAAGCGGTCTACCAGCACCCGACGCCAGCGATGCGGCAGGATCGCCTGGACGGGCTGGAGGAGATTTTCCAGCGCGCGATGCGTAACGTAGGGCTGCGGACCCTGTGGGGCCGGGTGGATCTGGTGAAGCGGCGAGCTTCCGAAGATGATCTCCCGAATATCTCCCAGATGATCACTGTGAGCGGTGAGCGAGCGGCATAGCGCCAGGTCAGGTGATCAGGGAGCGGTCGATACATCTGCTCTTACAAAGCAGATGTCACAGGTTCGAATCCTGTTGTGCCCACCAGCGAAAACGCCCCCGTGGAGTCCCCTCCACGGGGGCGTTGACGGTAGATCTTGACGGCAGTCCCTACTCCGGACGCCCCCGCCGGCGCCGCAAGAGCCGGTCCATATGCCCCACAGCCTCCCTGCGCGAGTCCTCCGACACGTGGGTGTAGACGTTCATGGTCACCGCAATCTGCGAGTGCCCCAAGATCTCCATTACGACGCGTGGCTGGACGCCCGCGGCGAACAGTAGAGAAGCGCAGCCGTGCCGGGCATCGTGCAGCCGGATGCGGGGCAGGCCCGCGGCCTGCCCGATCCGCTCGAAGGACCGGCTGAGGTTCCGGGGCTCGATCGGTCGCCCTGTGCGCGTCGTGAAGACGTAGTCACCGTCGCTCGACCACTCGCCCCCGGCGGCGCGTCGCTGAGCCTCCTGCCGCAGGCGCTGCCATCGCAGGGGAGCGACGCACATCAGGGGCAGGGGGATAGTCCGGCTCCGGCGGTTCTTCGTGGAGTCGGTGTACAGCTCCTTCTGTACGCGCTGGAGCTGAGTCCGCACCGACAGAGTCCGCCGGTCAAGGTCGATGTCGCACCAGCGCAGCCCCAAGATTTCGCCCCGGCGCAGGCCCAGCGATACGGCCAGTACGAACGCTGGGTACAGCGGGTCCCTTCGTGCTGCCTCCAGGAATGTGGCCGTCTCGTCCACCGTCCACGGCTTCAGCTCCCTGGGCTGGACGCGAGGGGCGGGCACCAGCTGGGCCACGTTCCGGTTGATCAGCTCCTCCCGGCACGCGGCGGCGAGGGCCGACCGCAGGACCCGGTGCGACTCCTTGGCCGTGGGGGCCGACACCTGGCGTTGCACGGCTGTGAGCATGCGGCGTACGTCGGCAACACCCAAGGTCTCCAGCCGCTTCACGCCGATCTGTGGCGTGAGGTAGAGGCGCACGTGCGTCTCGTACTTGGCGTACGTCGTCTTCTTGCGCTCGGGCTTCACGTACTCCTCCAGCCAGTACGGCAGCCAGTCGGAGAGCTTGGCCGACCGGGTCGGAGTAGGGATGCACTGCCGGTCGCGGCGGACCAGGTCCTGACGCTTGGTGTCGCACTCTTCCCAGGTGGCGCCGTAGACGGTCTTGCGCTTGCGTGTGCCGTCGGGCTGCGGGACGTAGACGCGGCCTTCGTACCGGCCGTCCTTGCGCTGCCAGATGCTGCCGGCGCCGTTCGGGTTTCTCTTGCGCGCCATCAGGCGGCCTCCTCGATCTGCTGGGCGATGAAGATTCGAAGGGAGTCGGCAGCGATCCGGCGGGACCGGCCGACGGTGAAGCTTTCGAGCTGACGGGAGCGGATGAGGTCGTAGACCTTGCTGCGGCTGAGGCAGAGCGCCTCCATGACCTCCGGGACCCTCAGCGCCTGAATCGAGGTGGGCGGAGCTTTGCTCACGGCTGCCTCCACGGGGCCGGACTCGCTTTTGAGTTGGAGTGACATTGCTTTGAGTCGCGACTCATCGCGACTCAAAGCGGCTTGGAGGGGTCCTGAGTCGCGATGAGTCACGACTCAGGCGAATGAGGATCGGGTTGTGTGAGGGTGATCCCGTGGTAGGTGGCGACCTGTCGGCCGTAGGCGTCGCGGGGTCGGGTGCGGTTGAGCTGAGGCACCGCGGAGAGCAGGTTGCGGCCGAAGACCTGTCGAGTGCCGGCGCGGACGTTGTTGTCCTCGGCCCATTCGCGCCAGACGGTCCACAGGGCATCCACGGGCACGCTGCACGTCGGGCCGGTGGTGCAGCGCTCGCGGATGAAGGCGCTGGTCGGGGACGCGGTGTCCTGCATGGTGGTGACCGCTTCACGGCTGCACGCTGGCTCCGTGATCCGGCCCTTCACCTCCAGCCGGGCGAGTCCCTCCATGGCCCAGTTCAGAATCCCGGGCATCTCGGCAACCAGCCGGCCGAACAGGGTGGGGTCCTCCTTGCCCAGCCATGACACCGTCATGTTGAGCAGCACGAACCGCTTGGCGATGACTCCGGAGGAGTCGCCGAAGTGCGGCAGCTCGTTGGAGAGGATCACCAGCCGTGTCGGCAGCTTGCCGGTCCACACCGCGCGGTACTTGCGGTCGATGTCGATGGTGTCCTCACCGGAGATCGTCAGTAGCCGCTCCACCACCTGGCTGTTGTCGTTGCCGGACATCCGGGCGTCGGCGATGACCGCCAGCGGCTTGCCGATCAGCGTTGATAGTCCGAAGTTCGTGCCCAGCCCGGCGAGAGTGGGTCCGGCAAGGTTCTTCTTGCCGACCAGCTCTTTCAGCACGTTGGCGATGGTGCCCTTGCCGGAGCGCGACGGGCCGACCATGAGCAGGATCTTTTGCAGGTCGGTGCGGCCGGAGAGCACGTAGCCGAACCATTCCTGAAGTGCCTCGATGGCGTCGGGGTCGTTGGGCCAGATCTGTCCCAGGAACCAGTGCCAGGTCGGGGCGGTGGCTTGTGGGTCGTAGTCGAACGGGACGGAGACCAGGTTGAAGAAGTTGGGTCCGTGCGGCAGCAGTTCACGGTCTCGGATCCTCAGGAGCCCGTTCTGGCACGCCACGATGGGGCTGGTCTCTTGTGAGGCCCCGTCCTGGTTGAGCCAGGCCGGGGCGTCCAGCTCGGTGGGCAACAGGGTGATGGCGCCCAGTGCATCCAGTAGGTTGCCGATCTTCTGCTTCGTCGGCGCCCAGTCCCGCACCTCCGGGCCGTCCTTGCCCGGGACGCTGAAGGTGACGTGCTCCAGCCGCTCATACATGTGGGCCCGCACCTGCTCCTCGTCCAGCTCCCGCCAGCAGGTGCCCGTCCAGCGCATCCACGAGCCGCGCCAGCGTCGGCACTGCAACTGTCCGTCCTCGGTCTGCCAGTCCGGCAGGAGTCGCCGGGCCACAGCGAGGGGGTTGGAGGGTGCAGGCAGTTCTTCGGCGATCACGCGGCATGCCTCCTCTCGACCAGGCCGGTATGACGGGGGCAGGTCTCCTTGTGGCGCGTGTAGTCCTCGATGGTCTGCGCGACCTTGGCGCGGCCCCTGACCTGGCGGCGAAAGCCGCACGGGCATGCCGCGGTCACTGCGATGCGCCACTCGGGCTCGGCGATGATGTGCAGGCCGTAGAAGACCAGTTCGGCCGCGGGCTGGGCGGGCTGGCGCGGGTCAGGGCGAAGAGCTGAAAGGACGCCCTGACGGGCGACGCCCTTCGGCGCGCCACTGTCGAACGGGGTGCGTGCCGGTTCGGCGGAGCAGGGGGCCGTGGTGCTGGCGGGTTGGCCTTCCAAGGGGGGAGGGGGTTGGGTGCTCATGCCGCCTCCCGGGGCCGGGCTTTGCGGATGGAGCAGTCCAGGGCGCTGCGGATCGTGGCGCGGCACTCGGCAGCGGTGAGCCCGCGCGCCTCCCCAGCCGCTTGGAAGGCCTCCTCCACTGCGTGACGGGAGATGTCGCCCCACGCGACAAAGCGCCCCACCTTGAAAGCGCACCGGTTCAGCGTGTTGTTGCGCTGCTTATCCGGCGCCTTGGTGACCACAGCGCACTCCCGCTCCAGCGCAGCCAGCGCCGCGCGACTGCCGCTGACGGCGGGAAGCCTGAGCGGCCCCGCCTTCCGCGGCGGTTCCGGCTGGAGCAGCCGCAGCAGCCATCCGGGCAACTGAAGTACCGGCGCGGCTTCCTCGACCGTGTAGGCGCCTTTGTGGACGTTGCTGCCGGGGGCGACCACGTAGCCGCCCCATGCCCGGGTGTCGATCAGCGGCCCGAGCATGCCCGCGGTGTTCGCCAGCCGGACGCCGGACGGTGCGGTGAAGTACAGGTGCCGCCCGCCGCTTGCAGTCCGGATCGTGCGGGTGGTGGGGACGGGGTGGCCGGTGCGCTCGCAGAGCGCCTGGAAGGTCGTCACGCCGGAAGGCGTGTCCTTCTTGCTGTTGCTCTTGGGCATGTCGAGATCGACGACCACCAGGTCGGACGGGCCGGTGGCAATGCCCACGTTGAAGGGAAACGTGGCCCAGGCGGTTCGGATGCGGTCGGGGTCGGTGGTGGCGCGCTGTTCCCACTTGCGGTGACCGCCCGCGCAGTCGCCGGTGGCGGGGCAGGACGTCTCACCGTGCAGTGCCGGCCGCTTGTCGCCGGGCCGGAGGGGGATGACTGCCCAGCCTTGTTCGGCGGCGTCCAGCGCTGCGCGGAGCAGCGCCGGGCGGGGTTCATGCGTCATGCTGGATGTCTCCTGTTCTGTGAGATGAGCGGGGAGACCAGGGCGGCCGCGGATCTTTGGCGAGAGGCGCGGCCGCCCTGGGCGTTGCTAGGAGTGCTTGGAGCAGGGCGAGTCGTCGAAGAGGTCGGCGCAGGAGCAGCCGGCCCAGGCGGCGTACTGCTGGCGGACGTAGGCGCGCGGGTTGCAGCCCCGGGGCGCCTGGTCGATGTCCAGCAGGATGACGGCGGTCGCCTCGGCGTCCTCCGCGGCGCAGGTGTCCTGGTCGGGGTCGTCGCGCAGTGCGATGCGGTCCAGGAGCGCGGCGTGCCGCAGGTACCAGTCCCGTTCCAGCTCGTCGGCGGAGGCGTTGGCGGTGCTTTCGGTCCACGCCTGTTCGTAGGCGATGGTCGGGGCGTTGGCGTACGCCTCTTCGGGGGTGGGCCACTTCTGGGCCAGGCGGCGGGCCGCTTCGTAGGTGTCGGCGGCCATGTCGTCGAGGGTGACGAGCAGTGCGTTGAGCTGGTGGCGGGTGATGTCGCAGGTGTGGGGCTTGGTCCAGCCCGGGCAGTCCAGTTCGACGGTCACGGTCTCGTTGTCGCTGAAGTTCACGTCAGCTCTCCTTGGGTGAGTTACTCGCAGGTGCAGTCGGGGCGTTCGCTGGAGCCGTCGGCGCCGCACTGGCAGCAGTGCGGGTAGGGGTAGGGCTCGCTGTCGTCGGTGGGGGCGCACAGCTCGCAGTCGATGAAGTCGTCGTCCTCGTCCACAGGTCTCCTTGGTGGTGTGGCGGGCGTGGGCCCCCCGAGCTGGGGTCGTGCTTGATGGAGGCGCGATCGGCCGCGCCGACCGTGCCGGGCACTGTGCGTAACCGACGGGAGATGTAGGAGGGGAGGGGCCTCACGGTCCGAAAACCGGGCTTGTGGGGCCCGCTGGAGGGGCTCCTCCATCAGGTCCACCAGACCCGTCGTGGTTTTGTTTGCGCAGTTGAGGGCCGGTGGAGGTGGGTGGTGGACCGGCTGGTGGAGTTCTCCATCAGATTCCGGTGCCTCCACCACCTTCCTCCATCAGTCTGCGACTACTCTGCGTCGCGGTCGGCGGTGTCTTCGCGTGCTTCGATGGCCGCCTCGACCCGGGCGCGGGAGACGCACACCACGCCGGTTTTGCCGTTGTCGGCCCGTGTCGGCTTCGGCTCGGCGCCTGCCTCGCGAAGCACTCGCGTGAGGTCGTGCAGCTCCCATCCGTCGTAGGCATGGGGGTGCGTGCTGATGAGCCGACGCAGAACCTCTTGGGTCTGGATGCGCTTGCCGTCGCCCAACGCGTCGAGCACGTTGGCCAGGTGGTCGACGTCCTGTGCGGGCTCCGCGGCGGTCTGCGGCGCGACGCCGGCCCGGCGTACCTTTGCCCGCTCGGCGATCTCCTTGGCGGGGTCCTGGTCGACGAAGTGCGTGCGGACCGTCACGGACGGCTGGCCGGGGGCGAGTTTGAGGCCGTCTCCGGCCACTACGAGCGTGCCCTTGTCCAGGCCCTGCCTCAGTTTGTGCGGGGCCGCGCCGGCGTCGACCGCCGAGTCGCCCACGGCCATGCGGGCTTGCGACTCGGTGCCCAGCACCAGGGACGCGCGGATGTGGTTGCCTTCCCGGGAGCGCTTTGGGAGGTTCTCGTTCGTCGGGTCCTGCGTGCCCTCCCAGATCGTGACGTTCACCGCGCGCCCCTGATCGTGGACCTTCTTCACGGCCTGGAAGTAGCGGCTGTCCGCCTTCGATCCCCCGTAGGGCGCGCCCTTGCGGACCGCCCCGCTGTCGGTGATGTGGGTCTCCACGGCGCTGGAGCCGTAGGCGACCTGTGCTTCGTCGACGATGAGCACCAGGGGGTTGAACCGCGGGTCGGCCAGGATCTTGTCTTGGCTCCAGCCCTTGGCGGAGAGCTCCCGCATCAGATCGATGCGGCGCCCCATCTCCTCTACGCCCCCCTCCACCATGTGCGTTGCTTCCATGACGTGCTCGTCGGTCGGGCCCTGGATGAGCACCGTGGCGATCCCGTCGAACATCTGCCAGTCCCCGACGCCCTTGAGGTCGGCGAGGCGGAACTCCACGCGCGTGTCGAACGCGAGCCACAACGCCAGGGCCCGCAGCGAAGCGGTCTTGCCCTGGTTGGACAGGCCGGTGATGAGCATGTGCCGCTGCCACAGGGAGATCAGCGCCGTGTCGCCGCGCAGGTCCTGGCCCCAGGGCGCCCTGCCCTTTCGCATGTCGGCGGTCAGGTCCGCGTCGGTGACCAGCGGGGACGGGCCGATCGGCTGGTCCAGCGCGCCGGAGTCGGCGACCCACATCCTGACCGTGCGGGGCGCCGGCGGGATCGTCATGTGCAGCTCGTGCTCGTGCCGGTTCATGTTCTCGGCGAGCTTGCGGCGCTTGCCCAGGATCTCCTCCGTGGAGACCCCGGAGGGCAAGGTGACATCGACTTCGATGCCGCACCCCGCCAGGCGGATTGGCCCGAGCATCCCGGCCGCCCCGTCCGCCATCTCCTTGATGGCCTTCCTCAGCGCGGGGATGCCCAGGTCGGAGAGGGCTTTGACCACGATGGAGGGGGTGATCGGGATGTCGTCCGCCGTGCCGGAGTCGGGCCGGGCCCAGGCGGGCGCCGTCTCGTGCTGGTGGCCGGCGCGCCACAGATGCGAGAGGCAGGCCACCAGCGCCAGCCCCAGGGCCGGGCCCCACGCGATCCCGACGAACCAGCACAGCGCCCGTACCGCGTCGATCGCGGCCAGCGTCGGAGCCACCACGTCATGCAGCTCGCGGTCATGGATGGCCATGCAGATACCGACCAGCAGCAAGATGCCTTCGGCCGCGGCCGTGCCGATTGCGGCCGACTTCGCCATCGTCGGCACCTTGTGGATCAGCTCGATGCGTCGTTCGTGGCGCTCCCGGCGGAACCGGTCGGCCCGGTCCTGCCATTCGGCCGCTGCTGCGTGGTCCCCGGCGGCAAGGGCCATGGCCCGCATCCGGTGATGTACGGCCACGGTGCGTCCCTCCCAGGTCCGCTTGGCAACGACCCCGGCCCCGCCGACGAAGTAGCCGCCATGGCGCACCGCCACCCTGACGACGCTGCGGGTGCGGTCGTGCGTGGCCAGTCGGTGCGCCCCACGGGCGACACGCCTGATCCGGCGAAGACGGCCAGAGGAGGTCGGCTCAGCGTCAATGGTGGGCCGCTGCGGTTCTTCGACCGGGTAGACGACCGGAGCGGATGCGGGGGCGGTGGTGTCCTTGACCAGGGATGTCAGCGTCGGCGCGGCGCCGGCGCGGGTGGAGCGGTGTTCGTCGAGGTCGTGCACGGTCCCCAACGGCGGTTGCTCGGCCGCGGGTTCGGTCATGATGGTGTCTCCTGTCGCTGCTGAAGGGCGTGCAGGGAAGGGCCCGGGGCGGCCGGATTCCTTGGCCGGGTGCGGCCGTCCCGGGGCGTAGCTACTGGGACTCGGCCCGCTTGGCGGCGGTGTCGAGGATGCGCTCGACCTTGCGCTGAAGGTCGGACAGGTCCACGTCCTCACCCGCCAGGGAGCGCTTGCACATGCGGGCGGTCAGCAGGGTGACCTTGGCCTTCTCGGCGGCGGTCAGCGGCGGTTCCTGGGCCATGACGCTCCGATCTGGAGCCGGACTGTCCAGCTCCCCTCACCGCCCGTACGAGACGGGCGGATCGGGCAACCGTCAGCCGCGCTTGCGACGGGCCTTGGCGACGTTCTGCGCGGCGGCTTTGCCGTCCGGGCCGCCGAGCGAGCGAACGAGGGAAACCGACCCCCACCCGACGACGACCACGACGAAGGCAACAACCGCCAGGGAGATGGCCATCGAGGAGAGGACGGCGACCAGCAGCGGGCCGAAGTAGACCCCCGCCGCGACCGCCCCGCCACCGACGCCGACGCCGAGCGCGACGCGCTGAACAGTGCGGTCCGGCGGCGCCTGGTGAATGTGCTGCACGATGACCTGCTGTTGGTCGTAGGCGACCGGGGCGGGCAGCGGTTCGGGCCGGTAGACGACCGGCCGTTGCGGATCTCGTGGGACGGGCAAGGGGTTGTCGAACTGGTAGCGGCGCGGCGTCACGGCCCGCCTCCTTTCAGCAGTTCAGCGGCGGTACCAGGGCACGTTCTTCTCGGCCTCCAGCACACGGCTGTTCAGCTCGCGGTAGGTGTCGGTCTCCTCACGGATGCCGGCAGCCTGCTCCGCGCGCTGGTTGTCGTGCAGCGCCTTCAGGGCGGCCTTGTGGGCGGAGACGGCGCTGTCGCTGCTGCTCTTGCGTCGGAACATCAAGTCCTCCATGCCACGGGCCGGGACTGTCCCAGCTCCCCGCCCGCCCCGGTGCTGGCCCGGGGCGGACAGGCAACCGGTCAGGCCGCGGCGGGGCGGGGCATGGCGCGGCACTTCTCCGCGTGCGCCTGGGCCCAGGTGCGCACGAAGCCCTCGAAGCTGTTCACGTCAGTTGCAGGGCAGCCGGCGCAGGCGGCTTCGTACCGCCAGTAGCTCTCCTCGCCCGTGTCGGTGATGTCGACGGTCGCGCCGCCAACAGCGAGGTAGCGGGCAATGACGCCCTCCGGCCAGGTGGTCTCAATGCTGGTGCTCATGGGATCTCCCTTGAAGTCGCAGGTCAGGCGGCGCGCTGTTCGTCGTCGGGGTAGGCACAGGGGGTGCACATGCCGAGGGAGCGCGGGATGCAGTACCCGGCGTCCTTACGGCAGTTGGGGCAGGTGCGGCGGGCCGTGTTGGCCTTGTCGAGCGCGGACCGGCGGCCGGGGGTCATGGGGCGGACCGGCCGGGCGCGGTCGATGCGGTAGAGGTGGGCCGTGAGCGGCTCCCGGCGCCGCCGGGGCCGCAGGATCTGCGCGGCTACGTCCTGTCCGCCGGGGCGGAGTCCGCGGGCGCGGAGTTGGCGGCGGGTGGCGTATCCGTCGGGTGCCATCTGCCATGGGTAGGTGGGGATGCCGAACCGTTCGCCGGTGGGGTCGAAGCAGTCGGCCAGGCTCAGCCGCATCACGCAGCCTCAGCCGCGGACGCCTCGCCGTCCTGGTCGCCGCGTTCGGCCCGCAAGGCCTCCCGCAGCCCCCGCGCCTTATCCGGCGCGGTGCGTACCGCCTTGCGGATCGCCTCGGCGGTCAGGTCCTCGATCGGCCAATCGGCGGTGACCGATCGGGCCTCGTCGAGGAGTTGCTCGGCGGTCCGCTTCGGCCGGGCCGATCGAGCCGACCGCGGTACCCGACCGGTCGCCCGGCGCGGTCGAGTCGACTCCGCAGCCGCCACTACCGGCACCGGTCGATCGATCGACTCGACTACCGGCACCGGATCGAGGGCTTCCAGCCTCGATTTCGCCTCGATCGGCGCGCTGGGTGCGGGGGTCGATTCCTCCAGCTCAGAGGTAGACCGATTTGCAGGCTCTTCTGTGGATTCCTCCGTGTTCGTCGAGTCCGTGGGCGGTTGCTGTGCCTTCCGCATCCGCTGGGCAGACTCTGCGGCCCGCTGGTGCAGCTTGGGGGTCATGCTCGGCTCGTCGCAGCCGTGCACGATCGACCATGCCCGGGCCCAGGCTTCCTCGGCGGGGAGGTCGCCGAACGGGGCGGCGGAGACGAGTCGATTGGCGACGCGCAGCACCTTGCGGTGATGGCGCCGACGCCGTGCCGCGTGGCGTCGGCGGGCGCGCTCGTCGGCCCCGCCGGTAGCCGCGGCGATCGTGGAGACCCATTGCCGGATCTCGAACACCGCCGGTCCCAGGACCGTCACGGCCGCCAGCCCGGCGCCGACCGTGGAAGCGTCGGCCGCAGTGAGCCCGTGCCCGGCCAGGGAAAGCCCGTAGCCGTAGTTGATGTGTGCGGCGAACCCAGCGCACGCCACTACCAGGGTGCGCAGCATCCAGCGCACCCACCCGGGAAGGCCGCGCGCATCGGCGTAGGCGACACCAGCCGCCATCACCCACGCAGCCCCCTCCAACGCAAGCGGAAGCGGCAGCAGCAACGGCGAGATCCCCACGAAGTGCAGAACCTGAGCGGGCAAGGAGGCCAGACCCGAGGCAGCAACCAGGCCCAGGGTGCCGCGCCGGTAGATGTTCTCCGGCGTCAGCGCCGCCGACCGGGACTCCGCGCGCTCTCGCCGACGCTGCTGCCGCGCCGCCCGGTCGGCCTCTCGATCGGCCCGCGCCTGTGCCCGCTGCCGGGCCGCACGTTCATCCTCAGCCCGGCGCCGATCCGCCCGCCGTTCCTCGGCTGCCGCAGCGTCGAGGCGGCGCTGTTCGGCCGCCGCGGCCTGGTCGGCGCGCTGTTCTTGGCGGTAGGTGCTCAGGCTCACGAGCCACCTCCCCAGGCGAGAAGCCCGGCCACCACCAGCAGGCCGCCGGCCAGGCGCGTCAGGTCGATCGCGCGCCGCAGCCGACCGAACTTGAGCACGGCGATGCGGGACAGCACGGCGATGTGCGCGGGCCGGTCGTCCTCGCTCAGTGCGTCGCGGATCTCGTCGGGGGTGAGGGTGGCCCACAGCGGGAAGCCCTGCAGCCGGGCCCCGCCGAGGTTGGGCCGGACCGTGGACAGCAGCAGCGCGGCGGCCGCCAGAAGCACGGCCACTCCGGCCGCCCCGAACGTCACGGCGACCGGGGACAAATGGACGTCGGTGGCGACCGACCAAGCGCCGGCCAGCATCGCGCCGACGAACGCCAGCAGCAGACTCGCCTTCGTGTCCGTGCGGGCCAACTCTGCCTTGACCTCAGCGTGCGCGGCGGTCAGCGCAGTGTCCTGGAAGCTCACGCCCCCACCTCCAGCACGCTGGAAGCGGCGAGCAGACGCACCGTGCTGCCGGGGTCATCGGGCAGTTCGCTGTACTCGATCCACTCCCACTCGGTGCCCGGCGCCACCTCGTACCCGAGGGAGGCAAGCGCCTCGGCCCGCTCCACGACCGTGGGGATCGGGGCGATGCGGCCCCAGGAGTGCTCGGGCCACTCCGGCACGCCGAAGAGCACGACGTACACGCGCCAGAAGCCGGCGGGAGACAGCGTCATCTGAGCGGTGAAGGTGTCGGCCATCACGCGGCCTCCCCAGAGGGGGCGCGGTTGGCCAGCGCGGCCCGCTCGGCCAACACCCGGGCCTCAGCCCGGCGCAGGCGCCGCCGGTCCAGCTCCGAGGGCACTCGGTCCATCAGGGCAATGCGAACGTCCAGCAGCTCGACTTCCGCCTCGATCAGCGGCGTCTCGGCGACGATGGCGGCCCACTCCGTGGCCGGCTCACGGTCCGGATCGGGGACCAGTGCAATGATGCTCATGGGTCGTTGTGTCCTCTCAGGGAGAACGGCCCTCCAGCGGCCCCGGGATTGCGCCCCGGGGTCGCGCGCCGTTCGGATGAGGCCGCACACGGCGTGTGCGGCAGGCCGCCTCGGCGGCCGGGCCGGAATCGATCCGGCTCCCCACACCCCGCCCGTACGAGCAGCCCGCGAAGGGGGCGCCCGGACGGGCGAGGGAGGCAACCGGCCGCAGCGTCAGCGCTGCGGATCCAGGCAGAAGCGGACCGGAACTCGTGCAGGGCGCCGCCGACCGGTCCATCACGGCGGCGCCGGGGTATGTCGTCGGTTCACACCGACCTCCCGCAGAACGCAGGGACACGGCTTCACCGGTGCGCCGTTGCCACGGAGCACCGGTCCCGAGCCGGGGGAATCAGGTGCGTCATCGTCACTGCTCTGACGCCAGCAGGGCGGCTGCACGGGGTGGCACAGTTTGGGGTGTTCTCCAGAGCCGGTGCAGGTGGCATGTTGTGCCGCCGACGACATCACCCGGTCGTCTCGGGGGCGATCTGTCTCATCTCGCCGCGTGCGTTGGGGCCCCGCTGTACTGCTCCTACCGCCTGCCAAGCGCTAAGAGGGGAGCGTCGTCCATCACGGCGGTTTGCCCCCGGACCCTCGTCCTAGGCACCAACCGCGACCGCCGCTCTCGCGTCAGCCCCGCACGATCACTGTTCAGTTCTCAAGGAACGGCCGCTTCCTTCGAGCCCGTGTGCGTCACGGGGCCTTCCGGGCGGTACCGCAGTGCAGGCAGGCAGCCTTAATGGGGCTGAACCACCTGCGCACCGCGAATCGAAGGCGACTCCGCCAACTGGTGCGCACCAGAAGGTTTGCATCTGGTGCGCACCAGAGTCAAGCGCGTTCGCCGATTCGAGTGGCGGTCGCCCGCCTGGTGCATCTCCAGAAGACCGCTTGAGGAGGGGGAGTCGGTAGCCAACAGGGCTTAACTCCGTTCGTGTTAACCCCTGTTGACCTGCGGCGATGTGAGGCATGCTGGGTAAGTCAGTGAGTGGACCTATCGCCGGGCGGTGGCCTGTGAGTACGGGACTTAGGGGCGCGCGAGCGGCGCGCGGCTGGTCTCAGGAACGACTGGTACGCGAGATCGAGCAGTACGCCCGACGGCACGTCACTGATGTCGCCTCGACCGCGAGTTTGCGGGTGTACGTCTCCGAGTGGGAGAACGGGAAGCGCTCCATCTCGGATCGCTACGCGGCGATCCTGCGGCAGATTCTCGGCGTCACCGACGCGGAGTTGAGGGGTGGCCTGGTCGTCGCGGCGCCGCCGGCGACCGACGGATACGACGACTTGCTTAGCCGGATCGACTCGGCCAGCAGTGTCGGCGCATCCATGGTGAAGACGTTCAGTGATCAGACTGAGCTACTACGCACCATGGATCGTCAGATGGGTGCATCCGGGCTCATCGACCAGATGACGGGCCATCTCGCGGCCCTTGAAGACGCGCTGAACTTCGCTGTCCTCCCAGGTGTGCGTCGGCCCGTGGCGCTGGCGCTCGCCGGGGCGTCGACTCTTGCCGCATGGCAGGCAATTGACGCTGGAGCAGTCGAACGAGCCTGGCGGCATTACGAGCTTGCGAAGCGTGCAGCGCGCGATGCTGAAGACCCGATGTACCTTGCCCATGCGATGGGTGAGCAGGCGTACGTACTGTGCGAGGCGGGCCGACCGCTGCTCGGTCTCGACCTGGTACGCGACGCCCAACGCACCCTCGGTCGGGGCGGCTCACCCCGGCTCTGGGCGTGGATGTACGCGGCCGAGGCCGAGTTGTGCGCTCATGCCGGATTGCAGGACGAGTGCCGGCGCGCGCTCGATTCCGCCATGGCGAACACCCCGCCAGGCTCTGAGGATCGTGATCCTGACATGCCGAGCATCTTCTTGAACGGCAGCCATCTCGCCCGGTGGCGCGGCAACATCCTTGGCCTACTGGGTGACAGTGACGCTGTGACCAGCCTGTACGGAGCGTTGGACGTGGTTGACCCGACCTTCGTCCGCGCACAGGCTGGCCTGCACACCGATCTTGCGCAAGCTCACCTTGCTCGCGCTGAGTACGACGACGCGAATACACACTTGAGGCAGGCACGGCTGTTGGCGAACCGCACTGGTTCCGTACGTCAGCGCCGCCGCATCGACCTGCTCAGCGCGCGGTTGTAACGCCCGGCTTGCCGCGACTTGCGAGGATGTGCAGCAACCCAACCAGAGTGCCGGATCCCATCAACTCACCCCGCGCCATGAGCCCAGGAACGTCGGACAGTGGAACCCACGCGATATGGCCGGCCTCTTCGAGGTCCGTCGGTGAGCCAACTTGTTCAGCACCGTGCCCCACGAAGATCTCGTGCGGCGAGTCGACCATACCGACCATGGGCTGGTAGGTGACTACGTGCTCCACGGCCTTCGGGCGCCATCCGGTCTCTTCCACGACTTCCCGCAGTGCCGTGTCTGCCGGCTCCTCGCCTTCATCCACGATGCCACCTGGCAGTTCCCACCCCCACTGCTGTGGGACGAAGCGGTACCGCCACATCATCAGCACGCGGTCCTGATCATCCAGAACCGCAGTCACGGCGACATGGTGAAGCTTCACCACGTGATGCTCGAAGCGCTCTACGCCGGGCGGCTCCACGTCCCAGAGCTGGAGTTTGACCCATTGGTTGTCGTAGAGATCCCGCTCTCCGTGGATGCGCCAAGGCTCCAGCCCTTCGGGCGCCTGGATACTCACGCCTCCGGGCACTCGATACGAACTCCGGCCGTAGACCTCCAAGGCACCCTCTGAGACGAGTCGGGTCAGCACTTGCCGAAGTGCGGTACGACGGATGCCCAGCTCTGCATCTTCTTCGAGCTTCCGCTCTGAGGGGATCTTTGCGCCGGGGGCGTACTCGCCAGAGGCGATCCGAGCGCGGATCGTCTCATAAGCCTTCGTAGTCTTCGGTCCCATCCGTGGAGCACTCTCCGTTCGCAGGTGGTGCGTACCAGCGTAATGGGCGAGGGACACGCTGCCTCCAGTCGTAGCTGGGTCGAGATCTGTCAGAGATTCAAGATCGGGTCGTACCGGGGCGCCACTGTGCAGGCCGTCCCCTGCACCCCCGGCTGCCGCGGCTTGACCACGCCCGAGACTTGGCTGAGTCGCAGTTCGAGCCGGGTATGAGTCACGATGCCCGCCAGGTGATCACGCTTCTGACCTGTACTGAGGTGCGGTGAGTCGCTTGAGTCGGGGTGGGTGGAGAAATTGATGAAACTCGGTATGGCTTGGCGTCGTGGCGCCTGGAGCTGACGGCAGTCCTTGACGGCAACACCGATGGACCTGACTGCACTCGGGCGGTCAGTGGTGCACCGCTGGTGCCGCAGGGGTGGCGGCCGGTGATGCCCGGAGGGCTTCTTGATCGAACTTACAAAGCAGATGTCACAGGTTCGAATCCTGTTGTGCCCACCATTACGACCGTGAGGTCAGCAAGCCCCCGACTCGTTTGAGTCGGGGGTTTTTGCGTGCTGGGCGTGCTGGGGCGGTGGGGCTGGCGCTGTTGTGCGGGTGGGGGTGTTGGGTATCGTGAGGCTGCGAAAGGATTGAAGTTTCAAGTAAATGTAGTGAATGGGCTTGGAGTCAGGAGGAGGGGTTCATGGCTGTGCGGCGGCTCAATCATGCGGTGTTGTATGTGCGGGATGTGGCGAGGTCGGTGGCCTTTTACGCCGAGGCGCTGGGGCTTGTGGTGGATGTTGAGGTGCCGGGTCGGGCGGCGTTTCTCAGCGCTCCTGGGTCGCTCAACGATCATGACTTGGGGTTGTTCGCGGTGGGGGCGGGGGCGCCGGGGCCGGAGGGCGGGCGGGTCGGGCTGTACCACCTGGCGTGGGAGGTCGGCACGCTGGGGGAGCTCGCGGCGGCTGAGGCGCGGCTGGTTGAGAGGGGGGCGCTGGTCGGCGCGAGTGATCATCTCGTCTCCAAGTCGCTGTACGGCAAGGATCCGGACGGCAACGAGTTCGAGGTGATGTGGCGGGTCCCGCGGGAGGACTGGCCGGGGCCGGACGAGTCGGACCGGCTGCGTCCGCTCGATCTGGCGGGGGCGTTGCGGCGTTGGGGGCCGGATCTGGTGACGGGGGCGGCGGCCGGCTCGGCGACGTAGATGTAGATGTAGATGTGGACCTAGACGTAGGCGTAGGGGGTGCTCGGCTGGGGTTGCCCGGGGGTGCTGAGGGCTCTGGTACTGGATCTGGCTCTCGGGTGGAATTGCGGCTAGTAGCGCGAGGGGGAGTAGTCCGCAGGGGAGTAGCTCAAGGTCGACAGGAAGGTGTGGAGTTCCTGGTCGAAGAGGGGGGTGTTCTCCAGGTTCACCATGTGGCCGGCGCCCGGTATGCGGATTCTTCGGGCGCCGGGGACGGCCAGCGCTATGGCATGGGCGTTGGCGGCGATGTCCGTGCTGTCGAGGTCGCCGTCGAGGACGATCGTGGGGGCCTGGATCTCGCCCAGGCGGTCGATGGCCCCGACTTCGAGGGGGATGCCGGTGCCTGCGTCGTCGGCGTGGACCATGACGTTGGCCTCGGCCGAGGCGCGCATCCGCTCGCGCAAACCCGGGTGGACGGCGGAGGGTTGCCGATGGGGACCGTCCACCCACATCCGCAGGAAGTGTTCGACATAGCGCTCCGCGCCGTCCGGTGCGCCGATCGCGGCCACCTGCTCCTTGATGTGCTCCAGGATGAAGGGGTCGGTGAAGGCGCGGCCGCTGATCCCCGGGGAGGCGAGTGCGAGGGCCGCGACCCGGTCGGGGTGGGCTATGGCGGTGTCCAGTGCGACCCGTGAGCCATGGGAGAGGCCGACGAGTACGGCACGGGGGACGTCGAGGGCGTCGAGCAGGGTGATCAGGTCGTCGTGGTTGGCGTAGTCGTCGGTGACTGTGGATGACAGCCCGTGGCCCCGCGAGTCGTAGCGGATCGCGCGCACGCCGGAGTTCACCAGCCAGCTGAACTGCTCGTCCCACATGTGCTGGTCGAGCATGCCGCCGTGCAGCAGCACCACGGCGGGCCCCGAGCCGGCCGTCTCGTAGAACAGCTCGCCGTCCTCGATCGGCACGATCCCGTTGTCGATCTCGGACCAGTCGGTGAGGGGCTGGGTCATGTCACGACCGTCCTTTACGTGGGGCACGGCGGCCGCCGAGGGTGTCCGGATCATCCTTGATATCACCCGTCTCGCGAATGCCCGGACTGTCGCGACGAGCTGAGGTGCGGTGGGTATCGGAGGCCGTTGTGGGGGTGGAGGCGGCGGACGCCAGGTGGTGGAATTCCTCGCCGATCCGGTCGAGTACGTGCAGTGCGGTGCGTACGTCTGCGGCGGGCAGGTCGGCCAGGCGTTGCCGCAATTCCGTGGCCTCGAAGTCCTGGATGCCGCGTATCACCTCCGCGCCTTCTGTGGTGAGCTCGATCAGGGACGAGCGGCGGTGCGCGGGATTGGGGGCCGTGACGACCAGGCCCAGCTCGGCGGTGTGGTTCACCCAGCGCTGGACCGGCTGTCTGTCGAGCCCCATGGTGCGCGCCAACTGCGGCACCGTGCGCGGGCCTTCGGTGCGCAGTGCGTCCAGCAGCGCGTGTTCACCTGCGGTCAGGCCCGTGCCGGCGAGCTCGCGCTCCACTGCGCGGACGACCGTGCGGTGCAGTGGCCACAGGCGGCGGATGACGCCGTACAGCAATTCTTCGGTGGGGCTCGCCCGTCCGAAGTCGGCTTCGTCGGCGTGGGCGCCGGTGTTTGCGTCGTCGTCGGCGTCGCGTCGATCCCTCTCGATGACACTCATGATGTCATGATGACATCGGTGATGTCCTTTGGGGAGGGATGGGGATGCGGAGAGGTGGGGCCTGGGGGAGCGCGAAGGGGCTCCATGGGGCTTGAAGGGGCTTGAAGGCGCTTGGGACAGGGCGGAGTTGGGTGTGAGGGTGAGGTTGTTGAAGGTGGTGGGGGTGGCCACCGCTGTCTATGGGGTGGCGGTGTCGGTTGTGCCTGATCTGTTGGCCCGGCCTTCGGGGCTGGTCGACGAGGAGGGGCGGGTCGCGTCGGCGACCCGGATCTCGTTGCGTCCGCTGGCCTGGCGGGATGCGGCGAGTGGGCTGGCGCTGGTGCTGGCGCCCGAGGGCCCGGCGCTGCGTACCGCCGCGTACGTCCGGATTGCGGCGGACCTCGGGGACGCCGTCCTGCTCGGTCTGACGCTGCCGGACCGTGGGCGGAGGCGGAAGGCGGTGGCGGTGTCCGTGGGGTGGGGCGCGTTGTCGGTGCTCGGGCTGCTGGGTGGGGACAGGGCGAGGCGGGATGGCGGGTAGGGCAGGGAGGGGCGTCAGTCGGTCTGTGGGGGTGGGGCTTCCTCAGAGGTGAAGGTGATGACCAGGTCGGCGCGGTGCCGGGTCGCCGCCACTACGCGGGCGTTGGCCTCGTCCGAGGCGTGCACGAAGCGCTCGGCGTCGGCGCGGGCGCGGCCGAAACGCTCGTGACGGTCGATCAGTCGCCGGATCCGTTTCTGGTCCTCCAGCTCCACGTACCAGACCTCGTCGAGCAGCTCGTGCACCCGCGCCCAGGGGTCTGAGTCGAGGAGGAGGTAGTTGCCCTCGGTGACGATGAGGGGGATGTGGGGCGCTACGGGAATGCTGCCCGCGACCGGCTCCTCGATGCGGCGGTCGAAGGCGGGGGCGTAGACGGCGGTGTCCGGCTCGGGGGAGCGCAGGCGGCTCAGGAGCGCCGCGTATCCGGCCGGGTCGAAGGTGTCGGGTGCGCCCTTGCGTTCCGTGCGGCAGAGGCGGTGCAACTCCGCCTCGGCGAGATGGAAACCGTCCATCGGGACCAGCGCCGCCTGGCCGGCCAACCCTGCCACCAAGTGGGCGGCGAGGGTGGACTTACCGGCACCGGGTGGGCCGGTGATGCCGAGCAGCCGGCGCTCGGTGGGGCGCGCGGAAGCGGCGAGTCGGTGGGCGCGGGACAGGAGGTGCTGGAGGTCCATGGTGCGCCCATGGTGCCTGACGGGAGGGTCCGGGGGTGGGCGCCCCTCTGGGCCGTGGGTGTCAGGTCCGGTACTCCATGCCGTATTGCGCGCCGATGGTGTTGAGGCGGTCGAGGTCGGGGCGGCCGTCCTTCATGGCGACCGGGCCGGCCTCGAACATGGCCTCCATGAACGTGTCCCAGCCGCCCGGCGAGGAGATCTGCAGGCAGCGGGCGGGCGGCTGGGAGGCGTTGCGCAGCGCGTGCGGTACGCCGTGCGGCAGCAGCACGCACATGCCGGGAGTCAGGCGGTGGGTGGCCCCGTCGAAGTCGACCTCCATCTCGCCCTCCAGTACGTAGACGAACTCATCGGCCTGGTGGTGGACGTGGAGCGGAATGTCCACGTGGAGCTGGTTCTCCAGGATGGCGAGCCGGCCCTCGGTGTCGGTGGTGCGGGCCTTGACGGCGAGGCCGGGCGGCAGGGGGACACGTCCTGGCCGTCGCTCGCCGGGCCGGAGGGTGAAGAAGCGGGCTGGGGAGGGGGCGGGGGTGGGAGAGGGGGAGGGGGAGGGGGCGGGAGCCGGCAGGGGGTCAGGCGTGGAGTGGGGCATGAGGTCTCTGGCCCTTTCGTGGAAGGAAGCTGGACCTGAAGCTGAACCGGAATCCGATTCCGTATTGGAAGCGTAGCAGTAGCATCGGCGTGTGGCACGCTCCTCGTCCTCTTCGGCTTCCTCGTCCCCCTCGTCCGCGCCCTCCCCCTCTTCCCCGTCCGCCGCCTCCTCCCCGTCCTCTTCGGGTACCTCGGGGGCCTCGGCGTCCTCGACTCCTCAGCGCAGGCCGCGCGCGGATGCCGAACGCAACCGCGCCCGGGTCCTCGAAGCCGCGCGGGAGGTGTTCCGTGCGCGCGGTGACGAGGCGCAGATGCCGGAGGTCGCGCGGGCGGCAGGGGTAGGCATCGGCACGGTCTACCGGCACTTCCCCAGCCGGGCCGCCCTGATCGCAGCCGTGGGGGAACAACGGCAGGCGGAGATCGTGGAGTTCGGGCGCGGCCGCTGTCTGGCGAGTGCGACGGCGGCGGAGGGGCTGGTCGCGTTCGTCGAGCACATCGGGGAGGTGCTCGACGCGGAACGAGGGCTGTCCGCGTCCATCGAGGCGGCGTTCGGATCCACCGAGCCGACGGGGGAGGGGCGGGCGCAGGCCGAGGCGGTCGCCGGCCAGTTGCTCGCCCGGGGGAAGGAAGAGGGCACGGTGCGCGCGGACGCCGAGGTCGGCGATGTGGTGATGATCGTGTGCGGGCTGGCGGCGGTGATCCGTAACGACGCGGGGGACTGGCGCCGTTATGTGCGGACCGCGTGTGCGGGGCTGCGGGAGTCGTAGGGCGCGGCAGCAGGGGCGGCAGGAGCGGGAGCAGGAGCGGGACCCGCGCTGCGCCGCGCATGTGGTGTGAGTGTGCCGCTCCTGCTGCCGGAGCGCTACGGGTTACGGCGTGCCGGCGGGCGTCGCGTGGTGGGCGAGGCCCAGGCGCCAAAGGGACGTCACTTCGGCCATGCGGGCCACGTGGAGCGGGTCCGAGGTGTCGCGGGCGCGGGGGTGCCGCGGGGCGATGTCGAGGCGGCCCAGGACGGTGAGGCCCGCTTGGGCGATGGTGTCGAGGAGTTCGGTGCGCGGGCGCAGGCCGAGGTGTTCCGCGAGGTCGGAGAGGATCAGCCAGCCTTCGCCGGTCTCGGTGAGGTGATCGGCGAGGCCGTTGAGGAAGCCGTGCAGCATGCGGTTGCCGGGGTCGTAGACCGCGTGCTCCACGGGGGAGGTCGGTTTCGCGGGCACCCATGGGGGGTTGCAGACGATCAGTGGGGCGCGGCCGGACGGGAACAGGTCGGCCTCGACCACCTCGACGCGGTCGGCGACGCCCAGCCGTTCGGTGTTCTCGCGGGCGCAGGTCAGCGCACGGGGGTCCTGGTCCGTGGCCACGACCCGGCGTACGCCGCGCCGGGCGAGGACCGAGGCAAGTACGCCGGTGCCGGTACCGATGTCGAACGCCAGGTCCTGGGAGGGGAGGGGGGCCTCGGCGACCAGGTCGACGTACTCGCCGCGGGCCGGGGAGAAGACGCCGTAGTGGGGATAGATGCGGTCGCCGCCCAGTGCCGGGATCTCCACGCCCTTCTTGCGCCATTCGTTGGCGCCGATCAGGGCGAGGAGTTCACGGAGGGAGACGAGGGAGGCGGTGGGGTTCGCGGCCGTGGTCGTGCCTGCGTCCGTGGTCGTGGCGGTGGTCGAGTCCGCGTTCCTGGCCGTGTCTGCATCCGTGGCCGCGTCCTCGCCCGCGGCCTCGCCCGCGCCGACGGGCTCATCCGGGGTGGCGGGCTCATCCGGCGTCGTGGGCGCAGCCGGGAGGGGCTCCTGCGCAGGGGCCCCATAGGCGTTGGTGCAGGCCTCGCGGACGTCGGGGGCGCGGTGCAGGGGGACGGCGTACGACGCATCGAGGGGGATCAGCAGCATGCCCAGGATGCGGGCGCGGTGGTTCTGCGCGGCGCGGTGCACATGGAATGCCTGGGTGGCATCGGCGGGCAGCGGTTTGCGGGGGCGGCGGTCGATGCGGCGGGCCATCGCCGTCAGGAGCTGGCGGGCGTTGTGGAAGTCGCCGCGCCACAGCAGGGCGGTGCCCTCACAGGCGAGCTTGTAGGCGTCGTCGGCCCGGGTCCGGTCGTCGGCGATGACGAGGCGGCGGGGTGGCGGGGAGCCGTTCTCGGAGTGCCAACGGGCGGAACGGGGCTGGTCGGCCTCGGTCCAGTGGACGACCGGCGGTTGGTTCACCGAATGTGCCTCGCGTGTGTGGTTCGGACCCGGCCCGTGGGGCGCCGACGGGCGCCACCTGCCCCACTCGCGGCGGTCGGCCGTGCTGATGTGGCCGCGTACGCGGGTGGCGGTTGGGTGGGCTGTGACGCTCGACTCTACTCCGTATCGGTGCCGCCTCGGTCAGTCGATGCCGAAGGGGGTGGCGTAGCGGACCGTGCCGCGCGGGGGTGTGGAGCCGTCGAGGGAGAGCGCGAGGAAGGCCTCGTCCGGCCAGGGCTGTGGGGGAAGGATGCCGAACCGGCTCGCGGCCGGGGCGAAGCCGAAGCGTGGGTAATACGGCGGGTGGCCGAGCACGATCGCGGTGCGCTCGCCGGCCTCGCGCGCCGCTTCGAGGAGCGCCCGGATCACGGCACTGCCCGCACCGGACTTCTGGTGCCCGGGAAGCACCGCGCAGGGGGCGAGCGCGACGGCGGGTACGCCGTCGACATGGCAGCGGGTCAGCAGGGCATGGGCGACCAGGGTGCCGTCCGGGGCGTCGGCGACGTACGAGAGCCCGGGCAGCCAGGCCGACCGGTCGAGGCGCAGGGCATCGACGAGGTCCGCCTCTTCGGCCGTCTCGAAGGCCGCGAGGTTGATCCGGCGGACGCCCGGTATGTCCGCGGCGGTTTCCGGGCGGACGTGCCAGGCGGGCCGGGCCGCGGTGGACCGGCTTGCTGCGGCGGCCGGCCCGGGTGCGTCGTCGGTGCTGCTGGTCATGTCCTTCATCGTCGCAGCAGGGTCTGACAACGTGCCAGGACGCCCGTGCGGGCGGGCGCGCCTCGACCGGCCGGCCGCTGCCCGAGGCCCGGGGCTTCGCCCTTGCCGCCCGCCCCTCGTCCTCACCTCAGTGGGCGGTCCGGCGTTGCGGGCGGCGCACCAGATAGGCGGCGGCCGATCCGGCGGCGAAGAGGGCGACGACCGAGAGTGCGGTGCTCATCCAGGACGTGCCGAGCCAGTGGCCGCCGAAGTAGCCGAGGCTCACGCTGTACGCCGCCCAGGCCAGGCCGGCCAGTGCGGACCAGGGGAGGAACTCGCGGACCGTACGGTGCGCGACGCCGGCACCGAGGCTGACCACGGACCGTCCGGCCGGGGCGAAGCGGGCCAGTACGACGAGGCCGCCACCGCCGCGGGTCAGCGCCGCGCCGAGGCGTTCCTGCGCGGCGGTGAGGCGCCGGGAGCGGCTGATGGCCCGGTCGAAGCGGTCGCCGCCGCGCCAGGCGAGCCGGTAGGCGACCATGTCGCCCAGTACCGACGCGGTGGCCGCGCAGACCACCAGGGAGATGACCTCGGTGAGGTGGGTGCCCCCGTGGACGGACGAGGCCATCTCGACCGCGTCGCCGGCGGTGGTGGTCCTCGCGGCCGTGGTGCCCGTGGCCGCGGTGCCGGCGGCCGTAGTGGCCGCGGCGATCACCAGGACGCCACTCGGCAGGATCGGGACGAACACATCGAGCAGGATCGAAAGACTGACGATCACATACAACCAAGGGGTGCCGCTGAGGGACCCCAGGCTTTCCAACAACGTCCTTCTCCCGGTCCGAACCCCGCCGCGACGTCGCTCGGTGCGGCAGGGGCGGCTTTACGGCCATACAGCGTACGCCTGGCCGTTTCGGCCGGGATGTCCGGCCCCGCCCGCGGGGCGCGCAAAGGCCGTGGCTCGTACGCATACATACGCCACGGCCCGTACGCCCGCATACGCCGCGGCCCGTACGGCGAAGGTGCCGTACGGGCCGTGAAAGCAGGCGCAGCTGTTGCCCCGGGGGCGTCAGATGGCGGAGGGCTCCCCCTGGGCGGCCGGGGCCGGCTCCTGGTCGCGGTCGCCGAAGAAGACGCGGTCGAGCGCCCAGGCGCCGGGGCCGGTGAAGAAGATCAGCAGGAAGGCCCAGCAGAACATCGCCGACGCCTCACCGCCGTTCTGGATCGGCCACAGCGCGCTGCCCTGGTGGACGGAGAAGTACGCGTACGCCATCGAACCGGAGCTGATCAGCGCCGCGGCGCGGGTGCCCAGGCCGAACAGCACCAGGATGCCGCCGGCCAGCTGGATCACGGCGGCGTACCAGCCGGGCCAGGCGCCGGTGGGGACGGTGCCGCCCTGGCCCATCGCGCCGCCCAGGACGCCGAATAGCGAGGAGGCGCCGTGGCAGGCGAAGAGCAGGCCGACGACGACGCGGAAGAGTGCGAGCGCGTGCGGCGTCGCTCTCTGGGTGAACGAGTTCAGCGGTGCTGACATGTGGGGAGCTCCTACGGTTTCTGGGGACGATGGGAACCGCGGAGCATAGGTTAGGGGTACCTAACCTATACTTGCAAGTTCAACCTTTGGTCAAACGTGATCTTCGGTCCGCACCAGCCGTCTCCCGGCCGGTCAGCGTGGCCCTCAGCGCGGCCCGGGCCACCGCGTCCGTATCGGCCAGCGTCACCGAACCCACCCCCGGGCGGGCCCCCGCGGCGGTCACCCAGTGCACGCCCTCCGTCGGCACCCCGACCGCGAACCGCCGCGGATGGGGCCGCCCGTCCGCCCCGACGAGGTGGTACGGGCTCGGCGTCACGTCCAGACCGCCGGTCTCGTAGCCGTCCACGGTGTGCGGCCGGCAACCGCCGTCGGCCAGCAGCCGGGACAGCAGCGCGTCCCCGGTGCGCCGCAGGTCGGGCTCCGGCAGCCGGGCCTCGATCAGCGCCGTCGCCGTCACCTCCGACCCGGGTACGTCCGGGGAAGCGGCCGTGAAACCGGGGCCGTTGCCGTCCGCGGCGCCCGTTCGGACCGCCATCCCGGGGCCGACCACCTCCAGCACGCCTGCCTCGATGAGGGCCGCCATCTCCGCTGTCCGGCGGCGCGGCGGCCCGATGGACAGGAAGGCGTTGAGCGGGGTGTACCAGCGGTCCAGGTGATCGCGGCGGGAGGCGCCGGCCAGTCCGCCGTGGTCGACGATCTGCCGCAGTTCGTTGCGCAGGTCCCGCAGGACGTCGAGGGCCGCCTTGACGGGCCCGGAGACGTTGTTCTGGCGGGCGTGCGCGATGTCCTCCCGAAGATGGTCCAGCAGCCATTTCCGGAAGGCGGCGCGGTCGGCGAAACCGTGCTCCGTGTGCGGCCGGGAAATCCGGTGCCAGTCCCAGCGGTCGGCGGGCGCGATGCCGAACTCGTCCAATACGGCGGCCTCTTCGGCGCCGCGGTGTGCGGTACCGAGGAAGCGCTCACGGAAGCGGTACCGGGCGGGGGCGGGGTCCTCAGCGTGGTCCCGGGAGGGGGCGGAGTCGCCGGAGCCCTGGGGGTCGTCGGAACGCGTGGCCCGGCGCGGGGCCGTCGCCTCGCGCCGGGCCAGCAGCGCCTCGTAGTAGACGGTCTCCACTTCCTTCGCCACCAGGGGCCAGACCTCCGTCAGGAAGTCCGGCAGATCGCCGGAGTCCGCGCGCTTGCGGAAGGCGGCGATCACGTCCGGCGTCAGGAGCAGCGGCAGATGGCGGCCGTGCGCGCCCTTCGCGTTGTCACCGCGCGCGTGGTACGGAATGCCGCGCCGGGACCCGGCGTACAGCCGCGGCTCGCGTCCGGACGGCAGATACCGCAGCCGGCCGTCCGCGCCGGCGACGAACCGGCCGCCGCGGGCCGTCGTCAGCAGCGCCATGTGGTCGAAGAAGTTGAGGCCGAGGCCGCGCAGGATCACCGGGCGGCCGGGGGCCAGCGCCTCCAGGTCGGCGGAGAGGTCGGCCGGGTTGGCGGGCGGCAGGTAGCGCAGGCCGTGTCCGGCGGCGTACGCGGCCAGCCGCTGCTCCTCGGGCCCGGCGCGGGTGGGCAGATGGCCCTGGGCGAGGATCACGGCGCCCAGGCCGTGCAGGGTCCGGCCGTCGTCCAGGGTGAGCGACTGTGATCCGTCGGGGGCCTCGGTCAGCCGTACCGCGCGGGCCCGGTGGACGTCGACGGTCACCCCTTCCGGGGCGGTGCGCACCGTACGGCGGAAGACCCACTCCAGATAGCGCCCGTACAGCGCGCGCCCCGGATAGTCGTCCGGTCCGAGCTCGCACCCCTCCCAGTGGTACAGGCTCGGACCGGTGCGTATCGGGCCGGCGCACTCGACGCTGTCGTCGGTGAAGAGCGTGACCTGGGACGCGACGGTGTTCATCAGGAGCTCGGGCGGCTGGGCGGTGCGCCATACCTGGCCGGCGCCGGGCGGGGCGGGATCGACGAGGTGAACGGTCAGCCGGGCGCCCGGGGCCAGTTCGGCGGCCGAGGCGCAGATCCGCTCCAGCACGCTCGTCCCGCGCGGCCCCGCACCGACGACGGCGAGGGCGGCGACGGGGCGGGGGCGGCGGTCGGGGATGTGGTCGGCGGCCAAGAGGGGCCTCTCCCTGGGGCGGTGGACGGCCGGCGCGCGGGCGCGGCCGCCCGAGAGTGCGGGCGACGAGGTGCGCCCCATCATCACCGCCCGCAGCGCCGCCGCGGCACCCGGGTGCGCCGAGAATCACACCGGTTCCACAGGACGGTGACCGATGGCCGGGCAGGTCGCCCCGGTTCGCCGGGAACGCCCACCGGAAGCGCCCGCCGACCGGGTGTCGGGTCGGCGGGCGGTGACGGCCGTCCAGGGTCGTCCCAGGGGCCTCAGCAGCGGTCCAGGATCTTCTTCAGGGCGGCCTTCTCCGCGGAGTCCGCGGTCATGCCGTACTCGTGCTTCACCCAGACCCACATCCGGGCGTACTGGCAGCGGTACGACGTCTTCGGCGGCAGCCACTTCGCCGGGTCCTTGTCGCCCTTCTCCTGATTGACGTTGTCGGTGACCGCGATCAGCTGGGAGTGCGTCAGGTCGTTGGCGAGTGCCTGGCGGCGGGCGGTGGTCCACTTCGCGGCGCCCGACTTCCAGGCTTCCGACAGCGGGACGACGTGGTCGATGTCGACGTCGGACGCCTTGGTCCAGGTCGCACCGTCGTAGGGCGAGACCCAGGTGCCGCTCACGGCCGCACAGCTGCCGTCCTGGTGCACGTTCTTGCCGTCGCGCTTGAGCACCACCTCACGGGTGTTGCAGCTCTTGCCCTGGTCGATCCAGTGCGGGAACTTGGCGCGGCTGTAGCCGTCCTGCGGCCCCTCGGGCTGCTGCTTGATCTGGGCGAGGTACGTACGGGCGGTGGCCGCGCTCGGCGGGCTGGGCGGCGCGGCCTGGGCGGACTGTCCGCTCAGCACCAGCGTGCCGAACAGCGCCACGGCCGAACCCGCGGCGATGGACACTCGACGCGCGTAGACCTTCGACACGGTCTTTGCCATCGGAACTCCCTTGGAGTGGGGGGAAGTTGACTGCGGTGCGGGCCCATGGTGGTGAGGTGGGGTTGCCATGGGGTGGGCACCAGGTAACAGAGTGACGACATGCTCACGACAGATCAAGAGCTGATGAACCGCCATAAGTGCGTGACTGCACTCCGGTTGGCGTGGACGCCGGCGCTCCGGTCGGTGTGCGCGACGGCGCTTCGGTTGGCCCGCTGAGGTGTCGGCGTCGGCCGAGGTGCCCGCGTCCGCTCCCGCCCGCCCTACAGTGAGCGCGTGCTGCTGCCGGTCAATACCACCCTCGGGGTCGTCCTCGCCGTCCTCCTGGTCGCCGCCGTGGCCGTCGCCGGCCTGTCGCATCTCGGCCATGGCCGGGCCATCGCGGTCGCCGGACTACGGGCGGCCGCGCAACTCGCCGCGGTCTCCTACCTCATCGGCTGGGTGGTGCGCGCACTTCCGTGGCTGCTGTGCTTCCTGGTGCTGATGTTTGCGGTCGCGGTACGGACCGCGGGCCGCCGGATCACCCAGAACCGCACCTGGTGGTGGGCCGCCGTGCCGATCGCCACCGGGGTGGTCCCGGTCGTCGGGCTGCTGCTGGCGACCGGTCTGGTGCCGCCGCGGGGCCTCAGCCTCATCCCCGTCACCGGCATCCTCATCGGCGGCGCGCTGACCGCGACCGTATTGGGCGGGCGGCGGGCGCTGGACGAGCTGGAGACCCGGCGCGGCGAGTTCGAGGCGGGGCTCGCGCTGGGGCTGCTGGACCGCGACGCGCGGATGGAGGTCGCCCGCCCGGCCGCGTCGGACGCGCTGCTGCCGGGGCTCGACCAGACCCGCACCGTGGGGCTGGTCACACTTCCCGGGGCGTTCGTCGGCATGCTGCTGGGCGGCGCCTCGCCCGTACAGGCGGGCGCGGTGCAGCTGTTCGTGCTCGTCGCCCTGCTGGCGGTGCAGGCGGCGGCCTGTGCGGTGGTGCTGGAGCTGGTCGCGCGCGGACTGCTGCACCGCGTACCCTTGAGGACAGCAGAAGGGGAGTAGCTCTCCGCCGGACCGTCGACATACTGCCCTCCCTCGTGGGGGGCCGGCGCCCGGAGCGCGATGCGAATGCCGCGAGGCGGTACGCAGCGCGCCAGCGAGACCTTCGGCCGCAGTGTCCGACGCTGCCGTGCCGAAGCGACCCCTTTCCCGGGCCCCTTTTGGTGCGGCCCAACCGATCGAGGTATTCCACCCCGTGTTCAGCCTGACCGTCGCCGCCGTCGTCTTCGGCGTCATCTTCCTCGCCGAACTGCCCGACAAGACCGCCCTCGCCGGACTGATGCTCGGCACCCGTTACCGCGCCTCGTACGTCTTCGCGGGGGTCGCCGCCGCCTTCCTGCTGCACGTCGCGCTCGCGATCGCGGCGGGCAGCGTGCTCACCCTGCTCCCGCACCGCGTCGTCCAGGGCGTGGTCGGGGTGCTCTTCCTGGTGGGCGCGGCGGTACTGCTCTTCAAGAAGGACGACGACGAGGAGGACGTGGCCACGCCCGCCGACCAGAGCTTCTGGAAGGTCTCCGGGGCGGGCTTCATGATGATCCTGGTGGCCGAGTTCGGTGATCTCACCCAGATCATGACCGCCAACCTCGCGGCCCGTTACGACGACCCGCTGTCGGTCGGCGTGGGCGCGGTGCTGGGTCTGTGGGCGGTGGCCGGGCTCGGCATCCTGGGCGGCCGCACGCTCATGAAGCACGTCCCGCTCAGGCTCATCACGAAGATCGCGGCGGGCGTGATGGCCCTGCTGGCGGCGTTCAGCCTTTACGAGGCACTGGCGGCCTGAGGCCTGCGGGCCGGGGTGGGGGGCGTGGCCGAGCGAGCCAAAGCCCTCGGCCGGAGGCGGGGGCCTCAGCCCTCGACGTGGACCGCGATGCGCCCGTCCGGAAGCGCCTCGACGCGGAGGTGGGTGAGGTCGCGGACGTGGGCGGTGGGGGCGTACGCCGCGGCGCGGTCGCCGACGCCGATCACCCGCATGCCGGCCGCGCGGCCCGCCTCTATGCCCGCCTCGGAGTCCTCGAAGACCAGGCAGTCCTCGGGGGCGAAGCCCAGTTCGGCGGCGCCCTTGAGGAAGCCTTCCGGATCCGGCTTGCTGGCGCTCACGCTCTCCGCGGTGATCCGCACGGCGGGCATCGGCAGCCCGGCCGCCGCCATCCGCGCGTCCGAGAGCGGGACGTCGGCGGAGGTCACCAGGGCGTGCGGCAGGTCCGCGAGGGCGGCCAGGAAGGCGGGCGCGCCGGGGACCGGCACCACGCCGTCCATGTCGGCGGTCTCCTGCGCCAGCATCCGGCGGTTGTCCGCCAGGTTGAGTTCCATCGGGCGGTCCGGGAGCAGTGCGGCCATCGTGGCCCATCCCTGGCGGCCGTGGACGACCGCGAGGACCTCGTCCGCGCCCAGCCCCTGCTCGGCCGCCCAGCGGCGCCAGCAGCGCTCCACGACGGCCTCGGAGTTCACGAGCGTGCTGTCCATGTCGAGCAGCAGGGCGCGGGCGGTGAGCGTGGTGGTGGCCGTCATCGGCGGGAGCTCCTGGGCACTACGTGCGCTCGGGCGGCGCGGAACCGTACGGGCGCAGGGAGGACAAGCGGCTCCGCCCGCCGGTCAGGGAGTGCGGGCGGAACCACTTTGTTTTCTCACGATACAAAATGCGGAGCGGTGCGACAACCGGGGGTGCCCGGCCCGGCCCGGCCGACCGCCCGGCTCCCTACGGCTTCCGGGTGCGGGCCTCCAGTGATTGCCGGGTTCGGGGGCCGTAGACGCCGTCCGGATCGCCGGTGACGCGGTAGGCCCGCTGGTAGCGCGAGACGGCGTCCCGTACGTCCGCGTCGTACCGGCCGTCCCCGGTACCCGGGTAGAGGGCGAGCTGACGCAGCCGCCCCTGGAGCTCGGTCACCTCCGGGCCGCTGGAACCCTCGCGCAGCACGATCGGCCCGGTGGGAGCGGCGCTCGGGTCGTCGCCACGGGGGGAGTCGGTGACGCTGCCGGAGGCCCTGGTGGGCGCGGGCGGGGACGGCGGCGCGGCCGTACGGGAGAGCTTCACGGTGGCCTCGGGCGTGCCGATGCCGGTGGCGCCGGAGGAGGGCGAGCGGTGGGGGGACGGGGGAGCGGGGGTGTCGTTCCGGGTGGCGGAAGGGGCCCCGCCGGTGGGGGAGGCGGCGGTGGGGGCGACGGTGCCGTGGTCGGGTGGGGCGGCGCGGTCCTGTTTGCCGCCCGACAGCGCATCGGTGCTGATCAGGACGGCGGTGGCGGCCACCGCCGCGCCGGCCGCGACCAGTGCGGCGGGCAGTGCGCGCCGGCGGTGGCGCGGGCGGGCAGCCGGCGGAAGCGCGAGGGACGGGGGATCGGGCGGGGGCGGAGCCTCGGGGGCGGAGCGGTACGTCCGCGAGGTCGGTCCGGCCGGGCGGCGGGCTCGGGGCACCAAGGGCTCCGAGGCGGAGGCGGCGGGGAGGGACGGCGGGTCGTTCGCTATGTGCACGGCGGCGTCGACCCCGGGTAAGTCCTCCCATGCGTCCGCCGCTCCCCGGTCCGGCGGCCCCGCACCGTACTCGGAGTCCCTCCCGTAGCCGGTCCCCGGCGGGGAGCCGGTCGGCCCGTGGATGGTTCGCGTCCCGTCGGGCGGTGCCTCCTCCGGCAAGGACACGTACGGCCGTACGCGCAGCGGATCGAAGTCGTCCGCATCGGCCGCCGCACACAGGCACGTGGGCCGGCCGTTGCTCCGTACGGGGGCCAAGCAGTGCGGGCAGGTCCGTAATGCCGTCACGAGTGCGCTCCTCCCTGGAGGCCCGAACAGGCAGCGATTATCCAGACGCTGCCGCGCCCGCGCAGGTGCTCGCGGACATCCGGCCGGCATACCCGAGGTGTCCGCCGGCCGACGACGGATGCCGATCACCGCTCGGCGGGCCATATCGCCCGGAACCGCCCACCATGGAACGCGACGGAAGACGTCTGGAAGCCCGGAAGGCGGGCACCCGGACCCGAACCGCCGTACCCGCAACGAAGGAGACGCACATGGCGCCGGACACCAGCGCTCCTGCCGTCCCGGGAGAGCGCCGGTCGCAGCGGACGGTTCTCGTCGCGATCGGCGCGCTGCTGCTCGGCCTGCTCATCGCGGCGCTCGACCAGACCATCGTCGCCACCGCGCTGCCCACGATCGTCAGCGAACTCGGCGGCCTCGACCACCTCTCCTGGGTGGTCACCGCCTACCTGCTGGCCTCGACGGCAGCGACGCCCCTCTGGGGCAAGCTCGGTGACCAATACGGACGCAAGAAGCTGTTCCAGGCCGCCATCGTGATCTTCCTGATCGGCTCGGTGCTGTGCGGCATCGCGCAGAACATGGGCGAGCTGATCGCGTTCCGGGCCGTCCAGGGACTGGGCGGCGGCGGTCTGATCGTGCTGTCGATGGCGATCGTCGGCGACATCGTGCCGCCCCGCGAACGCGGTAAGTACCAAGGGCTGTTCGGCGCGGTCTTCGGCGCCACGAGCGTCCTCGGACCGCTGCTCGGCGGGCTGTTCGTGGACCACCTCAGCTGGCGCTGGGTGTTCTACATCAACGTCCCCATCGGCATCGTCGCGCTCGCCGTGATCGCCGCCGTCCTGCACATCCCGAGCGACCGCACCCCGCACCGGATCGACTACCTCGGCACCGTCACCATCGCCGCGGTCGCCGCCTGCTTCGTCCTGATGACCTCGCTCGGCGGCGTCAGCTACCCGTGGTTCTCCTGGCAGATCATCGGCTTCGGCGCACTGGGCGTCGTCCTCCTGGGGGCCTTCGTCCTCATCGAGCGCCGGGCCGCCGAACCCGTCATTCCGCTGCGCCTGTTCCGGCTGCGCACGTTCTCGCTCACCGCCGTCATCGGCTTCGTCATCGGCTTCGCGATGTTCGGATCGATGACGTACCTGCCGACGTTCCTGCAGATCGTCCAGGGTGTGTCACCGACGCTGTCCGGTGTGCACATGCTGCCGATGGTGTTCGGCATGCTGCTCTCGTCCACCGCGTCCGGCCAGATCGTCAGCCGCACCGGCCACTACAAGGTCTTCCCGATCGCCGGCACCGCCGTGGTGATGCTCGGACTGCTGCTCCTGCACCGGCTCGACCCGTCCAGCGGCGTCGCCGAGATGAGCGGCTACTTCTTCGTCTTCGGCTTCGGACTCGGCCTGGTCATGCAGGTGCTGGTGCTCATCGTGCAGAACGCCGTCGCCTATCAGGACCTCGGCGTCGCCACGTCCGGCGCGACGTTCTTCCGCTCCATCGGTGCCTCGTTCGGCGTCTCCCTTTTCGGCACGGTCTTCGCCAACAAGCTCGGACCGCGGATCGCGGCCGCACTGGCCGGACAGCAACTGCCGCCCGGCGTCGACCCGGCGAAGATCGCCCAGGACCCGCGCACCGTCGCCCGGCTGCCGGCCCGGCAGGCGGCCGGTGTGCTGCACGCCTACGCGAACTCGATCACCGATGTCTTCCTCTACGCCGTGCCGGTCGTCTTCGTGGCGTTCGTGCTGGCCTGGTTCCTCAAGGAGGAGCCGCTGCGCAGCAGCGTGACCGCCCCGGACACCACCGAGGTGCTGTCGTCCAACCCCGTCGAGCGGTCGTCCCGCGACGAGTGCGCCCGTGCGCTGTCCAAACTCGGCAGCATGGAAGGGCGCAAGCACATCTACGAGAAGATCACCGAGCGGGCCGGCCTCGACCTCAAACCGGCCGCCAGCTGGCTGCTCCTGCGCATCCACCGCTACGGATCGGTCGAACCGGGGCTGCTGGCCGAACGCACCACCGTCCCGCTCGGCGTGCTCGCCGAGAGCGTCCGCCAGGTCGAGGAACGCGGACTGGCCACCCGCGACGGGCTGTTGATGCTGCTGACCGATCGGGGGCGGGAGGTCACGGAGCGGCTGTCGGCGGCCCGCCAGGAGTCGCTGGCGGAGATGCTGGGGGACTGGTGGACCAAGGACCGGCCCACCGACCTCACCGAGCTGGTACGGGAGTTGACGGCGGAGCTGTGCGGCTCGGACGCGGAGGAGCCGTACGTGGGCCAGGCCCGGCGGCCGGTGCCGCGCCCCGCCGCCTCCCCCCGGCCGCCCCGGCCACCGGACCGCGCGCGGTGAGCCGCTAGGCGGAGTGACGACCCCCGGGCGAGGCGCCGTTGCTGTCGCTGCTGGCGCTGGTGTCGCTGCTGTGGCGGGTGTTGCTGTTGTGGCCGCCGTGGCTGTCCTCGCCGCTGTCGAGGCGCTTCTCGAAGAAGATCTCCGCGTAGATGTCGTCGTGGTACGGAGCGATCTCGACGAAACCGTGCCGCCGGTAGAGCGCGATGGCCTCCGTCAGGTCCAGGCGGGTGTCCAGCCGGATCCGCTCCGCACCCAGCCGGGCCGCGGCCGCCTCGGCGGCCATGAGCAGCTCGCCACCGCCGCCCAGGCCGCGCGCGCCGGGCCGCACGAACATCTGCTTGAGCTCGGCCGTGCCCGCGTCCAGGAGCCGTACGCCGGCGCAGCCCGCCGTCTCACCGCCGTGGCGGGCCACCAACAGCACGCCGTGCGGCGGCGCGAGGTCTGCCGCCGGGTACTCCGCCACCCCCTCGTCGATCTCCTGCGGTGTCGAGAGACGGTCCTCGTGCAGCGTGAAGTACCGGTCCGCCACTTCGGTGTAGTACTCCCGCAGCAGCGCCCGCGCGTCCGGCGAATCGACCGGCTCGGGGGAGATGGTCCAGGGAGAGGAAGTGGAAGGGGGAGTGGGAGTGGGAGTCCGGAGGGTGGCGGCGTCGCTCATGGCGTCATTGTTGCGGGCGGGACCGGACCGGCCGCAACGGAATTGCGGACCGGACCGGTTGAGGGTGGGACGACCGGTTGCGAAGACCGGTCATGCGATCAAGTTGCACGACCGGTATCCCCGAGAGACGGTCGTAAGAGCGCATACCTATCTGTTTTCGGCAGGGGGGAAGGGCGGAAAAGGCCTCACGGAAGTAGGAAAGAGCGCCATGAGCACCGAGCAGCCCCAGGATCCTCGGAACCGACCTACTCAGCAGCAGTATCCGCAGCAGTACCCGCCGGGGCAGTTTGCTCCGTATCCGCAATACCAACCACAGCCGACGAGCGGTAAAGCTGTGGCTTCCATGGTTACCGGAATCGCGTCCCTGGTCATACCTTTCATAGGCATCGTCACGGGGCCGCTTGCGATCGTCCTGGCCACGAGAGCGCGCAGCGAGATACAGCGCACCCGGCAAAAGGGCGACGGCCTGGCCATAGCGGGGCTGGTGACCGGCATCATCGGCTGCGTCGGGTACGCGATCTTCTTGGTCCTCCTCATCATCGGTGCGGCCACCGGATCATGACGACGGGACATGCATGACAGGACCTCTTGGCGCAGCGGGCTTTCGACACCGCGGTGCTGCCAAGAGGTCCTGGTCGTCCGTTCACGTCACTTCATTCGCGTCACTTCACCGGTTGCCGCCCGCCCCACCCCGGCGGTCGGGTTGGTGACGGTCAGGTCGGAAGCGGCGGTCAGTTCGGTCACGCCTTCTTCGGAGCCGCCTGCTGAACGACCTCGAAGGACCACAGGGTGGAGCCGCTGGCAGCGGGCTTCGGCCGCTCGCCGCCGGCCTGGTCGCCGCCGCCCTGGTGCGCTGCCTTCATGGGCCCTTCCATCCACGCCTGGAATGACTCCTCGTCACGCCACCGCGTGTACACCAGGTAGTTGTCGGTGCCCTCCACCGGGCGCAGCAGCTCGAACCACTCGAAGCCGTCCGAGGAGTCCACCGTGCCCGCGCGGGAGGCGAAGCGCTTCTCCAGGACCTCGCGCTGTTCGGTGGGGACGGTCAGGACGTTGATCTTCACGATGCTCATGGCCCCATCGTGCCGTACGGGGCGGACAAGGCGGCGTAAGGGGCGGTCGGGCGGCTGCTCGGTGCGCTCACCCGGTGGCGGGGGGCATGCGGCGGCGCCTGCGGGCGGCGACCGACAGGGCCAGGGCTGCCGCTGCTGCCTGGAGGAGCAGCAGGGCCCCGGCGACCGTCACGATCCAGGCCGGGACGCCGGCCACCTTCAGCAGCGCGTACTCGTATCGGACCCGCCGGAACGGGGTGTCGTGGGCGGTACGGAGCAGTTCGTGGTCGCCGGTGATGCGGTGCGGTTGCGGGAAGCTCTGGTCGATCGCGGTGAGGAAGGCCGGGTGGCTGCCGGCGAGGTCCCGCAGGGGTCCCTCGGGGTGGATGCGGCCGGCGAAGAAGACCTCGGGGCGGGAGCCGCCGATCGTGCTGCGCGGCTCCATCCGGTGCGCTGCGAGGACGTAGAGGCCCAGGGATTGTGGGGTCGTGGCCAGGGCGGAGAGCCGCATCGGGTAGATGAGCCGGGCGCTGGCGAAGGTCAGCCGCAGGGGATCGAGGGTGCCGGAGAGCGTGCGGTCCCGTTCGGCGGGGGCCAGGCGGATCGCGACGTACTCCCAGTGTTGGGAGACGTAGGGGCGGAGGGCGCTCGCCAGGGGGGCGGGGAGGCGGAAACCATGGGTTTTCAGCCAGGTGCGCAGTGCGCCGGGGTCGGTGGCGGTCAGCCGGGCGACATCGAACGGGCCCAGCCGCTCGCGGCCGACGACCCCGACGCCGGGGCTGCCCGCCGACGGCGGCGGGGCCTCGGCGGCGTCCCCGTTGTGCCCGAAGGGCCAGTCGCCACCGTGCGGCCAGAAGTAGTGGCGCTGCGCGACGGCCGGTTCGGTCAGCGTGGCGAGCCGGTCGAAGAGCGCCGGATCCCCCAGTTTCACCGTGGCCCGGTGCGGTACGGGCATGATCCACGCGGCGTCGGGGGCGGTGCCGTTCACCTGCAGGCTCATCACGATCTGCTCGGTCCTGCCGTCCCAGCGCACGACCGAGGTCTCCCGGCCCACGGCCATGGTGGTCTTCGGGTCGTGCACCATCGCCCCGCACCCACAGGCGTACGCCGGGCGCGCCAGCGACACCAGCTGGACGGCCAGCAGCATCAGGACCACCAGCAGCGCCTGCCGGTGCGCCCGCCGCCGTCCGCCGGCCCGCGCCGCCACCCGTCGCGCCCGTGGCCGGACCGTCGCCAGAGCCATGTCGTCCCCCGCCCCTCTTCCTGCACCATGTCCGACCTGGGCCTCTCGCCCGGGCAGGCTGCTCGCTGCACCCGGCAGGCTGCTTGCCGTCCCGGCACCCCGGGCACTACGGCACCCCGGCAGCGTCGACACAGACGGTGGGGAGGGGGTGGCCGGTTCCCGCCCCTGCCGTACCCCCGCCCTGTACTCCGCGCCGCGCCTCGGCCACCCCTGGCCCGAGGACGCAGCGAGGGCCCGGCCGGAGGTCTCCGGCCGGGCCCTGCTCAGGAAGGAAAGGGTGCGGTCAGCGGGCCGCTCGTACGGCCTCCCGGGCCTCGGCCGCGGTCTCGACGGCCGGCGGGGAGCCCGGCAGCGGCCTGCGGGCGCTCTCCGACATCCGCCAGACGGCGATGCCGCCGATCACGGCCGCCGCCATCATGTAGTAGGCGGGCATCATCTTGTTGCCGGTCGCGCCGATCAGGGCGGTGACCACCAGCGGCGTGGTACCGCCGAAGAGCGACACCGAGATGTTGAAGCCGATCGACAGCGAGCCGTAGCGCACCTTGGTCGGGAACAGCGCGGGCAGCGCGGCCGGCATCGTCGAGGTGAAGGTGACCAGCAGCAGCCCCAGCGCGGCCATGCCCAGCGCGATGGCGGCCAGCGACCCCTGCCGGATCAGCAGCAGTGCGGGCACCGAGAGCAGCAGGAAGCCGGCGCAGCCCGCGGCGATGACCGGGCGACGGCCGAAGCGGTCGGAGAGCCGGCCCGCGAACGGCTGGACCACCATCATCAGCACCATCACCGCGAGCACGACCAGCAGACCGTGCGTCTCGTCGTACTTCAGCTCCGAGGTCAGATAGCTCGGCATGTACGACAGCAGCATGTAGTCGGTGACGTTGAAGACCAGGACCAGACCGACGCACAGCAGCATCGACCGCCACTGGCCGAAGACCATCTCGCGGATGCCGATCCGCTTCTCGGCCTCGCGGCGCTCCTTCTCCTTGGTCCGCGCCTCCTTCTCCAACTGCGCGAAGGCCGGGGTCTCTTCGAGCCGCATCCGGAGGTAGAGGCCGATGATGCCCATCGGGCCGGCGATCAGGAAGGGGATCCGCCAGCCCCAGGAGTTGAGGTCCTCGGTGGACAGCAGGGCGGTCATCAACGTGACCAGGCCGGCGCCGCCGACGTAACCGGCCAGCGTGCCGAACTCCAGCCAGCTGCCCAGGAATCCGCGCTTCTTGTCGGGCGCGTACTCGGCGATGAAGGTCGAGGCGCCGCCGTATTCGCCACCGGTGGAGAAGCCCTGCACCAGGCGGGCGACGAGCAGCAGGATGGGCGCGCCGACGCCGATGGTGGCGTACGACGGGATCAGGCCGATGGCGAAGGTGCCCACCGCCATCATGATCATGGTGATGGCCAGCACCTTCTGGCGGCCGATCCGGTCACCGAGCGGCCCGAAGACCATGCCGCCGATCGGACGCACCAGGAACGCCGCCGCGAACGCGCCGAACGTCGACAGCAACTGCGCGGTCGGATTCCCGGACGGGAAGAAGACGTGCCCGAGAGTGACCGCGATGTAGCTGTAGACGCCGAAGTCGAACCACTCCATCGCGTTGCCCAGCGCGGCCGCCGACACCGCCCGCTTGACCATCGTGGGGTCGACGACGGTCACCTCGGGGGAGGACTGCTGCGGCGCTGCGTGCCGGTCCTGTCGCAGACCGGGTGACTCGGCACCGGCACGACTGCCGATGGGGGGACGGGGGCCGGGTGCGACGGGAGACTTCGTCGGCACGTGTTCGCTCGCCTGCGCTCTCTTGGACGACTACAGGAACCGCCCGCCACCGGGTGGCGGGACATGACCCGCCATGGCAGCGACGGGCAGGCCCGCCGTCGAGCGGCGGGGCAAAGGTCGACCATAGGGGCAGAACGGTTCATCACGGACGGTGCGCGGATGACCGCGCAGGCGGTCGTATACCCGCTCCTTGCAGGGGAAACTCCCTTTTGCCGAGCAATGTGAGGGACCTTCGTCTGTGATCCATCTCGCGGGGATCGGCTGCAACCGTCCACGGCTTTGTGGCATGCGTCACTCGATAGGGCCGCCCGACCGGGCCGGGGCGTACGCCGCCGGGCCATACGCGAAACGGCGCGGCGGCACACAGCACCGCCGCGCCGAGACGGGATCGTCGCGTCCCCTCAAGGATCCGCCATGCCGCGCCGCCCCGCCACTCGGGAGCGCGGCCGCTCCGTCACGGCAGCCACGCCTCGTACGACATCACCTGTCCCGCCTTCACCTTGAAGTCCGGCTGGTCCGTGGTGAAGGTCTCCTCCAGGCCCAGCAGTTCGCCGGTCCGCGGGTCGAGGATCACCATCTGCCGCAGGCCCGCGCCGTCGTGCACATACGCCTCCCCGCGCCGCCCCAGCCGATCGGTGACCGAACCGGCCGGACGCAGGCCCCCGGCGTCCGCCAGCATCCGTACGACGGCGGCCGTTTCGCGCGGACCCGGGGTCCACTCCCCGCGGAACGAAGAGAGCGCCTGCAACAGGGGGGAGACGGTACGGGCGCCGCCCGCCCCGCCGTACAGCCACCCCAGCTGCGCGCGCAGCTTCGCCGGGTCCGTCGGCGGCCGCGTACGGGAGGCCAGGCCGCCGCGCTGCGCCTCGGAGCCCGCCGGGTAGGTCCTGCGGTGCAGGACCTTGCCGTCGCTGACGGTCCGCCAGTGGCCGTCGGCGTCGTGGATGACCGGCCGGCCCGGGTGCCGGGGGTCGGTGGCCACGACCAGTTCGGAGCCGCTGCCGTCCGCGTTCCACCGGGTGATGCGTTCTTCGGGCACGGTGACGGGCGGCGCCGCGTCCGGCCCCTCCTGCATGCTCAGGTACCAGCTCTGCACATGACTGCCCCGGTGCGGCCCGTCCCCCGGAGCGGCCGCCCGGGCCCTGGCCTCGGCCCTGCGCGCGAGTTCGGCCAGCGGGACCGGCCGGGTGTCGGCGTGCGGCACGAGCGGGCCGGGCGCCGCGGCCGCGGGGGTGCTGCCGGCGTCGGAGAGCAGGAAGCAGACCACCGCCACCAGCGCGAGCACCGCCGCCTCCGCGCGCAGCATCAGCCGGCGCCCGGCCCGCCGGGTGCGCGTGTGGTGCAGCAGACGGGCCAAGCCCGCTTCGGCGCGGGCGTCCAGCGGGCGGTCCCGCCAGCGCCCCGCGCCGGCCGGTACCGGATCGGCCGCGCGCAGCAGCTCCAGTTCGTCACCCATTGCGGCCCCCATTGCCGTCGTCTCCTGCTCGTGCGGACACCGTCGTCCGCGTACGGTCGATCTCCGCGCGCAGCCGGCGGCGCGCCCGGTGCAGCCGCATGGCCGCCGCGCCCTGGCCGCACCCGAGGGTCACCGCCAGCTCCTCGACGGTCAGTTCCTCCCAGGCGGTCAGCCGCAGCACCTCCTGGTCGGCGGGCGAGAGCCGGGCCAGTGCCTCGTGCACCCAGGAGCCGGGCCGCTCGGCGTCCGGACTCTCCACGGTCTGCCGCCGGTGCGCCGCCTCGTGGTTGCCGAGGCGGTTCAGCAGCCGCCGGTAGCGGCTCAGTCCGCGCACCGTGTTGGACAGGCAGTTGCGGGCCACTCCGTAGAGCCAGGGCAGCGGGGACTCGGGGAGCTCGGTGCGGCGCCGCCAGGCTATGGAGAAGACCTCCGCCACCACTTCCTCGACCTCGTGCGGCTGCCCGTCCAGCCGTCGCGCCACGAAGCGGCTGACCGCCCAGTAGTGCGCGCGATAGGCCTCGGCGAAGGCGTCGTCCGTGCTCATGAACCGTTGGTGTCCGGCATGCCCTCGATCTTCACACCCGTACCGAGTGACACATGCCACCCCTTCTCGCCCCGCCCGCGGGCCGGTTGGCGGTGAGGAGGGCGGCCCTCCCGGACACCAACGGGGCATGAAGCTCCCCGTGAAGTGGCTCACCACCACCGACCACAAGACGATCGGCACGCTCTATCTGGTCACCGCCTTCGCGTTCTTCTGCGTCGGCGGGCTGCTGGCACTGCTCATGCGCGCCGAACTGGCCCGGCCGGGCCACCAGATCATGTCGAACGAGCAGTTCAACCAGGCGTTCACGATGCACGGCACGATCATGCTGCTGATGTTCGCGACGCCGCTGTTCGCCGGATTCGCGAACTGGATCATGCCGCTGCAGATCGGCGCGCCCGATGTCGCCTTTCCCCGGCTCAACATGTTCGCCTACTGGCTCTACCTCTTCGGATCGCTCATCGCGGTGGGCGGATTCCTGACCCCGCAAGGGGCGGCGGACTTCGGCTGGTTCGCCTATGCGCCGCTCTCGGACGCGGTGCATTCACCGGGAATCGGCGGCGATATGTGGATCATGGGTCTGGCCTTCTCCGGATTCGGCACGATTCTGGGTGCGGTCAACTTCATCACGACGATCATCTGCATGCGTGCGCCCGGCATGACGATGTTCCGGATGCCGATCTTCACCTGGAACGTGCTGCTGACCGGTGTGCTGGTCCTGCTGGCCTTCCCGGTGCTCGCGGCGGCGCTGTTCGCCCTGGAGGTGGACCGTAAATTCGGTGCGCACGTCTTCGATGCCGCGAACGGCGGGGCGTTCCTCTGGCAGCACCTCTTCTGGTTCTTCGGACACCCGGAGGTGTACATCATCGCGCTGCCGTTCTTCGGCATCATCTCCGAGGTCATCCCGGTGTTCTCCCGGAAGCCGATGTTCGGATACATCGGTCTGATCGCGGCGACGATTTCGATCGCCGGCCTTTCGGTCACGGTGTGGGCGCACCACATGTATGTCACCGGCGGCGTGCTGCTGCCGTTCTTCTCCTTCATGACGTTCCTGATCGCGGTTCCGACCGGTGTGAAGTTCTTCAACTGGATCGGCACGATGTGGAAGGGCTCGCTGTCCTTCGAGACGCCGATGCTCTGGGCGGTCGGCTTCCTGATCACCTTCGTCTTCGGTGGTCTGACCGGTGTGATCCTGGCCTCGCCGCCGATGGACTTCCACATCTCCGACTCGTACTTCGTCGTGGCGCACTTCCACTACGTGGTCTTCGGAACGGTCGTCTTCGCGATGTTCTCCGGCTTCCACTTCTGGTGGCCGAAGTTCACCGGCAAGATGCTCGACGAGCGGCTCGGCAAGATCACGTTCTGGACGCTGTTCATCGGCTTCCACGGCACGTTCCTCGTCCAGCACTGGCTCGGTGCGGAAGGCATGCTGCGCCGTATTCCGGACTATCTCGCGGCCGACGGATTCACCGCTCTCAACACCGTCTCCAGCATCTTCTCCTTCCTCCTCGGACTGTCGATCCTGCCGTTCCTCTACAACGTCTGGAAGACCGCGAAATACGGCGAGAAGGTCGAGACCGACGACCCCTGGGGCTACGGCCGTTCGCTGGAATGGGCCACGTCCTGCCCGCCGCCGCGCCACAACTTCCGGTCGCTGCCCCGCATTCGTTCCGAATCCCCGGCATTCGATCTGCACCACCCGGAGGTCGCCCGGGAACTCACGGCCGCGACGGATACCGAGGACCGGTCCGGCAGCGGAATCGAGGCCCGGGCATGAGCGAGCGCATCCGCACCGGTGCGGAAAGGACCTGGGACGGCGAACGGGAGCTGGACCGGGCCGTCAACGAAATCGAGGGCTTTCTGCTCTGGGAGGCGGAGAAGGACCGCGCCCGCACCCGCGCCGATGCCTTCTGCGCGGCACTGCCCTGGCTCACCGACACCCAGCGGCAGGAAGTCGCGGTCCGCTATTGCCAGGACCAGTACGAGACCTCGCGGGCCTATCTGCAGCGTATTGCGGTCCGCAGCGCGAGTCTGCGGACCGAATACGAGGGGGTCTACCGGGTCCTCAGGCGACGTCTGGTCACCGCGTGCGTGAGCGCCACCACGGTGCTGGTGGCCCTGGCGACGGTGGCGGCCGCCGGCCTCACCCGGTGACGGTGATCGAGGACGCCGGATCGGTGGTGTCGCGCACCTGATAGGTGGCGTTGAACGTCGAACTGGTCGCACTGGTGGGGCAGCCGAACCCGCCCACCACCTTCACCGGCACCGAAGCGTTGCTGAAGGCCAGGGTGGCCGGCGCCCCGTTGGTCCAGGTGCCGTTGACGGTGGCCGCCGTGGTGGGCGCCGCGGTCACCGTGCAGGACGCAAGACCGCTGGTCCTGAGCACGAACCCGCCCGAGGGGATGGTCAGCCCGGCGGTCACCGGTGTCCCGTTCTGCATGGCCACGCCCCAGGTGCCGGTCGTGGTGACGGTCGCGCTCACCCCGGGCATGCTCGTCGTACAGGAGCCGTACGTGGCGGGGGTGGTCGAACTGCTCACCGGCCCGGCGTCGTTGTGGTTGCCGGGCGCGGCCGGGACCTGGCCGCTGGACGTCGAGGTCGTGCAGGTCACGGTCACCGATCCGGCGGTGAAGGTGGCCTTGCCGCTGAGGGTGGCGGTGAAGGCGTGGCCGGCGGGGGTCACGGTCGTGGCAGCGGCGGTTGCGGCCGGCTGCGCCATCGCCGGACCGGTCACCCCCGCCGCCAGTCCGACCGCCGCGGCGATCCCGGCACCGGCGACGACCAGCGCCCGCCTACGGGACGTACGGGAGGTTCGGAAGGGGCGGGAGGCCCGGGGCCGGGCGGACATGGGGTCCTGAGCATGCGTCATGGTGGGGTTCCTTCCAGAGGGGGGTTCCAGAGGGGTTCCAGAGAAGTTCCGGAGGGGGTTCCAAGGGGGTGCACAGGGGGTTGTACAGGGGACTCCCGCAACGGGAGTTGGTCACGGAGACGGCGGTTCCGCCACCCCGGTCGGCTGCCAGGCGAAGATCATCGAGCCGCCGAGGATCCCGATGACCGTGCCGATCAGGAAGCCGCCCAGGTTGGACATCACCAGTGCGGCCGCCGCACACAGGACGGTGAGCACCCCCGCGAGCCCCCGGTAGTGCGGGGCGAACCACGCCGAGAGGCCCATCAGGATCATCACCAGTCCCATCAGGACGGACGGGATGCCGGCGATGCCCTGCTGCAGCATGACCTTCAGGGGCGCCAGAGGGATGGCGCAGATCTCGGCGCCGGCGACGACGGCCGCCAGACCGCCCCAGAAGGGCCGTCCCGTCCGCCAGCGCCGCCAGGTCAGAAGCATTCCTTCGTGCCCTTGGAGATCTTCATGTGCAGGCCGGTCAGCTTGAAGGTGCCGGCATTGGTCGCCCAGGCGGTCTGCCGGAGCTTGCTGATGCTGACGTCGTCGGCCTGCTGGGCGAACAGGTCCTGCATGCCCTGCGCGCTGGCCGGGCCCTTGTCCAGCGTGGAGGCGTCCCGGCCGATCTCGATGGCGTGGAAGGACGCGTGGCCGGAGAGCTGGGTGGCGTCCACGAACAGATTGCTGGCCTCGACGGGCGTGCTGCCCGTACCGGCGCTGAGGTTGAGCGAGATGTCACCGATGACGGGCAGGTGGGTGACCACCGACTGGCAGAGGTTGTGGAGTTGGGCCGTCTTGATGGCGGTGACCGCGACCGGCAGGAGATCTCCCCTGGCGTTCGCGTCCACACTGCCGTACTGGGCGAATCCGTCGCCCTTGAGGCTGTCGGCGGACACCTTGAACTGCTGTCCCGATACGGCGAACGAGGCGGCCAGCGCCCCGTTGGCCAGGGCGATGCCCAGGGCCGCGGTGCCGGCGAGGGCCGGGACGGCCAGCACGGCGAACCTGCGCCAGCTGGTGCGTCCCGTGACGGGTCTGCCGTGTGCGTCCTGCATGGTGTGGGTCCCCTTCGTCAGAGCGGTGGAGCGCGCTGTCACGACATGTGGGGGGAGCGTTGTGTGGAGGTGCGCAGGGGAACCGGGCGTGGCACGTGCGGGGGGAAGTCCGGGTTACCCGCGGTTACTTACTGGTGAGTTCGAATGTAAGTCTGCACCTGACGGCTGGCAAGGTTGAGCGGCAAACCCTTTTCGGACATATGGCGGCGCCCGGTGGTCCCTGCCGACCACCGGGCGCCGCGTGAAGCACCGACTCAGCCGTACCGCACCTGGAGTTCCTTCACGCCGTTGAGCCAGGCCGAGCGCAGCCGCCGGGGATCGCCCGCCAGCGCGATGTCCGGCATGGCGTCGGCGATGGCCTGGAAGATCAGGTTGATCTCCAGTACGGCCAGCGACTTGCCGAGGCAGAAGTGCGGTCCGCCGCCCCCGAAGCCCAGGTGGGGGTTGGGGTCGCGGGTGATGTCGAAGACCTCGGGGTGGTCGAAGACCTCGGGGTCGTTGTTGGCGGACGAGTAGAAGATCCCGACCCGCTGGCCCTTCTTGATCTGTGCGCCGCCCAGTTCGGTGTCCTGGGTGGCGGTGCGCTGGAAGGACACCACCGGGGTGGCCCAGCGCACGATCTCCTCGGCCGCGGTGGCGGGGCGCTCGCGCTTGTACAGCTCCCACTGGCCGGGGTGGGTGAGGAAGGCGTGCATGCCGTGGGTGATGGCGTTGCGGGTGGTCTCGTTGCCGGCCACCGCCAGCAGCAGCACGAAGAAGCCGAACTCGTCGGAGCCGAGGTTGCCCTCGTCCTCCGCCGCCACCAGCTGGCTGACGATGTCCTTGGCCGGGCATTCCTTGCGCGCCGCGGCGAGGTTCATCGCGTACGAGATCAGCTCCATCGCCGCATTGCTGCCGACCTCTTCGGTGATGGCCAGTTCGGGATCGTCGTAGGCCACCATCTTGTTGGACCAGTCGAAGATGCGGGCCCGGTCGTCCTGGGGGATGCCGATGAGTTCGGCGATGGCCTGGAGGGGCAGCTCGCAGGCGACGTCGGTGACGAAGTCCCCCGAGCCGTTCGCCCGGGCCCGGGTGACGATGTGGCCGGCCCGTTGGCGCAGCGCGTCCTCCAGTGCCCGTATGGAGCGCGGGGTGAATCCGCGCTGCACTATCTGGCGGACCCTGGTGTGCTCGGGCGGGTCCATGTTCAGCATGATCAGCTTCTGGACGTCGATCTGCTCCCGGGTCATCGAGGCGTTGAACCGGATGATCGAGGTGTTGAGGTTCGCGGAGAAGACCTCCGGTCTGGTGGAGACCTCCTTGACGTCCTGATGGCGGGTGACGACCCAGTAGCCGTCGTCGTCGAAGCCGGCGATGCCGTGCGGCTGGGCGTTCCACCACACGGGCGCGGTCTGCCGCAGCTGCGCGAACTCGGGGAGCGGGACGCGGGACCGGTAGACGTCGGGATCCGTGAAGTCGAACCCCTCGGGCAGCGCTGGGCATGGCATCGGCGACTCCTGGTCCGTGGGCCATCGAGTATCTGACGGGGCATCAGGTGTGGGGTCGCGGTGAAGGTAGTAACGAGTTCTATAAGTGGCAAGGGTCTCGGCGATTCCCGTTCCGGACAAGGGGGTTGCATGCCCCTTGCGCCCCGGGTGGCGGCTCACGAGACTGTTCGCAGAACTAGAACGCGTACTAGTTCTGTTCCGTGGGTGCCGGGACGCCCGCGGACGCGAGGAGAGGACGAGTCAGTCATGGCCGCGGAACCCGTCATCGTCGAAGCAGTACGCACCCCGATCGGCAAGCGCGGCGGCGCGCTCGCCAACCTCCACCCCGCCTATCTCCTGGGGGAGACCTACCGCGAACTGCTCGCCCGTACGGGCATCCAGCCCGACTGCGTCGAACAGATCGTCGGCGGCACCGTCACCCACGCCGGCGAACAGTCGATGAACCCGGCCCGCAACGCCTGGCTGGCCATGGGCCTCCCCTACGAGACCGCCGCGACCACCGTGGACTGCCAGTGCGGCTCGTCCCAGCAGGCCAACCACATGGTCGCCAACATGATCGCCGGCGGAGTGATCGACGTCGGCATCGGCTGCGGCGTCGAGGCGATGTCCCGGGTACCGCTCGGCAGCGGCTCCAAGCACGGGCCCGGCAAGCCCTGGCCCGACGAGTGGAACGTCGATCTTCCCAACCAGTTCGAGGCGGCCGAACGCATCGCCCGCAACCGGGGACTCACCCGCGAGAACGTCGACTCCCTCGGACTGATCTCCCAGGAACGCGCGGCCACCGCCTGGGCCGAGGAACGCTTCAAACGCGAGACGTTCGCCGTCCAGGTCCCCACCACCGAGGACGAACAGGCCGCGGGACAGGGCATGTGGCGGCTGGTCGACCACGACGAGGGCCTGCGCGACACCAGCATGGAGGCGCTGGCCCGCCTCAAGCCCGTCATGCCGACCGCCGTCCACACGGCCGGCAACTCCTCACAGATCTCCGACGGGGCCGCCGCCATCATGTGGGCCTCCAAGCGGATGGCCCGCGCCCTCAAGCTCCGGCCGCGCGCCCGCATCGTCGCCCAGGCCCTGGTCGGCTCCGACCCGCACTTCCACCTCGACGGCCCGATCGACGCCACCCGCGCGGTGCTCGGCAAGGCCGGGATGTCCCTCAAGGACATCGACCTCGTCGAGATCAACGAGGCCTTCGCCTCCGTCGTGCTCTCCTGGGCCCAGGTCTTCGACCAGGACCTGTCCAAGGTCAATGTGAACGGCGGCGCCATCGCCCTGGGCCACCCCGTCGGCGCCACCGGCGCCCGGCTCATCACCACCGCGCTGCACGAACTGGAACGCGCGGACAAGGAGTTCGCGCTGATCACCATGTGCGCGGGCGGAGCACTGGCGACGGCGACGATCATCCAGCGGCTGTAGGGCGGGACTCCTCGAAGGACACCGGGGCGTCGAAGGCGGCGCGGCGGGTGGCCCGGCGCAGGGCCTTCAGGACCGGCCCGCCCAGCGTGCCCGTGAGGACCACGGTGACCAGGGCGCGCGGAAGGTCCCAGCCCAGGGAGGTGGCGAGGCAGTACGCGACGTAGCGGGCGAGGTTCTGGTCCAGCGGGTCGCCCGGCACGAAGGAGACGCCCGAGGCCATGCCCGCGAGGTACGGCCAGCCCTGGAGGTTCATGATCAGGCCGTAGAGGACCGCGGAGACGGCACCGTAGGCGGCGAGCAGTGCCAGCTCACGGCGTCCGCGCAGTTGGTCCGCCCCCGGCAGCAGACCGGCGCCCATCGACACCCAGCCCATCGTCAGCATCTGGAAGGGCAGCCAGGGGCCGACGCCGCCGGTCAGCAGCGCCGAGGCGAACATCGCCACCGAACCCAGCACAAAGCCGAAACCGGGCCCGAGCACCCGGCCCGCCAGCACCATCAGGAAGAACATCGGCTCGACCCCGGCCGTTCCGGCGCCCAGCGGACGCAGCGCGGCCCCGGCCGCCGCCAGCACACCGAGCATGGCGATCGCCTTCGCGTCCAGGCCGACGTCGGCGATGGTCGCCAGCACCACGGCGAGCAGCATCGGCAGCAGCGCGGCGAACAGCCACGGTGCGTCCTTGGAATGGGCGAGCCCGGACGCCGAGTCGGCCAGCAGCGGCCAGCCGAACGCCATCACACCGATCGCCGACACCAGGACCAGCGCGGCGACGGACCGGGGCCCGAGCCGTACCGCACGGGCCTGCCGGCCGGCCGTCATACGGCGCCCTCCAGGGCACCGGCCACCTGCGGAACGGTCAGCCACGGCAGCGGTGCGAGCACCTTCGCGACCTGCGGGGCGAACGACGGCGACGAGACCACCACCTCGTCCGTCGGACCGTCGGCGACCACCTCGCCGTCCGCGAGGATCACCACCCGGTGCGCCAACTCGGCGGCCAACTCCACGTCATGGGTGGCCAGGACGATGGCGTGCCCCTCGGCAGCGAGCGAGCGCAGCACCTCGACCAGGCGGGCCTTGGCGGCGTAGTCCAGGCCGCGGGTGGGCTCGTCGAGCAGGAGCAGGGGAGGCCGGGCGGTCAGCACGACCGCGAGGGCGAGCGCGAGCCGCTGGCCCTCCGACAGGTCCCGCGGGTGCACCGAGTCCGGCACACCGGGCAGCAACTGCGCCACCAGCGCCCGGCAGCTGCCGGCGGGCGCGGCCGCGTCCCGGTCGGCCGCGGCGCACTCGGCGGCGACGGTGTCCGCGTAGAGCAGGTCACGGGGTTCCTGCGGCACCAGGCCGACCTGCCGCAGCAGCTCCCGCGGACCGGTCCGGTGCGGCACGACCCCACCCACGCGCACGGCGCCGGTCGACGGCTGGTGCATCCCGACGAGGGTGCCGAGCAGCGTGGACTTCCCCGCGCCGTTCCGCCCCATCAGGGCGACGGTCTCGCCGCGCCGGACGGACAGCTCCACCCGGTGCAGCGCCTCGATCCGCCCCCGGCGCACGCCGAGTCCGGTGACCTCCGCGACCGGCGCGGCCCCCGGGTCTGCCGCGGCGTCGACCGGCCGTGGTGGTGTGACGTCCGTCAGCCGCGTCCGCAGGGGAACGGCCTTGCGGCGGGCGTCCCGTACGGACAGCGGGAGCGGGGACCAGCCGGCGAGCTTGCCCAGGGCCACCACCGGGGGATGGACCGGGGAGACCGTCATGACGTCGGCCGGTGCGCCCATGACCGGCGGTGCACCGGGAGCGGGAAGGAGAATGACCTGGTCGGCGTACTGGATCACGCGCTCCAGCCGGTGTTCGGCCAGCAGGACCGTGGTCCCCAGATCGTGCACCAGACGCTGGAGGACGGAGAGCACCTCTTCGGCGGCGGCCGGGTCCAGCGCCGAGGTCGGCTCGTCCAGGACCAGGACCTTGGGGTGGGTGGTGAGCACCGAACCGATCGCCACCCGCTGCCGCTGACCGCCCGAGAGGGTGGCCAGGGCCCGGTCCCGCAGCTCGGCCAGGCCCAGCAGGTCGAGGGTCTCCTCGACCCGGCGGCGCATCACGTCCGGAGCGAGCCCCAGCGACTCCATCCCATAGGCGAGCTCGTCCTCGACGGTGTCGGTGACGAAATGCGCCAGCGGGTCCTGGCCCACCGTCCCGACCACATCGGCCAGTTCGCGCGGCTTGTGGGTGCGGGTGTCCCGGCCGTCGACGGTGACCCGCCCGTGCAGCGTGCCGCCGGTGAAATGCGGGACCAGCCCGCAGACGGCGTTCAGCACCGTCGACTTGCCGACGCCGGACGGACCGACCAGGAGACACAGCTCACCCTCCGGGACGGTCAGGTCCACCCCCTGGACGGCAGGCGCGGCAGCGTCCCCGTAGGTGACCGAGACCTGCTCGAACCGGATCACTGGCTGGGCTCCTTCTGGGCGGTCCGGGCGGTGGTGGCGGTCCTGGTGGTGGCCGCGGTGGTGACTGTGGTGGCCGGGGCCGGGGCCGGGGCCACGACGGCGGGGAGGAGGCCGACGAGGAGGGCGGCGGCGGGCCAGAGCGGCAGGACCGGGGCGGTGAGCGGGTAGGCGGGCGGGTGGAGCGCGACGGGGGCGTAGCCGCCGGCCCAGATCGTCAGCCCGGCGACGGCGATGCCGGAGGCCGCCACCAAGCAGGCGCGCGGGCCCCACCGTTCGGGGCGGTAACGGGTGCGCACGGAACGGCGGCCGCCCAGCCAGAGACCGGCCAGTGCCGCCGCCAGCCCGGCCAGGAGGAGGGGCAGGCCGTAGCCGGCCCCGGTGTCACCGAGCAGGCCGTAGGTGCCCGCGCAGACGCCGAGGAGACCGCCGAGGGTGAGGGCGGAGGTGGTGTGCCGCACGGCACGCGGGACTTGGGCGCTACGGCCGTAACCGCGGGCGTCCATGGCCGCGGCCAGCGCCACCGAGCGCTCCAACGCGCCCTCCAGCACCGGCAGTCCGACCTGGAGCAGCGCCGCGAAGCCCCGGTCGGGACGGCCGCGCAGCCGGCGGGCGGCCCGGAGCCGCTGGACGTCGGCGACCAGATTCGGGGCGAAGGTCATCGCGACGACCACGGCGACGCCCGCCTCGTACAGCGCGCCGGGCAGCGACTTCAGCAACCGGGACGGGTTGGCCAGCGCGTTGGCGGCGCCGACGCAGATCAGGAGGGTGGCCAGCTTCAGCCCGTCGTAGAGGGCGAAGACCATGCCTTCCGCGGTGACCCGGCCACCGATCCGGACGCCCTCGGCCCAGTCCGGCAGCGGCACTTCGGGAAGCGTGACGAGCGTGTGGGTACCCGGGATCGGCGAGCCGAGGACGAACGCGAAGACCAGCCGGATGCCGATCACCACCAGCCCCAGCTTCACGAACGCGCCGTACGAGCGGGCCCACGGCGCGTCCGTACGCCGCACCGCGACGACATAGCCGGCCACCCCCACCAGCAGCCCGAGCAGCAGCGGATTGGTGGTCCGGGAGGCCGCGGTGGCCAGTCCGAGCGCCCACAGCCACCACGCGCCGGCGTGCAGCGCGGTGGTCCGGGTCGCCTGCGGGGCGCTCATCCGCGCCGGCGGCGCGCCTGCCACCCGGCCGCCGCACCGAGCACGAGGACGGCCGCACCGCCGCCGAGCAGACCCGCGGACGGGCCGCCGCCGGCGCCGTGAGCGTCGTCGGCCTTGTGGGTGTTCCCGTCGCCGGAGCCGGCAGAAGGGGAGCGGGAACCGGAACCGGAGCCTCGATCGGGGTCCTTCACCTGGTCCGCGCAGCCCGATTCCGGGTAGCCGGCGATCCCGCACAGCAGCGCGTTGGAGTCGTAGCGCAGCGGCCGGGCGACCGCGGCCAGCGCCTCACCCGCCGAGGCGTCCTCGGGCACCTGGGCACAGGCGGTCCGCGCCTTCGGGGGCCGCTCGCCGTCCGGGGCGTCCGCGGCGGTGCCGAAGTCAAGGACGATGCCGATCCGCTTGCGGCCGTCCTTGGCGGGCGTCGCGCCGCACACGGCGTCGAAGTCGGCGGCCGCACGCGGCTTTCCGGCCGCGGCGGAGTCCGCGCCGACGGTGAAGCGGAAGCCCTCGACCGCGCCATCGGCCGGCCGCAGGGTGGCCGGCCCCTGGGTGGCGTACGCCCAGGAGCCGTCCTTGCCACCGCCGTTCCAGAACGACCAGTAGCGGTACTCCTGCGCCTGGGCGGGGGCGGCGGCCGGACCGGTGAGGGTGCCGGCCACCAGCACCGCCGTCAGTGCCCGACGCATCAGAGGCCGTTCTTCCCGCGGTTCTTGCGGCCGCTCAGCAGGAAGCCGATGCCGGCGCCGATGGCCAGGCCGACGGCGACGACCCATACGACGCCCATGCCCCCGCCCTCGTCGCTCTTCGCGTCCTTCTCCGACTTCGTGGACTTCTCGGACACCGCGGCCGGCTTGGGGCCGGTGGCGTTCAGGGCGGACACCAGGTCGGTGCCGCCGAACGCGCGCGGGTCCGTACCGGTGGCGTGCGCGGCGAGCACCAGCTGCGCGTACGCGGCCGGGCCGTTCTGCCGGGCCCAGCCGGCGGCGTTCTTCTCCAGCCACGCGAGCGGCCGCTGCGCGGCGGAGCGGTGGCCCCCGGCCGCCAGTGCCACCACGGCGTCGGCGGTGTTGCCGACGTCCGGCTGCTTCTCCGCACCCGGCATCGCCGACATCAGATGCTGCCCGTTCTTGCCGAGCTGAGCGACGAGGTAGGCGGCGGCGCCGTCCGCGGCCCGCGCCCGGTCCGCCGCGGCCGCCCCCGCCTGCTTGCCCTCACCGGCGCCGCCCTCCGTACCGTCCTTGCAGGTCAGCGGCTTGACCGGAGCATCGGCGGCACCGTTTGCAGGGGCGACGACAAAGCCCTTGCCGAGCGCGCCGGTCGCGGCCGCCGCGGTGGCATCGGCGTTCGGTGCCGCGCCCTTGAGCTGGAAGGTGAACGCGCCGCGGCCCTCCTCCTTGGCGTCGCAGCCCAGCCGGAAGGTGAGCAGCCCGTCGTACGGGGTCCTGCCGCCCTTCTTCGAGATGACCGACTCCGGCTGGTGACCGGCCGCCGCCAGCGCGCCGATGACCACGGAGGTGGAGTTGGCGTCGCTGGGCGAACCGGGCATCGAGGGCCAGCCACCGTCGTCGTTCTGCACCGACTTGAGCCACTCCACGGCCTTCGTCACGCTCTTGCCGTGCCCGCCGAGCGCGGCCAGCGCCTGCACCGCGGCGGCCGTCTGGTTGGTGTCCCGCATCGTCTTGGCGTCACACGCCTTGGCCGGGTCGGCCCGGAACGCGGGGTACGAACCGTCCGCGCACTGCTGCCCGACCAGCCAGTCCACCGCCGGGGCCGCGGGCCGCACGCCCACCGTGTGCTGGGCCAGCAGCGCGAGCGACTGCCGCCAGACACCGTCGTACTGCGGGTCCTTGGTGCCGTACAGCCCGGCGGGCAGCTTCTGCGGGGACGGGGACGGGGCGGCGGCGAACGCGGCGGGGGCAGCGGCCGCGCCCAGGGCCACCGCGGCCGCCAGCGCCGTGGCGGCGCGGCGTGCCAGGAAGGCGACGGGGTGCGTCGAAGGGGCCTGGTGAGCCATGGAAGCCATGGGGGCCATCGGGTCGGTGCCTCTCGGGTCGGGTCGCGGCCGTGCACGCAGCCGCGCTCGGCCCACCCGCGCAGCGATCCTGCGATCGGGCGCGGTGGCACCGGGCTCGGCTCCGTATACCTCGACGGTGCCGCGCACCGGCGGCCCGCAGGGGGCGGTACCGGTGGCGCGAGCCTTGGCCGTGCCCCATCGGGTGCTCCGGCTCGTCCGGCCGGATCGCCGCGCGCGGCGCGACCGGCCGTCCTCACGGATGGGGGTGCCCCCGGGCTCGAACGAAGCCGAGAGCTTGGGGGAGGGTCAGCGCCGGATTTCCACCGGCTTCCCCCGATCGGGTACGGATGACGTTGTCCCGCACACCTTAACCGGCCACCGGCCGGGGGCCACCGGCGCGGGGAGGGGCCCCGCCCGGCGGAGTGCGCCCCCTCGGACGCGCCGGCCGGCCGGGACCCGCGGCCGATCGGAACGCGCCCCGGGTGTGCTAGCAGGCCGGGGCCTCCCGGTCGCCGCGTACGGCGACGACGAAGGCAGCACGACCGTCCGCCCCGCCACCGTCAGCCTTACCGGCCCCCTCGGCCAAGGCCCGCCCGTACGACGCCGCGACCGTCTCGCGGGCGTACGTGTGCGGCCGCCAGCCGTGCCGGCCCAGCCAGTCGTCGGCCGGCTCGTCGAGGCCGCCCTGCCACAGGGCGCTGATATCACGCATCGACGGCAGGGCACGACCGCCCGCCATCATCGGGCTGTTGCGGAAGTCCCCGGAGCCGGGGAGGGCGAGTCGGCTGCCCGGGGCGGACTGCTCGCCGATCGTGGTCAGCAGCCGGGCGGCCTCCGCCGCCGACAGATAGACCAGCAGGCCCTCCACGAGCCAGGCGGTCGGCTGGTCCGGCACGAAGCCGGCGGCCCGCAGCGCCGCGGGCCAGTCCGTGCGCAGGTCGGCCGCGACGGCGGTACGCGCGCACCGCGGCCGGGCGCCCTGCTCGGCCAGCACCCGCTCCTTGAAGGCCAGCACCTCCGGCAGGTCGACCTCGTAGAGGCGTACGCCGTCGGGCCACGGCAACCGGTAGGCGCGGGTGTCGAGGCCGGCGGCGGGCACCACCACCTGGCGGAGGGTGTGTTCGGTGGTGGCCGCGATCAGGTAGTCGTCGAAGAAACGGGTGCGCAGCACGATGTGCCGGAACATCCCGCGGTAGAACGCCTCCCGGTGGGCGGCGGGCACCTCCGCGTCGTCCGTCCGCGTGTCCGCGGCGGGCGGCGGCGGGGCGGCGGCCACGAAGGCCGCGGCGTACGGGTCGTCGAAGAGCCGGTCCGGGCGGGCGCTTTCGGCCGCGCGGATCCGGGCCACACCTAGTGCCGTGGCGGCGACGCCGCGCAACTCGCCCATGAGGGGCCTCCGGAGGTGAGGGAACAGAAGCGGAACGGTGAGCAGGGTGGTGGCCAGGTTAACGACTTTAGTTGCCCGAGGCTACTGAATTCCGCCTGGGTGGCTACACCGCCTGGTACCGCGCCGGACCCCCGCCCGCCGGCCGCTCCACCTGCTCGACCTGTCCCAGCTTCACCAGCCGGCGCAGATGGGCCTCGGCCTCCGAGACCGCGATGTTCCGCGATCCGTAAGGGATCTGTTCCCAGGGGCGGTTCCACTCCATGCGCACCGCGAGCTCCCAGGGGGTGAGGGGTTCGCGGAACAGTGCTCGCAGTCCGGAGAGCCGCTCTTCATGGTGAGCGATGAGCTCGCGCACGCGTCCGCCGGCATCGGTGAAGGCGTGCTGATGCGCGGGCAGGACCTCGGCGGGTGCGAGACGGGCGACGCGTTCGAGGGAGTCGAGGTAGTCGCCCAGGGGATCGGTGGCCGTGGCCTCGTCCGGGTCCTCGTACAGGCCGATGTGCGGGGTGATGCCGGGGAGGAGATGGTCGCCGGAGAACAGCCGCCCGAAGCCGCGTACTTGACCGTGCCCGCCCTGCCGGGGGCCGGTACCGGCGCCCCCGTCACCAGTCCCGGCACCAGCACCGGTGTCGGCCCCCGGGTGCTCCTCCTCCAGGTGCAGGCACACGTGGCCCGGCGTATGGCCCGGCGTCCAGACGGCGCACAGCCGGCGCCCCGGGAGGTCGAGCAGCTCGCCAGGGGCGATGTCGCGGTCCGGCAGCGCGGCCTGCCGGCCCGGCGGTTGGCGGCCGCTCCTCCCCTTGGCGCGTGCGTCCCGCAGTCGGGCCAGATGCTCGTCCGGTGCGCCCGCGGCGACGAGCTTGGCGATCAGGTAGTCGAGCCACTGCCCCGGTACGGCCGCGCGGGTGCGGCGTACGACGGCGGTGTCCGCGGCGTGCATCGCGATCCAGGCGCCGGACGCCTCACGCACCTTGGCGGAGAGCCCGTGGTGGTCGGGGTGGTGGTGGGTGATCAGTACGCCGTGGAGATCGGTGAGGGCGAACCCGCAGGCGGTGACACCGGCCAGCAAGGTGTCCCAGGAGTCCGGGTCGTCCCATCCGGTGTCGATCAGCACCGGCCCGCGGTCGGTCTCCAGGAGGTGGACGAGGGTGTGGCCGAGCGGATTGTCCGGGATGGGGACGGCGATGCTCCAGACCCCGCCCTTGTGGTCGATCACCTGCGCGCCCATCGTGGTCCCCTCTCGTCGAAACCGTCCTCACTATAACTAGAACGAGTTTCAAGAGATCGGGTAAGTGCCCACCGCATCCGTGGAGTTGAGCGGGTCGGATTCGGCCCACGTCGTGGACTCCTCCCACGGGAACTGGTAACAGTTCCTGATGCGGCAGGGCATCTGACGAACCGTCAGCAAGGTGCGTAGTGGGTAGCGATGCGCAGCAAGGGCGCGCGGTAGCGCCATCGTCAACAGCAGGTCATCGTCATCGTCGGGAGGCGGCAGCCATGAGCGACCTCGTCGAGCACGGAAAGCTCTACATAGGCGGTGAGTGGGTCGATCCGGCCGGCCGGGACACGATCGAGGTCGTCTCGCCGCACACCGAGCAGGTCATCGGCCGGGTCCCGCACGCCTCGCGGGCCGATGTCGACCGTGCGGTGGCCGCGGCCCGCACCTCCTTCGCGTCCGGGGTGTGGGCGAACGCCCCGCTCGCGGACCGGATCGAGGTGGTGACCCGGATCAAGGACGCCTTCGCGGCGCGCAGCGAGGAGATCGCCAGGGTCATCAGCTCGGAGAACGGCACCCCGTACACCTCGGGCGTCATGGTGCAGTCGCTGGCCGCGGTGCTGGCCTGGGACGCGGCGCTCACGGTGGCCCGGGACTTCCCGTTCGAGGAGCGGCGGGCCGGGGTGCTGGGCCCGATCCTGGTGCGGCGGGAGCCGGCCGGGGTGGTGGCGGCCGTGGTGCCGTGGAACGTGCCGCAGTTCACCGCCGCCGCCAAGCTCGCGCCGGCGCTGCTGGCCGGGTGTTCGGTGGTGCTGAAGGTGTCGCCGGAGACTCCGCTGGACGCGTATGTCCTCGCGGAGATCGCGACCGCGGCCGGGCTGCCGGCGGGGGTGCTCTCGATCCTGCCGGCGGACCGTGAGGTGAGCGAGTACCTCGTCGGGCATCCCGGCGTGGACAAGGTGTCGTTCACCGGGTCGGTGGCGGCGGGCAAGCGGGTCATGGAGGTCGCGGCCCGGAACCTCAGCCGCGTCACGCTGGAGCTGGGCGGCAAGTCGGCGGCGGTGATCCTGCCGGACGCCGATCTGGACGCGGCGGTGGCCGGCATCGTGCCGTTCGCGTGGATGATCAACGGGCAGGCGTGCGTGGCGCAGACCCGGATCCTCGCGCCGCGCAGCCACTACGACGAGATCGCCGAGCGCTTCACCGCGGCGGCGTCCGCGCTCACCGTGGGCGACCCGCTGGATCCGGCCACCGAGGTCGGCCCGCTGGTCGCCCGCCGGCAGCAGCAGCGCTCGTTGGACTACATCGCGCTCGGTCAGAAGGAAGGCGCCAAGGTCCTGGCCGGCGGCGGCCGGCCGAAGGGGCAGGCCACCGGCTGGTACGTCGAGCCGACGCTCTTCGGCGAGGTCGACAACGGCATGCGGATCGCCCGGGAGGAGATCTTCGGACCGGTGATCTGCCTGCTGCCGTACGAGGACGAGGCGGAGGCGGTACGGATCGCCGACGACTCCGACTACGGGCTGTCCGGCTCGGTGTGGACGGGCGATGTCGAGCGCGGGATCGACGTGGCGCGGCGGGTGCGGACCGGCACGTACTCGGTGAACACCTTCAGCATCGACATGCTCGGACCGTTCGGCGGCTACAAGGACTCCGGGATCGGGCGGGAGTTCGGGCCCGAGGGGTTCGGTGAGTATCTGGAGCACAAGATGATCCACCTGCCGGCGGGTGCGTGATGGCGGACGCGGAGCGGCGGACGGCGGCGCGGTGGCGGGTGGAGGTCGACCGGGGCGTGTGCATCGGGTCGGGGATGTGTGTCGGCGCGGCGCCGGACGGGTTCCGGCTGGACACCGCGCGGCAGTCCCGTCCGGTGGCGACGGAGACGGAGCCCGGCGAGCGCGTACTGGCGGCGGCCGAGGGGTGCCCCGTGGAGGCGATCACGCTCACCGAGGCGGACAGCGGGGCGGCGGTGTTCCCTCCGGAGGAATGAGCCCTCCCTCTCGTGAGCGAGGGGGACCAGGGGGAGGCGCCCCCTAGCTCCCCGCCCCCGGTGACGTCACGTCGATCAACCGGCAGACCGTTTCGATGTCGATCTTGACCTGGGCGATCGAGGCGCGGCCGGAGAGCCAGGTGATCAGGGCCGAGTGCCAGGTGTGCTCGATGACGCGGACCGCGGAGAGCTGTTCGGGGGTGGGCGGGCCGTCCAGGCGCATCGCGTCGAGGATGATCGCCGTGGTCAGGCGGGAGACCGTGTCGACCTCGGGGCTCACCGAGCGGTCCGCGAAGGTCAGGGCGCGGACCATGGCGTCCGCGAGGTGCGGTTCGCGCTGCAGGGCACGGAACGCCCGCATCAGGGTCTGGGCGACCCGGGCGCCCGGGTCCTGCTCGGACGGCGGGCGCTTGCGCAGCGTCTCGTGCATGTGCTGGAGCTGGTCCTGCATGGTGGCGACGAGCAGATGCACCTTGGACGGGAAGTAGCGGTAGAGGGTGCCGAGCGCGACGCCCGAGGACTCGGCGACCTCACGCATCTGTACGGCGTCGAAGCCGCCACGGGAGGCCAGTTTGGCGCTGGTGTGCAGGATGCGGCGGCGCCGGGCCTCCTGACGCTCGGTCAGGGGAGGACTCGCGGGAAGCGCCGGCCTGGCTGCCTTGGATTCCGTAGTCATTGTTCCCATTCCATGGCTGTTCCGTGGCCGTTGGTGGCGTTCTGTCCGCGATGTGGTGAGTGCCGCTGCCGCGACCGGCACAGCATGGCAGGGGGTCGGGTGGTGGCGCGAATCACCTGGTGCGGCTCTTTTCGCATCGTTCTCGGCCGGTAGATTCGAAGCTCGGTGAACTGATCAGTAGCCCAGCAGTTCTGAAACTTGTTCTAGATTACCGCCAGCGGTTACGCTCCGGCGAAAGTCCAGTGAGAAGGGGGCCGAGCGTGACCGCAGAGGCCGTTCAGGCAGCCGCGCCTCGCCCTGTCGGGGACTCCTCGGCCACCACCCCTGAGAACCACGGGCGCCCGGAGCGCACCGCACCCACCACCGAAGAGAACCACGGGCGCCCCCTGCGCATCGCGATGCTCACGTACAAGGGGAACCCGTTCTGCGGCGGTCAGGGCGTCTACGTCCGCCACCTCTCACGCGAACTGGCCCGGCTCGGCCACACCGTCGAGGTGATCGGCGCCCAGCCCTATCCGGTCCTCGACGAGGGCGTGCGGCTGACCGAGCTGCCGAGCCTGGACCTCTACCGCCAGCCGGACCCGTTCCGCACGCCGAAGCGCGGCGAGTACCGCGACTGGATCGACGCCCTTGAGGTGGGCACGATGTGGACCGGTGGCTTCCCCGAGCCGCTGACCTTCTCGCTGCGCGCCCGGCGGCATCTCGCGGCCCAGCGCGGCCAGTTCGACGTGGTCCACGACAACCAGACCCTCGGCTACGGCCTGCTCGGCGGCCCCGGCGCGCTCGGCGCCCCGCTGGTCACCACGATCCACCACCCCATCACCGTCGACCGCCGGCTCGACCTGGCCGCCGCCGCGGACTGGAAGCGCCGCGCCTCGGTCCGCCGCTGGTACGGCTTCACCAGGATGCAGAAGCGGGTCGCCCGCCGGCTGCCGTCCGTACTGACCGTCTCCGGCTCCTCCCGCCAGGAGATCGTCGACGACCTCGGGGTCCACCCCGAGCGGATCCACGTGGTCCCCATCGGCGCCGACACCGACCTCTTCTCGCCGGATGCGTCCGTCCCCGAGGTGCCGGGCCGGATCGTCACCACCTCCAGCGCCGACGTGCCCCTCAAGGGCCTGATCCACCTCGTCGAGGCGCTCGCCAAGGTGCGCACCGAGAACCCCGACGCCCATCTGGTGGTCGTCGGCAAGCGCGCCGACGACGGACCGGTCGCCGCCACCATCGAACGACTCGGGCTGGCCGGTGCCATCGAGTTCGTCAAGGGCATCAGCGACCCCGAACTCGTCGACCTCGTGCGCAGCGCCCAGATCGCCTGTGTCCCCTCCCTCTACGAGGGGTTCTCGCTGCCCGCCGCCGAGGCGATGGCCACCGGCACCCCGCTGCTCGCCACCACCGGCGGCGCCATCCCGGAGGTCGCCGGGCCGGACGGCGAGACGTGTCTGGCGGTGCCGCCGGGCGACGCCGGTGCCCTGGCGGCCGGGCTGCTGCGCCTCCTCGGCGACCCGGAGCTGCGCCGCCGGCTGGGCACGGCCGGCCGGGAGCGGGTGCTGGCCCGCTTCACCTGGCGCCAGGCCGCCCTCGGCACCGCCGAGCGCTACCGCGAGGCCATCGCCCTCCAGGGCAGCCGGTCCGCCGCCGCCCGCAGATAGCTCCGTCACCTCACCGGCGCCGCCTCCCGGGCGCCCCGCCGCCGTTTGCCGCACCACCGCCACCCACCGCCGGACGAAAGCAGAACGCCGTGCTGACCGTCGACTTCTCCCGATTCCCGCTCGCTCCCGGCGACCGCGTGCTCGACCTGGGCTGCGGCGCCGGCCGGCACGCCTTCGAGTGTTACCGGCGCGGTGCGCAGGTCGTCGCCCTCGACCAGAACGGCGACGAGATCCGCGAGGTCGCCAAGTGGTTCGCCGCGATGAAGGAGGCGGGCGAGGCCCCGGCCGGCGCGTCCGCCACCGCGATGGAGGGCGACGCGCTGGCCCTGCCGTTCCCCGACGACAGCTTCGACGTCGTCATCATCTCCGAGGTCATGGAGCACATCCCCGACGACAAGGGCGTGCTCGCCGAGATGGTGCGGGTGCTGCGCCCCGGCGGCCGGATCGCCGTCACCGTGCCGCGCTACGGCCCGGAGAAGATCTGCTGGGCGCTCAGCGACGCCTACCACGAGGTCGAGGGTGGCCACATCCGCATCTACCGGGGCGACGAACTCCTCGGCAAGATGCGGGAGGCCGGCCTGGAGCCGTACGGCACGCACCATGCCCACGGGCTGCACAGCCCCTACTGGTGGCTCAAGTGCGCCTTCGGGGTGGACAACGACAAGGCGCTGCCGGTGCAGGCGTACCACAAGCTGCTGGTCTGGGACATCATGAAGAAGCCGCTGGCCACCCGGCTCGCCGAGCGGGCCCTCAACCCCGTCATCGGCAAGAGCTTCGTCGTCTACGCCACCAAGCCGCATCTGCCCGAGGCGCCCGCCGCCGACGAGGCGAGCGCCGCCGCCGAGGCGCCGGAGCCGGCCGCCCGGCCCGCCGCCCGCGCCCGGAAGACCGCCACGTCCTCCGCCAAGACCTCCGCCAAGTCCTCCGCCGGGGCCGCCAAGTGACGAGTCCCGGACGTACCGAACGGCTCGTCCTGCCGGGGGTGCTCACCGCAGAGGAGGCCGCCCGTACGGTCGAGGGCATCCTCGCGACCCAGCGCACGGACGGCGCCATCCCGTGGTTCCGGGGCCACCACCTCGACCCGTGGGACCACACCGAGGCCGCCATGGCCCTGGACGCGGCCGGTGAACACGAGCGCGCCGAGGCCGCGTACGACTGGCTGGTGCGGCACCAGAACCCGGACGGGTCCTGGTACGCGGCCTACGCCGACGGGGACGCCGAGGCGCCCACCGACCGCGGCCGGGAGACCAACTTCTGCGCCTACATCGCGGTCGGCGTCTGGCACCACTACCTGTCCACCGGCGACGAGGCCTTCCTCGACCGGATGTGGCCCGCTGTCCACTCCGCGATCGAGTACGTCCTCGAACTGCAGCAGCCCGGCGGGGAGATCGGCTGGAAGCGCGAGGACGACGGCACCCCGGTCCGCGACGCGCTGCTGACCGGCTCGTCCTCCATCTACCAGGCGCTGCGCTGCGCGCTGGCGCTCGCCGAACAGCGCGAGGAGCCGCAGCCCGACTGGGAGCTGGCGGCCGGCCGGCTCGGCCACGCGATACGCAGCCATCCCGAGCGGTTCCTGGACAAGGCCCGCTACTCCATGGACTGGTACTACCCGATCCTCGGCGGCGCGGTCCGCGGCCAGGCGGCCCGGGACCGGATCGACGCCGACTGGGACCGCTTCGTGGTGCCCGGCCTGGGCGTGCGCTGCGTACTGCCCAACCCCTGGGTCACCGGCGGCGAGAGCGCGGAACTGGCGCTCGCGCTGTGGGCGATGGGGGAGTCCGAACGGGCCGTTGCGATCCTCAAGTGGATCCAGCACCTGCGGGCCGAGGACGGCATGTACTGGACCGGCTACGTCTTCGACGACGACGCGATCTGGCCGCGCGAATGCACCTCCTGGACGGCCGGTTCGCTGCTGCTCGCGGTGGCGGCCGTGGGCGGCGACGAGGCGACCACCCTCGTGTTCGGCGGCGAGCGGCTGCCGACGGGGCTCGACCCGGACTGCTGCCGGTAGGCGCGACGCGGCATCGGCCGCACGGCATCGGCGGACCCGGTGCGCCGTCAAAGAGGACACCCCAGGTCCGCAATACGCATTACTGTGCGGTCCATGACTCTCCAAGGCTCCCTCACCCACGAGGAATACTGCGCCCAACTCCTCGCCGAGACCGACGGGTTCCGGAAGATCGTGCGCAGCGCCGATCTCTCGGCGACCGTGCCGACCTGCCCCGACTGGACGCTCGCCGATCTCGCCCGGCACGTCGGGGGTGCGCATCGCTGGGTCGGCACGCTCGTCGCCACCCGCGCCTCCGAGAACGTCGACGATGCGGACATCCCCGAGGGCGACGGGCCCGAGGGTGCGGACGCGGCGGCGCTGGACGCCTGGCTGGCGGCGGGCGTCGAGCAGACCGTGGCCGCGCTGCGGGAAGCCGGGCCCGATACCAAGGTGTGGAGCTGGACGACGGCCCACCACGCGGGATTCTGGGCCCGCCGGATGGTCCACGAGACGGCCATCCACCGCGCCGATGCCGCGCTGACCGCCGGCGTCCCCTTCGACCTTCCGGCGCCGGTCGCCGCGGACTGTCTGGAGGAGTGGCTGCAGATCGGCGAACTGCCGATGGTGGTGGCCCGCTTCGCCGAGCGTGGGCGCGACGCGTTCGGCCCCGGCCGGACGATCCACGTCCACGCCACCGACGCCCCGCCCGAGCTGGACGCCGAGTGGCTGCTCGACCTCACGGGGGAGGCGCCCACCCACCGCCGCACCCACGAGAAGGCGGCGGTCGCCCTGCGCGGCAGCCTCACCGATGCCCTCCTGGTCCTCTACCGCAGGCTGCCCGCCGACAGCGACCGGGTGGAGGTGCTGGGCGAGCGTGCGGTGCTCGACCAGTGGCTGGAGTGGGCGAGCTTCGGGTGAGCGACCGGACGGGCTTTTCAGGAGTTCAGCTCGGCCAGCACCCGTAGCGTGTGCGGGTCCGGCGCCGTCACCAGGAGGTCGGTGACCGGGCCCGTACGCCACAACTCCAGCCGCCGGGAGATCCGTTCGCGCGGGCCGACCAGCGAGATCTCGTCCGCGAAGGCGTCCGGTACGGCCAGTACCGCCTCCTGCTTGCGGCCCTGGAGGAACAGTTCCTGGATCCGCCGCGCCTCGGCCTCGTATCCCATCCGCGCCATCAGATCGGCGTGGAAGTTCCTGGCCGCATGGCCCATCCCGCCGATGTAGAAGCCGAGCATCGCCTTGACGGGCAGCAGCCCCTCGGCGACGTCGTCGCAGACCACGGCGCGCGCCATGGGGGCGATCAGAAAGCCCTCGGGAGCATCCGCCAGCGACGCCGTATGGACGTCGGTGCGCCGCGGTGACCAGTACAGCGGGAGCCAGCCGTCCGCGATCCGGGTGGTCTGCGCGATGTTCTTCGGCCCCTCCGCGCCCAGCAGGAGGGGCAGATCGGCGCGCAGCGGGTGGGTGATGGGCTTGAGCGGTTTGCCCAGGCCGGTGCCGTCCGGGCCGCGGTAGGGGAGCGGATGGAACAGCCCGTCGGACGCCACCGGCCCCTCGCGGCGCAGCACTTGGCGGACCACGTCCACGTATTCGCGGGTGGCGGTCAGCGGGCTCTTGGGGAACGGCCGCCCGTACCACCCCTCGACGACCTGCGGCCCGGACAGCCCCAGACCCAGCAGCAGCCGGCCCCCGGACAGATGGTCCAGCGTCAGCGCCTGCATGGCGGTGGCGGTGGGCGTACGGGCGGCCATCTGCGCGATGCCGGTGCCGAGTTTGATCCGCGAGGTGTGCGCGGCGATCCAGGTGAGCGTGGTGAACGCGTCCGAGCCCCAGGCCTCCGCGGTCCACACCGAGTCGTAGCCCAGGCGCTCGGCCTCGCGGGCGAGTTCGACGTGCCGGGGGTCGGGGCCGCGGCCCCAGTAGCCCAGTGCCAGACCGAGTCGCATGGCGACCGCCTCTCTTCCACGGCTCCCCGGGCGAACTGACGCGTCGTCAGTTCGCTGTCGTGCGGCGCACTGTACGGCCGGTGTGCGGGCAGCGCAACGGCCCCCCGCCGGAAGGCGAGGGGCCGTGGAAGGACCGCTGGGGGACGGTGGCGGCGGTCAGCCGCGCTGGATGCCGGTGGTGTCCTGCAGGACGCCGCGGCGGCCGTCCTGGGTCTGCGCGATCAGTGCCTGGCCGCGCTGCTCCACCGCCAGGTACCAGGTGCCGGGCGCGAGTTCGGCGATCGGCGAGGGCGAACCGTCCTCGCCGTACAGCGGGCGGGCGACCGGGACCGCGAACCAGAACGGGGCGAAGTCCGCCGGGGCGCCGGCCGCGGGGGTCGCGCCCGCCGCGCCGCCGGCCGTGGCGTCGACCGCCGGCTGACCGGGCGTCTGGCCGGTCTGCTGCTGGCCGCCGGGACCCGGGTAGCCGTAGCCCTGGCCCGCCGCCTGCTGCTGGGCGCCGGGGTAGCCGTAGCCCGGGTTGGGGCCCGCGCCGTACGGGGCGGCCGGCGGCTTGGGCGCGCCGATCAATTCGGCCTTCAGCGCCGGGACGAGCGGACCGGCGACCGCGCCGCCGGCCAGCACCAGTGCGGCGATCAGACCCACGATCAGGCCGGCGCCCGCGCTGGCGGCGTCGATGATGTACCAGAAGGCCGTCCACGCCGCGAAGATGGTCAACGCCACGCCGAACTGGCCGAGGTCCAGACCGGCGATCTTGCGCGGCTGCGGCAGCGCACGGCTGATGACGATGATCGCCGCGCCGATCACACCGGCCAGGTACAGGCTCATGAGCACGGAGACCGAGCTCCAGGCGTTGGAGCTGCTGTAGTCCTGCGCCTCGCAGTACTTGGCGAACGGGCCGGTGCAGTCCGGGGCGCCGGTGAGGCCGAGGAACGAGGCGATGAACAGCAACACCGCTGCTCCGATCACCACGCCGTCGCCTCTAGTGAGGGAGCGGATGTTCACGTAAGGGTCCTTTGTCTCTTTCGTGGGCTGTTCGTCGCTGTCGCGGTGCGCGCGGTGCGAGGCACGGCGGTGACCACCCATCGTAAAGGGGAACCTGTCGCCGAATCCGGCGGGTCGGCCTGTTGGTTTCGATGCGTTATCGGCCGGGGTCGCGGACGTCGTGGGTGGTCAGCGGGTCAGGAAGTCCGTAATGCCCTCGGTGATCCCACGGGCCGCTTTTTGCCGCCACCCTCCGTCGGTCAATTGCGCGGCGTCCTTGGCGTCGCGCATATTGCCGCACTCGATGAACACCTTCGGCACCGTGGAGAGGTTGAGCCCGCCGAGATCGCCGCGGACGTCCAGTCCGGTGCCGTCGCCGATGTAATTGGACCGCGAACTTCCGGTTACCGCCCCGAAGCGGTCGGCCAGCCGCTCGCCCAGCTGCCGCGACGGGCCGGTGATCGCGGTGGTGTCCGCCGGGCCGGCGGTGACCCGCGCGGGCAGGATGACGTGGAAGCCGCGGTTGCCGGCGGCCGAGCCGTCGGCGTGGAGGGAGACCGCGGCGTCCGCGTGCGCCTTGTTGCCGATCGCCGCGCGCTCGTCCACACACGGCCCGTACGGCCGGTCGCCGTCCTGGGTGAGGACGACCTTGGCGCCCTGGTGTTCCAGGAGGGTGCGGACCCGGCGGGCCACGTCCAGGGTGAAGGACGCCTCCGGGTAGCCGTTGTTGGTGGCGGTGCCGGTGGTGTCGCACTCCTTGCGGGCGGTGCCGATGTTCACCAGCCGGGCGATCTGCCCGGTGTGCCGGCCGTTGTGCGGATTGTGCCCGGGATCGATCAGCACGGTCCTGCCCTTGAGGCTGCCGTGCGGATCGCCCTTGCCGTCCGGGCGAGGGGTGGCGCCGTGGCCCGTGCTCCGGTCCGGGGCGCCGGTCCCGCTGCCGCCGCCGGTGCCGCTGCCCGCCGTCCGGCCGGGCGCCGGCGAGCCGCCCCGGGCCGTCGGGCCGCCGTGACCGCCCGCCTGCCGCCAGAACAGCCAGCCGCCGACGGAGACCAGGGCCACGGCGGCCAGTACCAGGAGTACGGTGCCGCGCCGGCGGCGGGGCGGGGGGAAGGTGCTGCCGTTCGACATCTCCGCGATGGTAGCCCGCGGCCCGGATCAGATGCCGGGGCCGGTGCGCCGCAGCACCCGCAGCGTCCCCTGCGCCGAGACCTCGGTGAACGCTCCGGAGGCCAGCGCGCGCAGATAGATCCGGTACGGCGCCTGGCCGGTGAACTCGTCCTCGGGGTGCGGATGCACGTCGTGGATGACCAGCAGCCCGTCCTGCGCCACGTGCGGCGCCCAGCCCTCGTAGTCGGCGGTGGCGTGCTCGTCGGTGTGCCCGCCGTCGATGAAGACCAGCCCGACCGGCCGCCCCCACACGGCCGCGGCCTGCGGGGAACGGCCCACGAGCGCGATGACGTGGTCCTCCAGCCCGGCCGCGTGCAGGGTCCGGCGGAACGTGGGCAGGGTGTCCATCCGGCCGACCTCGGGGTCCACCACGGACGGGTCGTGGTAGTCCCAGCCGGGCTGCTGCTCCTCGCTGCCCCGGTGGTGGTCCACCGTGACGGCCGTCACCCCGGCGGCCCGGGCCGCGTCGGCGAGCAGCAGGGTGGACCGGCCGCAGTACGTACCCACCTCCACCAACGGCAGCCCCAGCCGCGCCGCCCCGGCCGCCGCCGCGTACAGCGCGAGCCCCTCGTCCACGGGCATGAAGCCCTTCGCCGCCTCGAACGCGGCGAGGATCTCCGGCTGCGGGGCGGTCGGCGCCGTGGGAGCGGACATGGGCTTCCTCCTGGTGGTGCGGTGGGAGGGCTCATCGTGCCGTACGGGCCGGAGGCGGCCGTGCGGGGGTTCGCATTCCGTGCGGCTTTCCGGCGGGCCGGGCGGTGCGGGGGAGTCGCGCCGGCGGATTCCGGGCCGTTCCCGCCGGTTTATCGCCGGACGTTTCCCGGATGTCCGGAAACGGGAAAGGTGCGGGCCCCGCGGGGCCCCGGAAACCGCCGGGGCGGGAAACCGCCGGGCGGGCGAATGGCATTCCGTACCGGAATTCACCGGACCGTTTCCGGTCCGCCGCCGGACGTTCCCCGCGGCCCCCTCGCCGCGTTCCGCCGGGCGGAACATTCCGGCCCGTCTGACCTTCCGTCAGATTGGAACGTGTTCTAGTCTGCCCCGCATGGGCATCGGAATCACACCGGACCACCGCGACCTGGCCGAGGCGGCGGGCGGCTGGGCCCGCCGGGCCGTACCGCCCGAAGAGGTCCGCAAACTTCTCGACGGCGCACCCACCCGCCCCGGGCGCCCCGCCCACTGGGACGGCCTCGCCGCCCAGGGCCTGCTCGGCCTCCACCTCCCCGAGGCCGACGGCGGGGGCGGCGGCGACCTGCTGGACCTCGCCGTGGTCCTCGAAGAAATGGGCCGCGCCGCACTCCCCGGCCCGTACCTGCCCACCGTTCTCGCCGCCGCGCTGCTCCACCACGGCGGCGCGCACCGGCACCTCGTACGGGCCCTCGCCACCGGCGAACTGATCGGTGCCGTGGCGCTCGGCCCCGGCACGCTCACCGCCACACGGACGCCCGACGGTTACCTCCTCGACGGCACCGCGCCGCCGGTCCTCGCCGGGGCCGACGCCGACCTCCTCGTACTCGCCGCGCGGACCGCCACGGGGACCGTCCACCTCGCCGTCGACGCCGCGGCGCCGACCGTACGCGTCCAGGACAGCGCCGACCCGACCCGGCCCACCGCCGAGGTCCGGGCGGACCGCGTCCCGGTGCCCGCGGACCGGCTGGTGGCGATCGACGACGCGCTCGTCCGCGACCTGGCCGGAGTGCTGTACGCGGCCGAGAGCTGCGGGACGGCGGCCTGGGCCCTCGCCACCGCCACCCAACACGCCCGGGTCCGCGAGCAGTTCGGCCGCCCCATCGGCCAGTTCCAGGCCGTCAAACACCTCTGCGCCGACCTGCTCGTCCGCTGCGAACAGGCCCGCGCCCTGGTCTGGGACGCGGCCCGCGCCCACCGCGAGCCGCCCGAGGTCCGCGGCCTGGTCGCCGCCCTCGCCACCGCCACCGCCCTCGACGCCGCCTTCAGCTGCGCCAAGGACTGCATCCAGATCCTCGGCGGCATCGGCTTCACCTGGGAGCATGACGCCCATCTGCACCTGCGCCGGGCGACCGTGGCCCGCCAGCTGCTCGGCACCGGCGACACCCACCGGCTGCGCGCCGCCGCCCACGCCGCCGACGGTGCCCGCCGCCCGCTGATCCTCGAACTCCCCGCCCAGGCCGAGCAGTTCCGCACCGAGGCCCGCGAGGTCATCGACCGGGTGCGCGGCCTCGACCCCGCCGCCGTCCGCCGCGAGCTGGCCCCCACCGGATACGCCGCACCGCACCTTCCCCCGCCCTACGGGCTCGGCGCCGGCCCCGTCCAGCAGCTGGCCGTGCAGCAGGAACTGGCCGCCGCCGGGGTCACCGTCAGCGACCTGGGCATCGCCACCTGGGTGGTGCCCTCCCTCCTCGCCCACGGCACCGCCGAGCAGCAGCAGCGCTATCTGATGCCGTCGCTGCGCGGGGAGATGCGGTGGTGCCAGCTGTTCTCCGAACCGGAGGCCGGATCGGACCTGGCCGGTCTGCGCACCCGCGCCGAGCGGGTGGTCGGCCCCGACGGCCCCGGCTGGCGGATCAACGGGCAGAAGGTGTGGACCTCGGCCGCCCAGTGGGCCGACCACGGCATCCTGCTCGCCCGCACCGACCCGGAAGCCCCCAAACACAAGGGGCTGACCTTCTTCGTCGTCGACATGAAGACCCCCGGGATCGACGTCCGCCCACTGAAGGAGATCACCGGCGAGGCGCTCTTCAGCGAGGTCCACTTCGACGACGTGCTGCTGCCGGCCGACGCGGTGGTCGGCGAGACCGGCAACGGCTGGAAGGTGGCCCGCACCACCCTGGACAACGAACGCGTCCACATGGCCGACCAGTTGACCTTCGACACCGGACTGACCGCGCTCCTGGACCGCACCGCCGGCCTCGACGCCTCGGTCCGGGCCCGGGTGGGCGCCCTGGCCGCCGAGGCGCACGCCCTGGCCTGCCTCACCCTGCGCACCACGCTCCAGCAGGTCTCCGGCCTCGAACCGGGCGCCGGCGCCAGCATCCGCAAGCTGGTCCAGACCCCGCACCAGCAGAAGGTCGCCGAACTGGCGCTGGAACTGCTCGGCCCGGAGGGCGCGGTGCGCGAGGGCGCCGGCGAACGCGCCCTGCACGGCTTCCTGATGTCGCGCTGCCTGACCATCGCCGGCGGCACCACCCAGGTGCAGCGGAACGTCGTCGCCGAGCGGCTGCTCGGACTGCCCCGCGACCCTGAGCCCCGCCCCCTGATCTGACCCCAACTCGGATGATTTCACCGCTTCATCCGCCCCCCACGACGCCCGGTGACTCACCAGGAGGACCTGTATGGCAGGCACGGCGTACCTCGTCGGCGTAGGGATGACGCACTTCGAGAAGCCCGAGACCCGCGAGTGGCAGTACTGGGACATGGCCAAGGAGGCGGGCGGGGCGGCGCTCGCGGACGCCGGGATCGGCTACGACGCCGTCGAGCAGGTGCCGGTCGGCTTCTGCCACCAGCCGTCCACGGCCGGCCAGCGCGCCGCGTACGAGCTGGGCCTGACCGGCGTCCCCGTCTACAACGTCAACAACAACTGCGCGACCGGCTCGACCGCGCTGATGATGGCCCGCCAGTTCGTCGCCTCGGGCCTCAACGACTGCGTACTGGCACTCGGCTTCGAGAAGATGAAGCGCGGCGCGCTGGGCGGCGGTGCGGCGGGAGGTGATTTCGCCGCTTCCCCGGTCGCCCGCCACTACGGCGTCATGGCGGCCGCGCACGGCTTCGAGCGGACCCCGCCCACCGCCCAGATCTTCGGCAACGCGGCCCGCGAGCACATGGCGAGGTACGGCACCACGGCCGAGCAACTGGCCGCGGTCGGCGCCAAGAACCACCGGCATTCCGCGCACAACCCCCGCGCCCAGTTCCAGGACGTCCACACGGTCGAGGAGGTGCTGGCCGCCAAGGTCATCCACCGCCCGCTGACCAAGCTCCAGTGCTCGCCGACGTCCGACGGCGCGGCCGCGGTGGTGGTCGCCTCCGAGCGCTTCGTCCGGGCGCACGGACTGGCCGACCGGGCGGTGGAGATCGTCGCCCAGGCGATGACCACCGACACCGGGGAGAGCTTCGCCACCGGCTCCTGCATCGACGTCGTCGGCAAGCCGATGTCGCGGGCCGCCGCCCGGCAGGTCTACGAGGCGTCCGGGCTCGGCATCGAGGACGTGGACGTCATCGAGCTGCACGACTGCTTCTCGATCAACGAGTTGCTGACGTACGAGGCGCTGGGCATGTGCGCGGACGGCGAGTCGGGGAAGCTGGTCGCCGACGGGGCCACCACGTACGGCGGCCGCTGGGTGGTCAACCCGTCCGGCGGCCTGATCTCGAAGGGCCACCCCCTGGGCGCGACCGGCCTCGCCCAGGCCGCCGAACTCGTCTGGCAACTCCGCGGCACGGCCGGTGCCCGCCAGGTCCCCGACGCCCACGTGGGCCTGGCCCACAACATCGGCCTGGGCGGCGCGGCGGTGGTGACATTGCTGCGGAGGTGAGGGCTGGGGCCGTGAGGGAGAGGCCGCGCGGCCGTGGGGCTGTGGGGCTGTGGGGTCATGGGCCGTGGGGGAGAGACCGCGCGGCCGTGGGGCCCTGGGGCCGGCGGGCCGTGGGGCCGTGGGGGGGCCGGCGGGCCGTGCGGCCGTGGGGCCGTGCGGCCGTGGGGCCGTGGGGCCGGCGGGTCGTGCGGCCGTGGGGCGGTGGGGCCGTGGGGTCGTGCGGCCGTGTGGCCGTCGGTGTCGCGTTAACCTCCGCCCCGATGTGGGTAGTTGGCTCTCCGGGGGGTCTCCCGACCCTTAGGGGATCGCCGCCCCCAACCCCTACGGGACCCACCCCCCCACCACCCACCTTCCTGTCCCTTCCTTCCCCTTCCTGCCCCCGCCCCTCCGCCCCCCGACCTAGGTCCCCGGTCAGGTGGTGTATGCACCCATATTCCGATGCGGGGGGTGTGGGGCGGATGCGAGCATGGTCCGCATGCCCCCGATAGCCGAGTCCGCCACCCTGTCCACGACCTCCCGCCGGAGCGCCGCACCGGCCTGGCTGGTGATGCTGCTGGTCTGCGCCGGACAGTTCCTGGTCGTCCTGGACGTCTCCGTGGTGAACGTGGCGCTGCCCGCCGTACGGACCGGTCTGGGGCTGAGCGAGCTGGGTCTGCAGTGGATCGTCAACGCCTACGTGATCACCTTCGCCGGCTTCATGCTGCTCGGCGGCCGGGCCGCCGACCTCTTCGGCCGTAAGCGGATCTTCGTCCTCGGGCTGGCGTTGTTCACCGTCGCGAGCCTGGGCGGCGGCCTGGCGCAGCAGCCCTGGCAGCTGATCGCGGCGCGTACCGTCCAGGGCGTCGGCGCCGCCGTGCTCTCGCCGGCCACCCTCACCATCCTCACCACGTCGTTCCCGGCCGGCCCGGCCCGGACCCGCGCGATCGCCACCTGGACCGCGGTCGGCGCCGGCGGGGGCGCGGTGGGCGGTCTGGTCGGCGGGGTGCTCACCGAGTACCTGTCGTGGCGCTGGGTGCTGCTGATCAACGTGCCGGTCGGCGCGCTGGTGCTGACCGGTGCGGTGCTGTGGCTCACCGAGAGCCGGCAGGGCGCGGCCCGCCGGCTCGACGTGCCCGGTGCGCTGCTGGTGACCGGCGGTCTGGGGCTGGTCGCGTACGGGATCGTGCAGACCGAGACGGACGGCTGGGCGTCGGCGTCCGCGCTGCTGCCGCTGGCCGCCGGGCTGGTCGTGATCGCGGCCTTCCTCGCCGTCGAGGCGCGGGCCAAGGCGCCGCTGATGCCGCTGGGGCTGTTCCGGCTGCGCCCGGTGTCCTCGGCGAACGCGGCGATGGTGCTGGCAGGCGCCGCGATGTTCTCGATGTGGTACTTCCTGTCGCTCTACGTCCAGAACGTGCTCGACTACAAGCCGCTGCAGGCGGGGCTCTCCTTCATCCCGCACTCGCTGTCCATCGTCCTGGGGTCCAAGATCGGGCCGCGGTTGATGAACCGGCTGGGCGCCAAGACCCTGGCCGTCACCGGTGCGGTGATCTCCGCGTCCGGCATGGTCTGGCAGGGCACGATGGACGTCAACGGGACGTACCTCGGCACGATCCTCGGTCCCGGCATCCTGATGGCACTGGGCGCGGGCCTGACCGCCACCCCGGTCGCCGCCATCGCCACCTCTGGCGCCGACCCGGCCGACCAGGGTCTGGTCTCCGGTCTGATCAACACCTCCCGGCAGATGGGCGGCGCCCTGGGCCTGTCGATCCTGTCCACCGTCGCCGCCTCCCGCATCGAGGCGGGCCACGGCGCGAAGGCGGCCCTGGCGGACGGCTACGGGCTGGCCTTCCAGGTCGGCTCGGGAGTGCTGCTGGCCAGTATCCTGCTGATGCTGCTCGCTCTGCCGCGACGCCGCCCGGACGTGGCCAACGGCTAGGCCCTGTCGTCAAACTCCCGCCGTTCGCCCGGAGGGCGGGCCTCGCGGCGTCTGGTGCGTGCGATCGCAAGGCGGAGGGTCATCCCGGTACTGGGCGTACCGGGATGAGCCCGACAACGGTGGGGGTACCCCCACGCCGTTCAGGCGTGGGGGAGAGCGTGCGTGCCAGGCGTCGCGAGGCAGGCGGGAGTTTGACGACAGGGCATAGGGCCTTGGCGGACGGTGCGATCCTGTCTGGATGAACGATCTCGGCGACGCGCACCTGCGCACCTTGACGCTGCGATTCATGGCCCTCCTCGCAGCCGACGTCCAGGATCAACTCGCCTGGCTGGGCGAGCGGGAGCTGGAGACGGAGTCCGTCGTCGAAGAGGGGGAGCTCCTCTGCCGCGTCTGCGAAGGACTCACCGAGAGCGGAGTCTTCGAACCCAGGAATCTGCGTGATCTTCAGGCCATCGGCCGTCGCCTGGGCGAGATCGGTCCTGCCCGCCGCGCCGGCCTCTGGGCCAACGCCCTGGCCACGGACCCGGCGTGGGACGACATGCGTCCCGTCGCCCGCCGGTTTCTCCGCACGACGCTGGGCGACTGGCGTCAGCCACTGCCACGCCTCGCGCGCCCGCACCCGGGCGGGCACTGAGCACGTCCGGGCCGCCCGGTGCGACTCCGGCCCCCCGGCGCCTACAGCCACCCGTTCTGCCGCGCCGCCCGGACCGCCTCCATGCGGTTGCGGGTGCCGGTCTTGCCGATCGCCGCGGAGAGGTAGTTGCGGACGGTGGCCTGGGAGAGGTGGAGCTTGCCGGCGATGTCGGAGACGGTGGCGCCGTCCACCGCGGCGGTCAGCACGTCCCGTTCCCGCTGGGTCAGCGGATTGGGCCCGGCGCTGAGCGCCGCCGCGGCCAGTCCGGGGTCGATCACCCGTTCCCCGGCGAGGACCCGGCGGATCGCCGCCGCCAGGTCCTCCACCGGGCCGTCCTTCACCAGGAAGCCGGACGCCCCGGCCTCCATGGCGCGGCGCAGATAGCCGGGCCGCCCGAAGGTCGTGACGATCAGGACCTTGCACGACGGCAGCGCGGTGCGCAGGTCGGCCGCGGCGTCCAGCCCGCTGCGGCCGGGGAGTTCGATGTCCAGGAGGGCGATGTCGGGACGGGCGTCCAAAGCTGCCGCCACGATCCGGTCGCCCGCCCCGACCTGCGCCACGACCTGCATGTCCTCTTCCAGGCCGAGCAGCAGCGCCAACGCGCCCCGCATCATGCCCTGGTCCTCCGCGAGCAGGACCTTGATCACCTGGTCAACCCTTCCGTCTCCGTCATCTCCCCCGTCCCGGCCGGCAGTTCCGCCGTCACCCGGAAGCCGCGCCGGCCGTCGGGGCCGCTGCTCAGTGTGCCGCCGGCCGCTGCCAGCCGTTCGGTCAGGCCCTTCAGGCCGGTGCCGCCGACCGGGCCCGGCGTTCCGGGTGGCGTGGCGGCGCCGTCCGCGGAGTCCGTACCGGCGGCGGCGTCGCCGTCACGTCCGGGGACGCGGTCGCGGAACCAGGTCCGGCCGGCCGTCGGCGCCGCACCGGAGCTTACGGGACCCCGGCCGTCGTCCGTGATCGTCAGCCGGACCCGTTCCTCGTCGGCGTGCACCGCGATCTCGCAGCGGGTGGCGCCGCTGTGCCGGAGCGCGTTGGTGACGCCCTCGCGGACCACCCAGCCCAGCAGCGCACCGGCCTGCGGGGGCAGCGGCGGCCCGGCCTGCCGGACGACGGCTTCGATGCCGGCCGCCTCCAATGCCGACCGGGCCCGGTCGAGTTCGGTGCTGAGGCTGCCCTCGCGGTAGCCGGTGACCGCCTCGCGGATCTCGGTCAGCGCCTGCCGGCCGACCGCCTCGATGTCCGAGGCCTGGGCGAGCGCCGCGTCCAGATCGCGCGGCGCCAGCCGGCGCACCGCCTCGGCCTTGACCACGACCAGGGACATCGTGTGCCCCAGCAGATCGTGCAGGTCACGGGAGAAGCGCAGCCGCTCCTTCTCCACGGCGCTGCGGGCCAGTTCCTGCCGGGTGGCCCGGAGTTCCTGGATGGTGTCGAACAGGCTCAGCACCGTGGACGTCACCATGCCGGAGAGGAACGTGCCGTAGCCGACGCCGAACGAGTCGCTGGGGTCGCCGGCATGCCAGCCGGACAGGAACCCGGCCGTACCGCTGAGCGTGATCAGCCACAGTGCCAGCTTCCTGCCGCGCAGCGCGCGGACCGTACCGGAGGCCAGCGACAGCAACGGGAAGAACAGGAACCAGCTGCCGCCGAAGCCGAGCGCGATGGCGAACGTGATGACGGTGAGCACGCCCAGGGCCATGACCGGGTAGCGGGTGTCCCGGAGCCGGGGGCTGAAGGCCGACCAGATGACGGTGAGGTAGAAGGAGTTGAAGGCCAGCAGCCCGAGGCCGGCCAGCCAGGGGTTACCGGTCTTGCCCTGCACGATGTTGGAGAAGGCGCCGAGCCCCATCAGCAGCCAGGGCAGGAAGGAGCATTTGCCCGGGCCCTTTTCGGGCTTCCGGCCGGGTGACCACTTCGACGAACACGACGAGCCGTCGCCCCCGGCCACCCCAGCCGCTCCGTCGGTCCCGGCCATTCCGTCCGTCCCTGTCACCCAGTCCGTCCCCGCCGCCCCGCCGGGCGTCCCGCCGGCGGGGTCCTGCTCTCTCGTCCGCTGCACTGTCGTTTCCCCGGTCCGTGCCATCTGTGCTGCGCCATCTGTGCCATGTGCGCCATCGCGGGTCACACCGTCCGCGCGGCCCGCCGGTACGCGTACACCGCGTAACCGCCGAAGACTGCCAGCCAGGCGGCCAGCACCGCCACTGCCGCGAGGCTCGGTGCGCCGCCCTCGGTGACGCTCCGGCCCAGTTCGGCGAAGCGGTTGCCGGGCGTCCAGGCCGACAGGGCGCGCAGCCAGCCGGGGAACAGCTCGGCCGGGAACCACAGTCCGCCGATGATCGAGAGCAGCAGCATGCAGCCCGTGTTGACCACACCGGTGGACTGCGCCGAGAGGCGGTAGCCGTTGCCCAGCCCGAGCAGGGTGAACGGGGCGGTGCCGAGCCACAGCAGGCCCGCCAGCGCGGCCCACTGCCAGGCCGGCATCCGGACGCCGTTGACCAGCGCGCCCACCAGCAGCACCGCGGCGATGGCCGGCAGCACCGTCACCGACCCGGTCAGCCCGCGGCCCACCACGGCCCGCAGCGGCCCCATCGGGGTGATCCGCAGCTGCCGCAGCCAGCCCAGTTGCTTGTCCTCGGCGACTCCGGTGCCGGTGCCGATCGCCGCGCCCAGCGCGCCGTACGCGGCCATCCCGACCATCGAGGCGGTCCGCCAGCCCATGTCGGCGCCGCCGGGACCGGTGCCGATGTTGGTCATCAGGACGTACATCAGCACCGGCATCCCGATGCCGAAGATCACGAAGCCGCGGTCGCGCAGCGTACGGCGGACCTCGAGACGGAGGTAGGCGAGCATCACGAGGTCTCCTTCAGGGCATCGCGGGTCGGGGCGTCGGGGTTCGGGCCGTCGTGGCCCGGGGCGTCGGAGTTCGGGCCGTCGGAGTCCGCGCGGTCGGGGGAGGTGAGGGCGAGGAAGGCGTCCTCCAGGCTCGCGGCGGTGACCTCCAGGCCGCGGACCAGGCCCAGTCCGGCCAGCGCCAGCACCGTGGCGTCGGAGTCCGCCGTCCGCAGCAGGGCGCGGTCGCCGCGGATCTCCACGGTGTGCACGCCGGGCAGTGTGGACAGCGGCGCGGTCGGCGCGCCCGCCAGGTCGAAGGAGACCAGCGACCCGCCGGCCCGCCGCTTGATCGCCTCGCCGCTGCCGTCGGCGACCACCCGGCCCCGGTCGATCACCACGATCCGGTCGGCGTGGTCGTCCGCCTCCTCCAGGTAGTGGGTGGAGAAGACGATGGTGTTGCCGCGCCGGGCGTACGCCCGCATCGCGCGCCAGAACGTCCGGCGGGCCTCCACGTCCAGGGCCGCGGTCGGCTCGTCGAGGACCAGCAGATCGGGGTTGCCGGCCAGCGCCACCGCGAACCGGACGCGCTGGGCCTGGCCGCCGGAGAGCCGGTCCACCCGCCGCCCGGCGAACTCGGCCAGGCCCGCCAGCTCCAGCGCCTCGGTGACGTCCATCGGCCGCGGGTAGGTGGCGGCCACGAAGCCGACCAGCTCGCGGACGGTGACCCGGGGGATGGCCTTGCCGTCCTGCAGCATCGCCCCGACCCGGCCGGCCCGTACGGCGGTCTCCGGCTCGCCGCCGAACAGCCGCACCGTGCCCGAGGAGGGCGGCAGCAGGCCCAGCAGCATGTTCAGGGTGGTGGACTTGCCGGCGCCGTTGCGGCCGAGCAGCGCCACCGTTTCGCCGGCCGCGATCCGCAGGTCGATGCCGTCCACGGCCCGCACCGCGCCGTAACTCCGGGTGACGCCGGAGAACGCCACGGCCGTCCCGCCGCCGTCCCGCCCCGCCGGCCGTGCCTGCGCCGTAGTCCGTGCCCTGCCCGGTGTCATCTCCGGCGTCATCTCCGTTGTCCTGCCCGGCGCCACACCCGGTGCCGTGTCCGGTGCCATGTCCGCCCCCTTCGGTTGTTTCCCGTCCATGACGTTACGGAGCGTGGGCGACCCCGGGGCAGGGGCGAATGTGGGTGATGACCCCTGACAAATGTCATGGGCGCGCACCGCGGCAACGACTCGTCGGCGCGGACCCGCAAAGGATTCGTGGGCGCGGCCCCGGCATCGACTCGTCGGCGCGGGCCCGGAAACGCTTCGTGGGCGCGGCCCCGGCAACGACTCGTCGGCGCGGACCGCGGCAACGACTCACGGCCGGCCCCGGCCCCGCGACGCGTTTCTGACAAACCGTCAGAGGTCTTCCCGGTGTCCGGCGGATCGGCTATACATGAAGGCCATCGGCTAGAACGCGTTCTAGAAGCCGGGCGGTTTCCCGTGCGTTACGTCGTGCGGCGCGGTGCGCGCCGGGCGGTGTCCCGTGCGGCGCCGTCGCCCGGTCGCGGTCCGTCCCGGACCGGTGTCCCGTGCGGCACCGCCGACCCGCGCGCGGTCCGCGCCGACCAGAGACGACCCCGGCCGGGCCGACGGTGCGGACGGCCGGGCCGGGGTCTTTCGACGAACTCCACCGTGGTGAAGGAGCAACCGCCCCCATGCCCATCGACGTCGCCAAGGCCACCTCCGCCGAACCGCGGACCACCGAGCTCGCCTGGGACCACAAGGACGTCCAGCTCTACCACCTCGGCATCGGCGCCGGCGCGGCCACCCCCGAGAAACCGCAGGCCGCCACCGACCCGGACGAACTGCGCTACACCCTGGAGAGCGCGCTGCACGTCCTGCCCAGCTTCGCCACCGTCGCCGGCGGGGGCATGGCGCTGGCCGGCGGGCTCTCCGCCCCCGGCATCGACGTCGACCTCGCCGCCGTCCTGCACGGCGGGCAGACGGTCACCGTGCACCGACCCCTGCCGGTGCGCGGCCGCGCCACCCAGACCTCGTCCGTCCCGGCCGTGTACGACAAGGGCAAGGCCGCCGTCATCGTGCTGCGCTCCGAAATCGCCGACGACGACGGGCCGTTGTGGACCTGCGACACCCAGATCTTCGTCCGCGGCGAGGGCGGCTTCGGCGGCGACCGCGGCCCCGCCACCCGCCTCGAACTCCCCGACCGTGCCCCCGACCTGACCACCGAACGGCAGATCCGCGCCGACCAGGCGCTGCTCTACCGCCTCTCCGGCGACTGGAACCCGCTGCACGCCGATCCGGAGTTCGCCAAGCTCGCCGGCTTCGACCGGCCGATCCTGCACGGGCTGTGCACCTACGGGGTCACGCTCAAGGCGGTCGTCGACACCCTGCTGGACGGTGACGTCTCCCGGGTCCGGTCGTACCGCACGCGCTTCGCCGGGGTGGTCTTCCCGGGCGAGACGCTGCGCATCCGGCTCTGGCGAGAAGCCGGCCGGATCCAGGCGTCGGTGACGGCGCCGGAGCGGGACGACGCGGCGGTGCTGGCGGACACCGTCGTCGAGCACGACTAGTCGCTGCTCGCCGGCGCCTGCAGCCGCCCCGCAGGCGTCCGCCGTTGCCCGCCGTCGCTCGCTGTTGCTCCAATGTCGCTTTGTCGCCACCGGGTCGATGTCTCCGATGTCTCCGATGTCGCCGATATCTCTGACATCTCCGACCGTTCCGCCGATTGATGCCTCCGAGTTGTCGTCTCCGAGGGGAGCCGTGAGATGCGCGCAGCCGTACAGCACGAGACCGGGCAGGACAAGCTGGAGGTCCTCGACGACGTCGAGGCGGTGGGGTTCGGGCCCGGCAAGGTCAGGATCCGCATCCGGGCGACCGGACTGTGCCACTCCGACCTCTCGGCGATGAACGGGGTGCTGCCGCAGCCCGCGCCCTTCGTCCCCGGCCACGAGGGTGCCGGGGAGGTCGTCGACGTCGGCGACGGCGTCACCGGCCTGGCGGCGGGCGACCGGGTGCTGATGTGCTGGCTGCCCGCCTGCGGCAGCTGTCCGTCCTGCAAACGCGGCCAGACCCACCTCTGTCTGGCCGGGTTCATGAACGCCGGCACGCCCAACTTCCGGCGGCCCGGCGGCGACGTCTTCGGGTTCGCCGGCACCGGCACCTTCGCCGAGGAGGTCGTGGTCGCCGCCGACTGCGCGGTGCCCATCCCGGACGACGTCCCGTACGAGATCGCCGCGCTGATCGGCTGCGGCGTCACCACCGGGCTCGGCGCGGCCCTCAACACGGCACAGGTGGCGGCCGGCTCCTCGGTCGCGGTCATCGGCTGTGGGGGCGTCGGGATCTCCGTCATCCAGGGCGCGCGGGTCTGCGGCGCGGCCCGGATCGTCGCCGTCGACCCGGTGCCCGCACGGCGGGAGGCGGCCCTGCGCTTCGGCGCCACCGAGGCCGTCGCCCCGGAGGAACTCGACGGCGCCAAGGCCGAGTTCACCGGGGGCGAGGGCTTCGACTACGTCTTCGAGGTGGTCGGCAGGTCCGCCACCGCCCGCACCGCGTACGAGACGACCCGGCGCGGCGGCACCCTGTGCGTGGTCGGTGCCGGCGCCATGGACGACACCTTCCGGGTCAACATGTTCGAGCTGTTCTTCGACGAGAAGCGGATCCTGCCCTCCCTCTACGGCGGTGGGGACGTCCTGCGCTCCTACGAGCGGGCCATCGCCCTGTGGCGGGCCGGCCGGATCGACCTCGAAGGGCTGATCACGCACCGCGTCCGGCTCCCGGAGATCAACGACGCCCTCGACCAGATGCGCTCCGGGACGGCCCTGCGCACCTGCATAGAGATCTGACCAACAAAGAGATCCGACCGCCGAGAGAACTGACCGCCAAGAGATCCGCCCGGCCGGTGACGGGACCCGATCCGGCCGGCAGACCGAGAGGACGGGAACGCCAGATGGCACAGCCACTTGAGGGCCTGACCGCGATCGTCACCGGGGCCGGCCGCGGACTGGGCCGCGCCGAGGCCCTCGAACTCGCCCGGCTGGGAGCGCAGGTGGTGGTCAACGACTACGGCGGCCCGGTCGCTGGGGGTCCCCCCTCGCTCGAGCGAAGCCGAGAGCTTGGGGGAGGTTCGGGGGCCGCCTCCGCGGGCCCCGCGGAGGACGTCGCCGCCGAGATCCGCGCGGCGGGCGGCCGGGCGGTGGCCCACGTCGGTGACGTCGCCGACCACCAACAGGCGGGCGAACTGGTCCAGTTGGCCATCGACACCTACGGCCGGCTCGACATCCTGGTCAACAACGCGGGCATCCTCCGGGACCGGATGGTGTTCTCGATGACCGAGGACGAATGGGACACGGTCATCCGGGTGCACCTCAAGGGTCACTTCAACACCACCCGCTTCGCCGCGGCCCACTGGCGCGAGCGGTCCAAGGCGGCCGGCGGCCCGGTGCACGGCCGGATCATCAACACCTCCTCGGAGGCGTTCCTCGCCGGCTCGGCCGGCCAGCCCAACTACGCCGCCGCCAAGGGGGGCATCGTCGGCCTGACCACCTCCACGGCGCTGGCGCTGGCCAAATACGGTGTGACGGCCAACGCGATCTGCCCGCGCGCCCGCACCCGGATGACCGAGGACGTCTTCGCCGGCTTCGGAGAACCGGCCGACGGCCGGCTCGACCCGCTGGCCCCCGAGCACGTCGCCCCGCTCGTCGGCTATCTGGCCGCACCGGCCGCGGCCCGGGTCAACGGCCAGTTGCTCGTCGTCCACGGCGGCATGGTCGCGATCGCGGAACGCCCCCGGATCGCCGCCAAGTTCGACACCGCGAAGGAACTCTTCACCTTCGAGGAACTGGACGAACTGCTGACGCCCTACTACGCACAGCGCCCGCCGCACGAGACGTTCGCGGCGGGCGAGGTGCTGGCCCTCAAGCACGGCTCCTGAAGCACGGCTCCTGAAGCACGGCTTCTGGGGCGCGGTTCCCGAGGTGCGGTTTGAGGCGCGGCCCCGGATCCCCTGGGACCGGCCGCCCTATGCGTCCTGCGGCTGCTTGTCCCGGCGGTGCCGGCCGTGCGCGGTGGAGTTGGACTCCTCCGTGGCGGCCGGGCCACGGTGCTTGCCGGAGCTTGCAGCCTCGGCGGCCTGGGCGGATGCCTCCTGGGGGCGCGCCTGGGTCGTGTCGGTTCGGGCTTCGGACATGGGAAGAGTCACTCCGTCGGATCGCTTGCTGCTGTACGCGTCGGGACCCCGCCCGACCGCCGAGGGGCCGTACCCCGAGCGGCGTGATCGGTGGCCGGTCAACCGGCTGCGTAGCCCCCACCCGAAAGTTTAACGGGGCGGGAAATCACGCTCCACCGGACCTAGCGGGACCCCAGAGGCGCCTGTTGCAGCGGAACTGGCCTGCACATATGGGGATGTGCGGGGGAGCGCCGCGGTTCCGCGACGGCGGCCTTCGGTTGTGCAGATGCTGTGGAGTGGTTGGTGGCATCCCCTGCATCCGGGACAATCCCCCCGCCGCGTACGGCCGCCCCGTCCGCCACCGCCCGTACGACCCCCACCGGCCTCTCCGACGCCATCGGCCTCGCCGACCCCACCGGCCTCGGTGAACCCGTCGGATCCACCAACCCCGCTCGCTCCACCGATCCCACCGACCCTGCTCGGCCCACCGAGCTCACCGACCCTGCTCGCTCCACCGATCCCACCGACCCTGCTCGCCCCACGGATCCCCCAGATCTCGCAGATCCCACGGACATCCTGGGTTCCACCGATCCCACCGGCTCCAGCGGTATGGCCATCCTCGCCAGCCCGCACGGCTCCGCGTCCGTGGCGCACGGCAGCAGCAGTTCGCCGTCGGCCGTCCACAGTCCGGTCCCCGCCAGCCACCCGTCCGGTACGGGCAGTTGCCGCAGCCGCCGGCCCCAGGGGCGCCAGATCCCCAGCCGGGTGCCGTGTGCCGCGTCCACCCGGAACGCCACCGCGCAGCTCTCCGGCGCCAGCATCTGCCCCGGCTGCACGGCGAACGGCGTCACCGCGGCATCGGCCGGCCGCAGGCACTCCGGGAACCGCACCGGCAGCCTGCTGCCCAGCACGCCCCAGCCCAGCCGGTCGTGGCCCGGCGCGTCCGAGCGGACCAGCAGCAGCCCGCTGTCCGGATCGGCCAGCAGCAGCCGGTCGTTGCTCTCCTCGGTGATCTGCAGCAGCGGCCCGGTCTCGCCGCCCCGCTCCAGATCGACCAGCACGGTCTTCGTCCGGCCGTGCAGCTCCCGGTCCAGGGCGAGCAGCCGCCCACCACGGTCCAGCCACGCGCCGCCCGTACAGCGCCCGGGAATCTCCACGATCCGCTCGGGCCCGCCCGCATCGCCGGGCACCCGCCACAGCGCGGTGTGCCCGCCCGCCGGAGCCAGGGCGTACGCGTCGGTGCCGCCCGGCGTCGGCGGGAGCAGGGTCAGTTCCGCCGCTTCCACGGTGCCCAACAGGAGTTCGCCGGTCCCGGGGTCGGTCGGGTAGAGCAGGGAGAGGGCGAAGCGGTCGGCGACCCGGCGCAGGATCAGCACCCGGCCGTCCGCGAGCGGCAGCAGTTCACTGTCCGGCTCCTCCGGCTGGCTGCCGGGCAGCGGCACCGCGTACGGCTCCGGGCCGCTCAGCGTCCAGCGCTCCGGGTACCAGCTCCGGTCGGCGTCGTCGTGCCGGGCGAGCCGGGCGGCGTACGAGCCGTCGGCGGCGATCGTCAGGGCCGCGCGGTGCGGGCCGGCGAGTGCCGTGGCGTCCTCAGTGGCGCAGATCGTCATGAAGTGGTCACCTCCAGTCGGCAGACCGACGCTAGTTTTCGCACTTCCGGCCGATCACCGCGAGTTGCGGCACTTCACGCATAAGGGTGGCGGATGTCCGGTTCGCCGGTACCGGATGGGGTGGTTGTGCTTCCTGCTTCCCCGGCGGGCCGCCCCGGGCGGGGTTCCCCGGTGCGCCCGCGCGCGGGCGGCGGCGGTGCGGGTTCCCGCCCGGGAGGTAACCTTCCACCCGTGCCCGTACTGTCTGAAGTCCTCACCGCGCTCGACGCCCTCTGGCCCCCCGAGCGGGCCGAAGGGTGGGACGCCGTCGGCACGGTCTGCGGAGACCCGGACGCCGAGGTCAGCCGCGTGCTGTTCGCCGTCGATCCGGTCCAGGAGATCGCCGACGAGGCGGTACGGCTCGGCGCCGACCTGCTCGTCACCCATCACCCGCTCTACCTGCGCGGGACGACGACGGTCGCGGCCTCGACGTTCAAGGGCAAGGTCGTGCACACGCTCATCAAGCACGACATCGCCCTGCACGTCGCGCACACCAACGCCGACACCGCCGACCCCGGCGTCTCCGACGCCCTGGCCGGCGCCCTGGACCTGCGCGTCCTCGGCCCGTTGGTGCCGGACCCGAGCGACCCGGCGGGCCGACGCGGCCTGGGCCGGATCTGCGAGCTGACGCACCCGATGCCGCTGGCCGAGTTCGCCGCGTACGCGGCCGCGCACCTGCCGGCCACCGCGCAGGGCATCCGGGCGGCCGGCGACCCGGACCGCGAGATCCGCACGGTCGCGGTCTCCGGTGGCTCCGGCGACAGCCTCTTCGACGACGTCCGGGCGGCCGGTGTGGATGCCTTCCTCACCGCCGACCTGCGCCACCACCCGGCGTCCGAGGCCACCCAGACCACCGGACGGACCAACCCGCCGGCGCTGCTCGACGCGGCCCACTGGGCCACCGAATGGCCGTGGTGCGAGCAGGCCGCGGCCCAGCTCGACGCGGTCTCCGACCGGCACGACTGGGGACTGCGCACGCACGTCTCCCGTACGGTCACCGACCCCTGGACCGCCCACGCGGCGTCCACCCCGATCTTCACCCCGACGCACACCACAGGAGCCCCCCGCTGAACGCCGCGCCCGCCGACCAGATCCGCCTTCTCGACGTCCAGGGCCTCGACGTCCGGCTCACCCAGCTCGCGCACCGGCGCAAGAACCTCCCCGAGCTGGCCGAGCTGCAGACCCTGGAGGCCGACCTCACCCAGCAGCGCGACCTGCTCGTCGCCGCACAGACCGAGGAGAGCGACACCAGCCGCGAGCAGACCAAGGCCGAGCAGGACGTGGACCAGGTGCGCCAGCGTGCCGCCCGCGACCAGAAGCGGCTGGACTCCGGCGCCGTCACCTCCCCCAAGGACCTGGAGAACCTCCAGCACGAGATCGCCTCGCTCGCCAAGCGCCAGGGCGACCTGGAGGACGTCGTCCTGGAGGTCATGGAGCGCCGCGAGGCCGCCCAGGAGCGGGTCGCCGAGCTGACCTCCCGGGTCGAGGCCATCCAGGCCAAGGTCGACGACGCCGTGGCCCGCCGCAACGCCGCCAGCAGCGAGATCGACGCCGAGGTCGCCGCGGTCACCAAGGAGCGCGAGCTGACCGTCGCCGACATCCCGGCCGACCTGCTGAAGCTCTACGACCGCATCCGCACCAAGGAGGGCGGCGTCGGCGCGGCCCGCCTCTACCAGCGCCGCTGCGAGGGCTGCCGCCTGGAGCTGAACATCACCGAGCTGAACGACGTCCGGGCGGCCGCCGCCGACGCCGTCCTGCGCTGCGAGAACTGCGGCCGGATCCTGGTCCGCACGCCGGACTCGGGCCTGTAGGCCGTGCCGCGCACGCTGATCGTCGAGGCGGACGGCGGGTCCCGGGGCAACCCGGGACCGGCCGGCTACGGCGCGGTCGTCCTCGACCCGGAAACGGGCGAGGCGCTCGCCGAGGCCGCCGAGTTCATCGGCACCGCGACCAACAACGTCGCCGAGTACAAGGGCCTGGTGGCCGGGCTGCGGGCCGCGCACGCGCTGGACCCGGAGGCCCGCATCCAGGTCCGGATGGACTCCAAGCTGGTCGTCGAGCAGATGTCCGGGCGCTGGCAGATCAAGCACCCCGGCATGAAGCCGCTGGCCGCCGAGGCCAGGTCGGTCTTCCCGGCCGACCGGGTCAGCTACGAGTGGATCCCGCGCGCCAAGAACAAGCACGCCGACCGGCTCGCCAACGAGGCGATGGACGCCGGGAAGATCGGCAAGCAGTGGGAGCCGGGGGACTCCCGGGCCGCACTGGCCACCGCCGCCGCACCCGCCCGCAGCGCCGCCGCCCGGGCCGCCGACGAGGCCGCGGAACGCGCGGAGACCGAAGCGGAGCGCCCAGCGGCCGGAGCGGAGCGGGCGGACTCAGCAGCGGCCCCCGAGGCGGTGGCCGCCCCGCCGGTCGGCTGGGGCGCCCCGGACCTCGGCGTGCCCGCCACGTTCGTGCTGCTGCGGCACGGCGAGACGGCGCTGACCCCCGAGAAGCGGTTCTCCGGCAGCGGCGGCACCGACCCCGAACTCTCCGCCGCCGGCCACCGCCAGGCCCAGGCCACCGCGGCCGCGCTGGCCGCCCGCGGCACGATCCAGGCCGTGGTCAGCTCACCGCTGCGGCGCTGCCGGGAGACCGCCCAGGCGGTCGCCGACCGGCTCGGCCTGGACGTACGGGTCGAAGAGGGCCTGCGCGAGACCGACTTCGGGGCCTGGGAGGGGCTGACCTTCGCCGAGGTGCGCGAGCGCTACCCCGAGGACCTCGACGCCTGGCTGCACTCCTCGAAGGCGGCGCCCACCGGGGGCGGCGAGTCCTTCGCGTCGGTCGCCCGCCGGACCGCGGTCACCCGCGACAAGCTGCTGGCCCGGTACGCCGGCCGGACGGTCCTGCTGGTCACCCACGTCACGCCGATCAAGACCCTGGTCCGGCTGGCGCTGGGCGCCCCGCCGGAGTCGCTGTTCCGGATGGAGCTCTCCGCCGCCTCGTTGTCCGCGGTCGCGTACTACTCCGACGGCAACGCCTCCCTGCGGCTGCTGAACGACACGTCGCACCTGCGCTGAGCGGTGCGCCCAGGCGCTACGGCTGACGCCGCGGCGTGGGCTGCACGGCGCGACCGGCGCTGTGGTGTGCGGTGTGCGGTGTGCGGTGTTCGATCGGGAGCGCGGCTGACGGGCGTCGGGGTGCCCCGAGGGTCAGTCGCGGAGCGCCGCCGCCTCATGGGCCAGCCGCTCGATCCGCGCCCAGTCCTTGGTGGCCAGTGCGTCGGCCGGCAGCATCCAGGTTCCGCCCACACAGCCGACGTTGGGCAGCGCGAGGTACTTGGGCGCGGACGCCAGGGTGATTCCGCCGGTCGGGCAGAAACGGGCCTGGGGCAGCGGGGCGGCCAGCGACTTCAGCCAGGCCGCCCCGCCGGCCGCCTCCGCCGGGAAGAACTTCAGCTCGGTGACGCCCTCGTCCAGCAGGGTCACCACCTCCGAGGGCGTCGAGACGCCCGGCAGGAAGGGCAGGCCGGAGTCCCGCAGCCCGCCCAGCAGCCGCGACGACCAGCCGGGGCTGACCAGGAAACGGGCGCCGGCCGCGCGGGCCGCGGCGACCTGCTCCGGGTTGAGCAGTGTGCCCGCGCCGACCACCGCGTCCGGGACCTCGTCTGCGATCGCCCGGATGGCGTCCAGCGCGGCGGGCGTCCGCAGGGTCACCTCGATCGCCGACAGCCCGCCGGCGACCAGCGCCCGGGCCAGCGGGACCGCGTCAGCGGCGTCCTCCAGCACGACGACCGGGATGACGGGGGCGAGCCCGAGCACGGACGGGACCGAGGAACCGGAGGCGGACGCGGGACCGGAGGCAGACAGGGGGGAGGAGCCGGACGCGGGGGAGGAACCGGACGCGGGAGAGGAGGCGGCGCTGGTCACGCCGCCCATACTGCGCGCCCTGCCCACCCTGCGCAACGACCGTTGCGCAGGGTGCAATCAGCCCCTCAACTGTTGCCGTACCGGCCTTACCGGTTTCATAGCTCCGTCACGATCACATCGAGCGCCCACGGCTTGCCGTCCTTCGCCGGGGCCTCGGTCTCCACCGCGTACCCCAGGTCGCGCAGCGCCTCCACCAGCTCCGCCGGGCCCTGCGGCGTCCGGCCCGCCGACAGCAGATCGCGGACCAGCCGGCCCTTGGTCGCCTTGTTGAAGTGGCTGACCACCGTGCGCTTCTCCACGCCGTTCACGGTCTTCGACTGGAGCACCCGCACCGACGCGGTCCGCCCGGCCACCTCGCCCTTGGGCTTCCACGCCGTCGCGTACGCCGCCGACCGCAGGTCGAGCACCAGACCCGTACCGGCCGCCGCCGGCAGCACCTCCGCCATCGGCGCCCGCCAGTGAGCGCCCAGCGCGCCGAGCCCCGGCAGCTTCACACCCATCGAGCAGCGGTACGACGGAATCCGGTCGGTGATGCGGACAGCGCCCCACAGCCCGGAGAACACCAGCAGCGACCGCTCGGCCAGCTCCCGGGCCGGGGCGTCCAGGGACGCGAGGCCCAGCGCGTCGTAGAGCACACCGGTGTAGATCTCGCCGGCCGGCCGCGTCCCGGCCGTCCGCAGCCCCGTGTTCTTGGCGATCTCGCCCTTGAGGCCGTCGCTGAGCCCGAGCACCTCCTGGGCCTTGGTCTCGTCCGCCGCGCACAGTTCGGTGAGCTCGCCGAGGACCGCCTCACGCGCGGCGGTCAGTCCGGGCAGCGACAGCGCGCCGGTGTCCAGCGGCGCCCCGGCCGCTCCCGGCGCCTTGCCTTCGGACGGCGGCAACAGCACGAGCACGGTGTTCTCCTTCACGGCGGTACGAGCGGGGGTGCGGCCCCCGGAAAGCGTATGGCCTGCGGCGGCCGCCCCGAGAACCGCGGCCGGGAGGTGAGAACCGCGGTCAGGGCCTGAGAGCCGCGGCCAGGGCCTGAGCCCCCGAGGCCAGGACCTGAGAACCGCGGCCAGGACCTGAGTGCCCCCGCGGCCAGGACCAGAGAACCGCGGCGCCCCTGCGGCCGCGGCCCGCCGCGAGGCACGCCCGCCGCACCCGCCGGGCGCCTCCCCGCCCCGACCGCCCCGCACGTCACCCCCCGCCAGCTGCCTCCCCGCCCGGATCGCCCCGCACGCCACCCCCGCCAGCTGCACTCCCCGCCCCGATCGCCCCGCACGCCACCCCCGCCAGCTGCACTCCCCGCCCCGATCGCCCCGCGCGCCACCTCCGCCATCCGGTCATACGCTCGGTTTCATGCCCCGTCGCCATATGCATGTGACCGACGCAGCCGAGGCCCCGCTGCGCGCCGCGCTGCGGGAGCTGCGGATCGACCTGGAGGTCCCGGACCACTTCCCGCCGACGGCCCAGGCCGAGGCGGACAGCGCCGCCCGGGCCCCGCGGATCCCGGCCGCCGACGGCGCGGTGGCGACCGAACACGCCCTGGACGCCACCGACCTGCCCCTCTTCACCATCGACCCGCCCGGTTCCCGCGACCTCGACCAGGCGATGTTCCTCTCCCGCCGCCCCGACGGCGGCTTCCGCGTCCACTACGCGATCGCCGACGTCGCCTCCTTCGTGACGCCGGGCGGTGCGCTGGACGCCGAGGCCCACCACCGCGTGACCACGCTGTACTTCCCCGACGAGCGGATCCCGCTCTACCCGTACGCGCTGAGCGAGGGCGCAGCCAGCCTGCTGCCCGACCAGGACCGCCCGGCCGTCCTCTGGCAGCTCGACCTCGACCCCGAGGGCGTCCTGGTCGCCACCTCCGTCCGCCGCGCCCTGGTCCGTTCCCGCGCCCGCCTCGACTACGCGGGCGTCCAGCGGGCCATCGACGAGGGGACGGCCGAGGAGCCGCTCGACCTGCTCCGGGAGATCGGCCTGCTGCGCGAGGAGCTGGAGGTCGCCCGGGGCGCGATCTCGCTGCACGTCCCCGAGCAGGAGATCGTCGAGCGGAACGGCCGCTACCAGCTGGAGTACCGCGCACCCCTGCCGGCGTACGGCTGGAACGCGCAGATCTCCCTGCTCACCGGAATGGCCGCGGCCGAACTGATGCTGGCCGCCGGCACCGGCATCCTGCGGACCCTGCCTACCGCCCCGGACGGCTCGGTCGCCCGGCTGCGGCTGACCGCCCGGGCGCTCGGCGTCGACTGGCCGCACCACACCTCGTACTCCGCGCTGATCCGCAGTCTCGATCCGCACTGCGCCCGGCACGCCGCGTTCCTCCAGGAGTGCACGGCCCTGCTGCGCGGCGCCGGTTACACCGCCTTCGACGGCACCCCGCCCAGCGCGTCCGAAGCGCTGCACGCCGCGGTCGCCGCCCCGTACGCGCACGCCACCGCACCGCTGCGCCGGCTCGTCGACCGTTACACCTCCGAGCTGTGCCTGGCCGCGTTCGCCGGCCACGAGCCCGCGGACTGGGTGCGCAGTGCGCTGGCCGCGCTGCCGCACGAGATGGAGACCGGCTCCCAGCGCGCCCACCAGGTCGAGCGGGCCTGCGTCGACCTCGTCGAGGCCGCGCTGCTGCGCGACCGGGTCGGCGAGACCTTCGAGGCCCTGGTCGTCGACATCCAGGAGCAGGACCCCACCCGGGGCACCGTCCACCTCTACGAACCGGCCGTCATCGGCCCCGTCGAGGCCGCCCCCGAGGGCCCCGCGCTGCCCCTCGGCCAGCACATCCAGGTCCGCCTCGCCGAGGCCGACCCGGGCCTCGAACCGGTCCGCTTCACGCCGGTGTGACGCCGTCCGCGTTCGCCGTGCCGGTCTGACGCCTTTCCCGGCCCGGCCCCGGCCCCGGACCCGGACCCGGACCTGGATCCGCACCCGTTTACGACCCTCCACGCGGCTGCTACGCGGCCCCCGCGACCGGCCGCCCGTCCACCGCCGGAGGCTGCCCATCCACCGCCGTCCTCGCCGCTCTCGCCGCCTGTACGGCCGCCACCGCGCCCCGTGCGTCGTCGGCATGGAACCGCACCGTCCGCACCTCGTCACGGCGCCCCGACAGCCGTACCCCGACGACCGGAACGGTCAGCTCAACGGTCACCGACGTCTGCCCACCCACGCCCAGCGCCCACACCCCACCGCCGCCCGTCGCCTTCCTGTCCTCCCCGTCCTTCCCATCCCTGGGGAAGCGGAGATCGTACCGGATGGAGGCGATCCGGTCCAGCGGAACGCGGATCTCCCGCCGGGCGCCGTCCCGGAGCAGCAGATGGTCCGCGCCGAGCACATGCGGACGGGTGACCGCGGCCGCCTGGAAACCCAGCAGCATCAGCACCGTGTAGACATCGACGACCAGCATCACCACCCGCGCCACCGGAACGCCGGCGAGCATCGCATGCACCCCGAACGTCTCCACCACACACACGAACGTCAGCCCGTAGACGAGCGCCGACTGCGCCGCCGCGTACGGCAGGGCCCGCTCGCCCGCCGCCACCCCGAACCGCCGCCGCGCCACCCACCCCACCAGACTCGCCAGCCACCGCCCCTCATGCGCCAGCAGCCGCCGCACCGTCCCGCTCTTCCGGCCTGGCTCGCCCCGCCTCACCAGGCACGCTCCGCGACCAGCCGGATCGCCCGCCGCATGGCCTCGGCCTGCGCGGGCGGGAAGTGCGCGTAGTACGCCGCCATGAAGCCGCCGTCCGTCTCCCGGCCCGCCTCGGCCGCCTGCGCCCACTGCTCCCCGTCGACCTCGGCGACCAGGGAGTCCGGAATGCAGTCGGCGACCGCCTGCGCGACCCGTTCCACCTGCGGATCGTCCGGCGCGACCGTCGCCAGCGCGTCCAGCAGCCCGTACACCTCGTACGCCCGCTCCATCGCCCCCGGCGCCGCGGTGAAGTCCCCGAGCAGGCCGGCGACCCGCTCGCCCGCCCGGTCGCCCGCCGACTCCAGCAGCGCCAGCACCTCCCGTTCCTTCGCCGCCATCGCGGGCTCAGGACCGGGGAGCGTCGCCGAGGTGCGGGCCATCTCCCGGAACATCGCGGCCAGTTCGTCCGACACCGGACCCTCCGCCGGCAGTCCGCCGTGCTCCTCCGCCTGCTGCCGCAGCGCGGCCAGCCGGGCCCGCCGCGCCCGGATCTCCTCCTCCTGGCGCGCCAGGTCGGCGTCCAGGTCGGCCAGTACCTCGTGCAGCTCGCGCCCGGAGTCGTCGGCGAGGACGTCCCGGACCTCCTCCAGCCCGAGCCCCAGCTCCGTCAGCCGGCGCAGCCGGGCGAGCGCGACCGCGTCCCGCAGCCCGTACTCCCGGTAGCCGTTGGCCCGGCGTTCCGGCTCGGGCAGCAGTCCGAGGTGGTGGTAATGGCGGACGGCACGAGTGCTGACGCCGACGAGACCTGCGAGCTCACCGATTCTCATGCCGCCAGTAGAAACGTTGCCGCTGCGACAAGGTCAAGCGCGTAACGGGCGCATGCTCGGCGGCCGAGCACATTCTCCGTGGACCGAGCGCACTCTCACGGGAAGGGACGCCTTCTCACGGGAAGGGGCGCCTTCTCAAGCGAACGGTGCCGGGACGCGGGGCCGGTTCCGCGCCGGGTAGCATGGTCGCCACGGCGGACGAGCCGGCCGGACGGCCGCGTGGGGATCGGCAACGATCCTCCCGAGGAACGTCCGGGCTCCACAGGGCAGGGTGGTGGGTAACACCCACCCGGGGTGACCCGCGGGACAGTGCCACAGAAAGCAAACCGCCGGAGGCTTCGGCCTCCGGTAAGGGTGAAACGGTGGTGTAAGAGACCACCAGCCTCCGAGGTGACTCGGAGGGCTAGGTAAACCCCACCCGGAGCAAGGTCAAGAGGGGGCATCGGCGATGCCCCTGCGCGGACGACCGAGGGCTGCCCGCCCGAGTCCGCGGGTAGACCGCACGAGGCTGTCGGCAACGGCAGCCCTAGATGGATGGCCGTCTCCCCCCGGCCCGCAAGGACCGGGGGCGACAGAACCCGGCGTACAGGCCGACTCGTCCGCCATTACGGCTCTGGCCAGGGGGAATGCCCTGGTCGGGAGGCAGTCATGATGCCCCGTCCCCGCCGCGGCCGGGACCCTGAGAAGTCGGGCCCCGAGAAGCTGGTCGAAGCTGCCCGGGCCGCTGGTGTGACGGACGGGCGCCTGCTGCGTGCCCTCCGGGGGACCCCGCGGGTGGCCTTCGTCCCGGACTCCCACCGTGCGTCGGCGTACGTGGACGCACCGGTTCCGATCGCGCACGGTCAGGTGACGACGCAGCCCTCCCTCGTGGCGATGATGGTCGCCGCACTCGGCCTCACGGGAGACGAGCACGTGTTGGAGGTCGGCAGCGGGCTCGGTTTTCAGACCGCGCTGCTGGCCCGTCTCGCGGCGGACGTCGTCGGCGTGGAGCGGTGGGCGGACCTGGCCGAGCGGGCCCGGGCCAACCTCGCCGGGCAGGACATGGGGAACGCCGAGATCGTCGTCGGTGACGGCACCTTGGGCGCGCCGGACCGGGCTCCGTTCGATGCGATCGTGGTGTCCGCCGCCTTCCCGGAGGTGCCGCCGCCGCTGGCCGCACAGCTGCGGGTCGGTGGCCGCCTGGTGCAGCCGATCGGGCCCGGCGGCCTGGAGCTGGTCGAGCTGTACGAGCGGGCGCGTGAGGGCCTCGTGCGCCGCCGGACCGTCGTTCCCGCTCATTTCGTCCGCCTCTACGGCGAGTACGGGTATTCCCCGCGGGGCCCGTTCGGGGAGACTCGCTGACATGGTGAACGTCCTCGGTGCCGACGCCTGTCCGGGCGGTTGGCTGGCGGTCGAGCTCCACGACGGCCGCTTCGCCGAGGCGTGGGCCGTGACAACCCTGCGCTCCCTGTTGCCCGTTGCCGCGGCCGGTGGGGTCGCGGTCGTGGCTGTGGACATGCCGCTGGGGCTTCTCGAAGCCGGCTGGCGGCGGGCGGACGGCGAGGCGGCGGCCTTGTTGGGACCGCTCAGGGGGAGCGTTTTCCGGGTGCCGCCGCGGGCGGTGTGGCAGGAGGAGACGTACGACGAGGCGCGGGGCCGGTGCCGCGAACTGACCGGGGCCGGGCTGAGCCGCCAGAGCTGGGGGCTCGCGGCCAAACTCCGTGAGGCGAACGCCTGCTTGGCGGAACCTGGGGGAGAGCGGCTCTTCGAGGTGCACCCTGAGGTGTCGTTCCGGGCCCTGGCGGGCGGCACGTCGCTGCTTGCCCGTAAGAAGAGCTGGGCGGGGCAGATGGCGCGGCGCTCGCTCCTCGCCACGGCCGGCATCGTCCTCCCGGACGACCTGGGGGCCGCGGGGCGCACCCCGCCGGACGACGTGCTGGACGCGGCCGCGGCCGCATGGACGGCCCACCGGATCGCCCACGGCCGTGCGCACTCCCTCCCGGACCCGCCCGAGCGCGACGCCGACGGGCGCCCCATCGCCATCTGGTACTGAGGTGCTCGCCCGCAGCCGTACCCGCGCAGGTCCCTCATCCGTATGGGTGTGGACCAGCGCTCACATGGGTAACACCCCTTTCCCGTAAGGGGTGTTGCGGCGGGGGGTCGTGACTTCTGAGTGGGGGGAGAGTCGGATGTCCGACCTGGCGACCGTTTCGGCCGAAATTGCGCCCTATCTGACCATGGCGGCCAACAGCCTCGGTACGTCCGTGATCAGCGCTGCCCAGCAGCGGATCGCCGAGCGCACCGTGACGGCCGGGGAAGGCTTCTTCCGTCGGCTGCTGCGCCGCGGAGGCGGGGTGGACGGAGCCGCCGGAGGGCCGGTCGGCGGGGGCGGGCGGGTGCTTCTGGACGAGGAGCGGGCGGATGCCCTCGACCGGCAGCTGGCGGCCCTCGACGACGACGAGCGGCGGTTGCTGGCCGAGGCGGTGGCCGTCTGGCTGGCGGAGCCCGCCGACCGGCGGGACGGGCCGCACCTCCTGCGGCAGATCGACCGGCTCGCCGCGCCCGCGGGCGGCCGCACCGTCCACCACCACGTCACCGCGACCGGCCAGGGCTCGATCGCGGCCGGCGAGATCCACGGCGACATCCACATGGGAGGCAGCGCGGACACCCGGAACGGTTCATGAGCAGCCCGGCGGACCGTGGCGACGTCCACCACAGCACGACCTCGCACGGCGATCACTCCATCGCGGCCCACGACATCAGGAACATCTTCATCAAGTGGGTGATGCACCCCAGCGCCCGCTGGCTGCCGCTGCTGCTGGCCTGCGCCGCCGTGGTGATCGCCGGCACCGACTGGCCGGACGGGCCGGCCCGCCAGTACACCCTCTGGGGCCTGCTCACCGGCCTGTCGGTGCTCACCGCCGCGGCCCGCGTCCTCGACCGCAGCCCGCGCGACGCCCGGCTGGCCGGTGTGCTGTCCCTGGTCTCCGTATTGGCCACGGTCGGTGGCTGGCTGGCCTTCCAGAGCGTCCGGACGCACGGCGAGATCGATGTGACCGGGCAGGTCCGTGCGGTGGGCAGCCAGCCGCTGGACGACACCGCGCACCGCACGCTCACCCTCCGGCTCGACGCCCGTGCGCTGGCGGAGCCGCGGAACGCGCTGCGACTGACGCTGGCCATCTCCGATCACGACCCGGCCGGCCCGACCTGCCTGCCGGACACCCACGCCACGCTCTCGCTGCTCACCGCGGGTGCCGCGGACCGGACGGCGGACCTCCGGCCCGGCGGCACCGCCGACTTCGCCCTCGGGGCCCGGACCACCACGGTGACGATCGGCGTCCGGCTGCACACCGGCCGCGGCTGCCGGATGGACGTACGGACGGTGAGTGCGGTGTTGCACGATGGGTGACGGGTCGTCAAATGGCTGCGGTTCGGGATGGAGTGACACTGACCGCGCAGGGAGTGGCGTAGATCGCGTAACGCGTAACGCGTAAGGAGCAGGGGCCGTCGGAACGGGGGAGACCGATGAGGATCGCACGAAGCACGCACACGACAGGAACCGTGAGCACGACACGAGCAGCGAGCGGCACACGACCCGCGAGCGGCACACGAGCCACGAGCGCCACACGATCCACCACCACGACACGGACCGCCAGCACGACACGGACCGCGAGCGTAGTAGTGCTCGCGTTCGTCGCGCTCGTGGCGACGGCCTGTGGGCCCTCGGAGGTGCCCTCGCTCTTTGCGGGTGGCAAGGTGTCGGTCGGGGCCAAGAACGACCAGCCCGGTACCGGCGTCGTCCACACCTACAAGTTCTCCGGTTTCGACATCACCGTCGCCCAGCAGGTCCTCAAGGCGGTCGGCGCCGAGCCGGACTTCGGGATCGTGCCGTCGGAGGACCGCAGCGCGGTGCTCACCGAGAAGAAGAAGGACCTGGTCGTGGCGACGTTCTCGATCACCGTCGACCGGATGAAGGCGCTGGACTTCGCGGGCCCGTACGCGTCCACGTACCAGGGCATCATGGTCCGCAAGAACGACAAGCGGATCCGCAAGCCCGAGGACCTCTTCGGCAAGCGCGTCTGCACCTGGCCCGGGACGACGTCCGCCACCACGCTGGAGGGGCCGGAGTACGCCCGGGTCGCGGTCTACGAGCGGCCGGACGCGTCGAGTTGCCTCACCGACCTCAAGGTCAAGAAGGTGGCCGACGCGGTCTCGACCGACCAGATGATCCTGTACGGCTTCACGCAGGAGAACCCGGATCTCAAGGTCGTCCCGGACATCACCTACGGAGCCGTCAACCACTACGGCATCGCGATGGCCAAGGGGCACCGCGAGGACTGTCTGCGGCTGCGCGACGCGCTGCGGGACTACGTCAACAGCAACAACTGGAGCCACGACTTCTCGACGTCGCTGTGGGCCGTCACGAAGGCGGACCCGACCTGGGAAACCGACTACAAGCCGCGCGCCGAGACCATCGACGCCCTGTCGTGCCGGGACCGTCCGCGAACCTGATCGCGTAGGAGCCGGTGCCCCTCAGGCATCCTCGGGCCTGCCGTTCCGGGCGTACCGGAGCAGTACGACGCCGTTGCCGAAGGTCCGGGTCCCGGTGAGTTCGAGGCGGGTCCTGATGTCCGGGTCGGGGAAGAGCGGGGTGCCGCGGCCGATGAGGACCGGGTGGATGCAGAGGTGGTACGCGTCGACCAGATCGAGCCGCAGGAAGGACGCGGCGAGGTGTGCGCCGCCGAGCGCCAGGTCCCCGCCCGGCTGCGCGGTCAGCTCCCTGATCCGTTCGACCGTGACGTCCCGCACGATCGTGGTGTTCCAGTCGGCCCGCTCCAGCGTCCGGGAGAACACGAACTTGGGCATCTCCCGCCAGATCCCGGCGAACTCCGCCTCCGGCCCGCCGACGTCCGGATCGGCGTCGGCGGTCGGCCAGTAACCGGCCATCAGCTCATGGGTGACGCGGCCGGCCAGGAGGCCGCCCATCGTCCTGAGCTCGTCGTTGAAGTGCTGGTGCAGCTCGTCGTCGACGACGTGCCAGGAGATGTCGTGGTCCGGCCCCTCGATGAAGCCGTCGAGGGACATCGACATCATCAGGACGATCTTTCGCATGGCGGTCCTCCCGGGCGGCACCCTACGCCCGCCCGGCAGCCGGGGATCCGACCCGCCGCGCGTGGCGCCCGACCGGGCCCGCGCCACCCGACCGGGCCCGCCCCCGTTCGACATGCGAACGTAGCGTGATCGGGTCGATACTTTGTGCTATGAATGAACGATTTGTACCCATTCCTGGCAGTGAGCGGGCTGCCGCGCCCAAGGCGCGCCCCGCCGGTTCGCTCGACGGTTCCACCCCCGTGCACGCGACGATCATGCTGCGCCGGCGGGCCGAGGTCCCCCGGGATCTGATCACCGGGCCGGACACCATCTCGCAGGCCGAGCTGGCGCAGCGGTACGGCGCCGACCAGGCCGACGCCGACCGCGTACGCGAGGTGCTGGGCCGCCACGGCGTCGACGTGAACGAGGTCGACCTGGCATCGAGACGCATGAAGGTGTCCGGCACCGCGGACCAGATGGCCGCCGCGTTCGGCACCCAGCTGTCCCGGGTGGCCAGCCCTGACCCCACCCACGGCGAGCTCGTCGAGCACCGGCACCGTGAGGGCCCGCTGCAACTGCCCGCCGAGCTGGACGGTGTGGTCGTGGCGGTGCTCGGCCTGGACGACCGCCCGCAGGCGCGGCCCCACATCCGGCACGCCCGGGCCCGGGCCCGCCACACCTCGTACAAGCCCTCGCAGCTGGCCGGCGTGTACCAGTTCCCGCCGGACACCGACGGCAGCGGGCAGACGCTGGCGATCGTCGAACTCGGCGGCGGGTTCACCCAGGACGAGCTGGAGGAGTACTTCCGGTCCCTCGGGCTGCCGAAGATGCCCAAGGTGACGGCGGTCAGCGTCGGCACCGCCCAGAACCGGCCGACCGGGGATCCGCACGGTGCCGACGGCGAGGTGCTGCTGGACATCGAGGTCGCCGGTGCGCTGGCGCCCGGCGCCGAGCAGAAGGTGTACTTCGCGCACAACACCGACCAGGGCTTCGTCAACGCGGTGACCCAGGCCGTCCACGACACCCCGACCCCGGCCGCGCTGAGCATCAGCTGGGGCGCCGCGGAGCCGTTCTGGACCGACCAGGCCCGCGCCGTCTTCGACGAGGCGCTGGCGGACGCGGCGGCGCTGGGTGTGACGGTGTGTGCCGCGGCCGGCGACGACGGCAGCGGTGACGGCGTCGGTGACGGCCTGCCGCACACCGACTTCCCGGCCTCCAGCCCGCACGCCCTGGCCTGCGGCGGCACCCGGCTGGACGCCGACCCGGACTCCGGTCTGGTGCGCAGCGAAGTGGTGTGGGGCGGCGACGGCGGGGGCGCCACCGGGGGCGGCGTCAGCGAGGCGTTCCCGCTGCCGTCCTGGCAGACCACGGCCGGTGTGCCGCACAACGGCAGCGGTCCGGGCCGCGGCCTGCCGGACGTCTCCGGTGTCGCCGACCCGGCCACCGGCTACGAGGTACTGGTGGACGGCCACCGCTCGGTGATCGGCGGCACCAGTGCCGTCGCCCCGCTCTGGGCGGCGCTGACCTGCCGGCTGGTCCAGGCGCTCGGCCGCCCGCTCGGCATGCTGCACCCGCTGCTGTACGCCGGTGCGACCCCCGGGCACACCGCCCGCGGCTTCCGTGACGTCACCGACGGCACCAACGGTGACTTCGACGCCACCCCCGGCTGGGACCCCTGCACCGGTCTGGGTGTCCCGAACGGCGTCGAACTCCTCGCCTCCCTGCGGGAGATGGTGACCCACTGACCCACTGACCCGCGGACCCACTGGCCCGCCGGGCCGCTCCACCGCCTTGCCCGATCGTGCGGTGGAGCGGTTCCGCGGCCGGTACTCTCGGGGGGATTTCCCTCGAATGGGTGTACGGAACGGGTGTTTGTACGGGTGGGGGCTGCGGTGCTCAAGCACTACTACCGGCTGGTCTATTGGAAGCGGCGGATCAGCCGGTCCCTGGGGTGGCGGCGCGGTATGGGCCCAGGGGCCCTGGGACCGCGGCGGCCGCAGCCGCGCACCGGGCGGGGATCCGGGCGCGGCCGCCAACTCCTTTACCGGGCCCGCCCGTTCCTGATCTTCGGTGCCCTGGTAGCACTCGTCGTGATGGCCTCGGCGCTGGTCGCCGGCGGCTACGAGGAGGTCGGCCGGGCGGTGACGACCGGAGTGGCGGACGGGGAGTAGACCCCGCCCGCCCCGCCGGTCAGGACGACTGCGCCGTGTTGTACAGGTTCTTGGCGTCGTCGCCGAAGTACGGGCCGAACATGGTGTTGGGCAGGAACTGGTAGCCGAAGCTGTTCACCGAGGACTGCAGCCCGGTGCCGGTCTTCTCGTCGAACGAGGTGAACCACGGGCCGCCGCTGGAACCGCCGGTCATGTTGCAGGACAGACCGTGGTCGTTGGAGAACAGCGGGTCCTTCATGGTGGTGCCGCTGCAGTAGATCAGCTTGGTGCCGTCGTACGGGGCCGCCGCCGGATAGCCGAAGGCGTACATCGTCTTGTTGTAGCCGGAGTTGAAGGACAGGCCCTGCCCGCCGACGACGTCGGTGAGCTTCTTGCCGTCGAGCGGGGCGACGACCGCCGCGCCGACGTCGTAGTTGATGTCCTCGCTCGCCGTCCACTGCGGGGTGGAGAGCGTCTTGGCGGCCGACCACTTGCCGTACGGGGCCTGGCCGTCGTGGTAGCCGGGCACGAAGACCCAGTTGGTGTGCCAGGCGCCCTGCAGCTTCACGCAGTGCCCGGCGGTGACCACGGTGCTCTTGTTCGCGCTGGTCACCGCGTCACCGGAGCAGGAGGCGGTACGGCCCTGGTAGGTGAAGAACACCCGGCCGGCGGTCTTGGTGACGGCGCCGCCGCCGGCCCACGGCCCGCCCGGCTGGGCCGCGGCGGTGGGCCGCAGGACGGGGAGGGACGGCAGGCCGGGCAACCGGGGGAGTGTCGGCCGTACGGTGAGCGGGGCGCTGCGCGGGACCGCGGTGCGGTGCTGCCGCGCCGGTGCGGCGAGGTCGAGCGGGGTGGCGGACCGCATCCGCGCCGCGGTCCAGAAGGCGGCGGCGGTGCGCTGCGGGGTGGCGGAGCGGTGGGAGTTCTGCGGGGTGGCGGCGCCGGCCGGGCCGGTGGGGAGCAGCAGGGCCAGCAGCGTACCGGCGGCGGTCAGGGTGCCGAGGACGGCCCGGGACCCGCGCGCCGGACGCCGCGCCGCTATGCCGTCAACTGCCGTTCCGCCACGGTCGTTTCGTCTCACGCGTAACTCCTTCTGCGGGGGCCGCGCACGCCGGGCGCGCGGCCGCGGGTGGGGATCCCCCTGCTCCTTCGGAGCGCGGGGGAGGACCGCCGCAGGCGGCGGTCCGGCAGACGAGTGGTGCGGTGAGAGGTAAGCGTGCCACCGGAAGCGACCGGAGGGCAGGGGTCGGACGGAAACGGTCCGGTGGAGGCGGTGTGGCGGCCGCCGGGCCGACGGCCGGTCAGCCCCGGCCGATGTAGGGCATGGTGGTGGCCATCACCGTCGCGAACTGCACATTGGCCTCCAGCGGCAGCTCCGCCATGTGCACCACCGTCCGGGCGACGTCCGCGGCGTCCATCACCGGCTCCACCGCCGTCTGCCCGTTCGCCTGGAGGATCCCGGTCTCCATCCGGCCGGTCATCTCGGTGGCCGCGTTGCCGATGTCGATCTGGCCGCAGGCGATGCGGTACGGACGGCCGTCCAGGGACAGCGACTTGGTCAGCCCGGTGATCGCGTGCTTGGTGGCGGTGTACGCGACGGAGTGCGGCCGCGGGACGTGCGCGGAGATCGAACCGTTGTTGATGATCCGGCCGCCCTGCGGTTCCTGCTCCTGCATGGTGCGGAACGCGGCCTGGGCGCAGAGGAACGCACCGGTGAGGTTGACCTCGACCACCGCGCGCCAGTCGTCGTACGAGAGCTCGGTGAGCGGCACCGCCTTGCCGAAGGTGCCGGCGTTGTTGAAGAGCAGGTCGAGCCGGCCGAACCGGTCGCGGACCGCCGCGAACAGCGCGTCGACCTGTTCCGGGCGGGTGACGTCGGTCGGCACGGTCACGACCGCGGGGCTGGTCGGCTCGGTCAGGCCGGCCAGGCGGGCGGTCTCCGCCAGTGCCTCGGCGCGCCGGCCGGCCAGCGCCACCGACCAGTTGGCGCGCATCAGCGCCTGGGCGACCGCCCGCCCGATGCCGGATCCGGCGCCGGTGACCACCGCGACCTTACGGGGCGCCGCGCCGCCCTCCCGTGCCTCCTGGGCCGCCGCCGCGGTCTGCGGGGTCGGCCCGCCCCGGGTGGCCGGTGCCGGCAGGGTGGGCCGGGGCGCGGTCGCCGTGCCGCCCACGTGCCCGGCCCGCGCCACCGGCGTCGCCTGTGCTGCCCCTGCCCGCTGTGTGTTCTGTGCCATGGCGGCAGCGTAAACGGCGGCGGGGAGCGAACCGGGCGCCCGCCGCGGCGACTCAGCCGCCGGTGTCGAAGCGCCGCAGCACCGCCGCCTTCGTGGCGGCGAACTCCTCGTCGGTCAGGATGCCGTCGCGGTGCAGCTCGCCCAGTTCGCGCAGCCGGCGCAGCAGCGCGTCGTGGTCGTCGGCGGGGGCGGCGGCCAGGGCGGCAGGCGGGGGCCCGCCCGCGGGCGGTGCGGCCGCCACCGCGGATACGGCCGGAGCGGCCGCGGGCAGGGCCTGGGCGGCGGGCGCCGAGGGGTGCGGCAGCCGGGCGGTGACCGCGGCCGCCAGCAGCGCGGTGGTGCCGCTCTCCTTCTTGAAGCCCCACAGCTCGATGGAGTTCGGGTCGTGCTCCGGCTTGAGCCGTTCCTTCGCGCCGCGCGGACGGAAGCGCAGGAAGCCGGACTCCAGGCCGACCGGCGGGCGCCACTCCACCGCTTCGAGGCCGGTCAGGTCGTAGTCCTGCGGACCCCACTGCCGCTTGGTCTCACTGGTGTTCCAGCGCCACTCCAGGCGCACCCGTTCCCCGTCGAAGGTGGCGACGCCGTCGATCCCGGAGGCCGTCAGCGGTACCGGCGGACCGGGCAGCAGATAGCGGTCGCAGGGCCCGTCCGGCACCTGCTCCAGCAGCAGCGCCTGCCGGACCGCGTCCACGAAGTACTCGGCGACGTCCACCCGCGCGGCGTCCACGGCGAGCTGATACGGATTGGCATCGTCCGGCAGCCCGCCGCCGGTGACCTGGAGCAGCGGGTCGGCGCCGTCCCGCAGCCGCAGCCGGAGCCGGCCGCCCTTGCGGCCCGGTTCGTGGGCGATGCCGGCCAGCGCGACCAGCGGGACCGCCAACTCGCCCAGGTCCTGGCGGAGTTTGTGGACCCCGCGCTCGCTCCCCGGCACGATGCGTATGCCCTCTCCGTCGAAGCTCCACGTGCCGTCGCGCACCATCAGTTCAGCCATGTCCCGAATCCTACGGAGAGCCGGTGGTGCGTGCCGCGTGCCGTGATTGTCCGACGACGTCCGGTGCCGGACCAACCATCATCGAGCTGTCATGCCTGCGTCGTACCCGGGTCAGCGGCCCGCCGTCCCGCGGCCCTCCAATCGTCGGCAGCAACCGCCGCCAGGGGAGGGCCAGATGACACCCACCGCACCGTACGAGCAGGAGATCAGGGCCGCCGCAGCACACGTGGGCCGGCGCCGCTTCCTCACCGTCACCGGGGCCGCCGCCGCGCTCGCGTTCACCACCAACCTCCCGGCCGCGGGCGCCGCGCACGCCGCCGAGGCCGACGCCCGCAAGCTCACCGAGAACCCCTTCACCCTCGGCGTCGCCTCCGGCGACCCCCAGCCCGGCTCGGTCGTGCTGTGGACCCGCCTTGCCCCGCGCCCGTACGAGCCGGGCAACGGCATGCCGAACGCAAGAGTCACGGTCCGCTGGGAGGTCGCCTACGACGAACGCTTCGCGCGGCTCGCCGGTCACGGCCGGGCCGACGCCCACCCCGAGTTCAACCACTCCGTGCACATCGAGCCCACCGGCCTGGCCCCGGACCGGGTCTACTACTACCGCTTCCGGGCCGGCAGCTGGATCAGCCCGGTCGGCCGCACCCGCACCGCGCCGGCCCGCGGCGCCCACCTCTCCCGGCTGAAGCTCGCCGCGGTCTCCTGCCAGGCCTACCACGACGGCTACTTCACCGCCTACCGGCACCTGGCCGAGGAGGACCTCGACGTCGTCTTCCACCTCGGCGACTACCTCTACGAGTACCCGGTCGACGCGGCCGGCGGCGCCCGCAGGTACACCGACCGCACGCTGCCCGACCGCTTCCACCGCGAGACGGTCACGCTGGAGGACTACCGGCTGCGCTACGCCCTGTACAAGTCCGACCCGGACCTCCAGGCCGCGCACGCCGCCCACCCCTTCATCGTCACCTGGGACGACCACGAGGTGGAGAACAACTACGCCTCCGACATCAGCGAGGACGACCTCCCGCCCGCCGAGTTCCTGGTCCGCCGGGCCGCCGCCTACCGCGCGTACTGGGAGAACCAGCCGCTGCGCCGCCCGCAGCGGCCGCACGGCCCGGACGCCCGGCTCTACCGCCGCCTCCACTACGGTCAGCTCGCCCAGTTCGACATCCTCGACACCCGCCAGTACCGCTCCGACCAGGCCTACGGCGACGGCTGGCACGCACCGGGCCCGGAGTCCACGGACCCGAAGCGGACCCTGACCGGCGCCACCCAGGAGCGCTGGCTGATCGACGGCTGGCGGCAGTCCACCGCCCGCTGGAACGTGCTGCCGCAGCAGGTCGCGTTCTCCGAGCGGCGCAACGCCACCGGCCCCGGCTACCAGGTCAGCATGGACGCCTGGGACGGTTACCCGGCCTCCCGCGCACGGGTGCTGGCGGGCGCCGAGTCGGCCGGCGCGGACAACCTCGTCGTGCTCACCGGCGATGTGCACGTCCACTACGCCTTCGACATCAAGAAGGACTTCGCGGACCCCCGATCGCGCACCGCGGGCGTGGAGTTCGTCACCACCTCCATCGCCAGCGGCAAGGACGGCGCGGACAAGCCCGCCAACTGGGCCACGTACATGGCCGCCAACCCGCACCTGAAGTTCTACAACGGCCGCCGCGGCTATGTGACGGTCACCCTGGACCGGGACACCGCCCGCGGCGACTACCGGACGGTCTCCGCCGTCACCACCCCGGGCGCGCCGGTGCGGACGGCCGCGTCCTTCGTCACCGAGGCAGGCGACCCGGGCCTCAAGCCGGCCTGAGGGGACCTTCGGACCTAGGTCCAATGGCATATCCGGTAAGGGGTCCGGAGCCGCTCCGGGCATGACACCATGGTTGCACTCACCACGTACCCATGGAGACGCACATGACGGAGCCCGGCACCAGTCCGGCCGACACCTCGGACACCCCCGCGATAGCCGGGCGGGACGCGGCAACAGCACCACCTCCCGCCGCGTCCCGCCGCACCGGCCTCCTCGTCACCCTCGTCCTCGGCGGACTCACCGCGGTCCCGCCGCTCTCCATGGACATGTACCTGCCGGCCCTACCGCAGGTCACCGCCGCACTGCACAGCCCGGCCGCCACCGTCCAGCTCACCCTCACCACCTGCCTCGCCGGCATGGCGCTGGGCCAGATGATCGTCGGCCCGATGAGCGACAAGTGGGGACGCCGCCGCCCGCTGCTGGCCGGCATGGTCGTCTACGTCCTGGCCACCGCCCTGTGCGTGATCGCCACCAACGCCGAACTCCTCATCGCCTTCCGGCTGTTGCAGGGCCTGGCGGGCGCCGCCGGCATCGTCATCGCCCGCGCCGTGGTGCGCGACCTCTACGACGGGGTGGCGATGGCGCGGTTCTTCTCCACCCTGATGCTGATCTCCGGGGTGGCGCCGGTCGTCGCCCCGCTCATCGGCGGACAGATCCTGCAGGTCACCGACTGGCGCGGCGTCTTCGTCGTCCTCACCGCCGTCGGCCTCGCCCTCACCCTCCTGGTCTGGCGCTGCCTGGCGGAGACCCTGCCGCCCGCCCGGCGGCACCCCGGCGGCATCGGCGAGGCCCTGCGCACCATGCGCGACCTCCTCGCCGACCGGGTCTTCTCCGGCTACCTGCTCGTCGGCGCCTTCGCCTTCGCCGCCCTCTTCGCGTACATCTCGGCCTCGCCGTTCGTCGTCCAGGAGATCTACGGCGCCTCGCCCCAGGTCTTCAGCCTGCTGTTCGGCATCAACTCCGTGGGCCTGGTGGCGGTCGGCCAGCTCAACGGCAAGGTGCTGGTCGGCCGGGTCGCCCTGGACAAGGTGCTGGGCGCCGGCCTGACCGTGATCGCGCTCGCCGCGGGCGCGCTGCTGCTGATGTCCTCCGGCGTCTTCGGACACGTCGGGCTGTTCCCGATGGCCGCCGGACTGTTCGTGCTGATGGCCGCCATGGGCCTGGTCATGCCGAGCACCAACACCCTGGCGCTGCTGCGCACCCCGCACGCGGCCGGTTCCGCCTCCGCCCTGCTGGGCACCTCGACCTTCCTCCTCGGCTCGATCGCCTCGCCGCTGGTGGGCATCGCGGGCGAGCGGACGGCCGTGCCGATGGCACTCGTCCAGCTCTCCTGCGCCGTTTTGGCGCTCGGGAGCTTCCTGGGACTGTGCCGTCCGTGGCAGCGTAAGGGGGAGAGCAGCTCCGGCGGGAGGACCGCACTCTGAACGCACCGCGACTCACCTCTGGCACCCCGGCCCGGGCGGGACTGGACCCCGCCTGGGTCGAGCGGCTGGTGCACGGGGTGCGGGAGCTGCCCGAGGGCCGGCCGCCGTGGAGCCCCGGGGTCGTGGTGCTGGCCGGCCGCGGCCCGGTCGTGGCCGCCGAGGAGGCCGCCGGCTGGGCGCACCGCTACCGGGCGTACGACCCCGGGCGGGACCGTGGCCTGGACCTGCCCCGCGACCTGTGGGAGCCGATGCGCACCGGCACCGTCTTCGACCTGGCCTCGCTCACCAAGCTCTTCACCGCGATCGCCGCGGTCCAGCTGGCCGAACGCGGCCGCCTCTCCCTCGACGACGAGGTCCGGGCCCATCTGCCGGCCTTCGCCCCCGGGCGCACCGTCCGGCAGCTGCTCACCCATACCTCCGGGCTCGCCCCCGAGCTCCCCTTCTACGACCACCCCGACCGGGCCGCCCAACTGGCGCTGCTGTGGCGGGAGGCGGCCGCCCCCAGCGGCGGCACCGGTGCCGGCCACCGCTACTCGGACCTCAACCTCATCGCCCTGGCGCTGATCCTGGAGCGCTGCACCGGGCGCCGCCTGGACGCGCTGGTCCGCGAGCAGATCACCGGCCCGCTCGGCATGACCTCGACCCGCTACGGTCCGCTGCCGGCGCACGGCGTGGCGGCGACCGAGGACCAGCGGCGGCCCTGGGCCAAGGCGAACCGCGGCATGCTCCGCGGCGAGGTGCACGACGAGAACGCCTGGGCGCTGGGCGGGGTGGCCGGCCACGCGGGCCTGTTCTCCACCGCCCAGGACCTGGCCGTGCTGTGCCGCACCCTGCTCAACGGCGGCGCGTACGGCACCACCCGGATCCTCGGGCCCGCCGCGGTCGACGCCCTGCTCGACCCGCCGGGTCTCGGCTTCGTCGTGGACCAGCCGTACTTCATGGGCGAGCTGGCGGGCCGCGGCGCGGCCGGCCACACCGGCTTCACCGGTACGAGCCTGGTCCTGGACCGCGCCACCGACACGTTCCTGATCCTGCTCGCCAACACGGTCCACCCACGGCGCCGCACCAGCGGCAGTGGCCCGCGGGCCACTGCCGCCACGTGCCTGGCGCGAGCGGTCGGCTGACGCTCGCCGCACGTTGTCGGCTGGCCCGCCGTGAGGGTTGCTGTCTTTTCCCGCCTTCGGCGGGGTGGGTTTTCGGGCTTCGCTTCCAAGGGCCCAATAAGGAGCGAAGGCGGAGCGCCAGCGGAGCGTAAAGCGAAGCAGTCCGAAAACCCGCCCCCGGAGGACCGCACCCGGAACCCCGACGAAACCGAGCGCCCCCCGGCCCAACCCCCACGCCCGCCGAAGGCGGAAGAACAGCAACCCCCACGGCGGACCAGCCGGAAACGTACGTAGAATTTCGTCGATGCACGACGAACTGCGCGCCGCACTGGCCGGTCTGCTCGACGGTCTGCCGCCCAAGCAGGCCGCGCAGGCCGTGGAGCGGCTGATCGCCAACTATCGGGGGCGTACCCCCACCGACGCCCCGGTCCTGCGGGACCGCGCGGACGTGGCCGCCTACGCCGCCTACCGGATGCCGGCCACCTTCGAGGCGGTCCGTGCCGCGCTGACCGCGTTCGCCGTCCGCGTTCCGGACTGGTCCCCGGCCACCCACCTCGACATCGGCGGCGGCACCGGGGCCGCGACCTGGGCCACCGCCGCCCTCTGGCGGGGCCACCACAGCACCGTCCTGGACTGGGCCCAGCCGGCCCTGGACCTCGGCGCCGAACTCGCCGCCGGCGTCCTGCCGGAGACCACCTGGCGGCGCGGCACCATCGGCGCGGGACTGACCGTCCCCGAGGGCACGGACCTGGTCACCGTCTCCTACGTGCTCGGCGAGCTCCGCCCCGAGGACCGCCGCGCGGTGGTCGCCGCGGCCGCCACCGCCACCGCCGTCGTCCTGATCGAACCGGGCACCCCCGACGGCTACCTCCGCATCCGCGAGGCCCGCGACCAGCTCATCGAGGCCGGCCTGCGGATCGTCGCCCCCTGCCCGCACGCCGGGACCTGCCCCATCGTCGTCGGCGAAGACTGGTGCCACTTCTCCGCCCGGGTCAGCCGCTCCTCCCTCCATCGCCAGGTCAAGGGCGGAGCGCTGCCGTACGAGGACGAGAAGTTCTCCTACGTCGCCGCGACCGTCCTGCCGGCCGAGCCCGCCCCCGCCCGGATCGTCCGCAAACCGCAGCTCCGCAAGGGACAGGTCCTCCTCGACCTGTGCACCACGGACGAGGGGCTGCGGCGCACCACCGTCACCAAGCGGCACGGCACGCAGTACCGCGAGGCCCGGGACGCCGCCTGGGGCGACACCTGGCCCGGCGCCTGAGCACGCCGGGCCCGGGCGGTCTCATCCTTTTCCGGCCGCTCGTTCCTGGAACTTGCGCAACAGTTCCTGCCGTTGGGCCTGCGTCCGGGCGCGGTCCGTACCGCCCCGGCCGCCGCCCGCGCCGCCGCGCAGCGCTCCGCGCGACAGCTTGCTGCGGGTGCCGCCGACGCCGAGCATGCCGTCTCCGTTGCCCTTGCTCATGGGTTCCTCCTCTGTTGCACCGATGTAGCGAGACGCTTCGTCTCGCGTAACGGGTTCCAGGATGCACGAGACGTATCGTCTCGTCAAGACGATACGTCTCGCCTAGCTGTCGCTACACTCACCGCATGGCCCCCACCTCAGCCCCCTCCGCCGGCGCCTCCGGCGCCAAGACCCCCGACTCCTCCCGCCGCAGTGAGCGCTCCCGGCAGGCGATCTTCGACGCCGCGCTCACGCTGGTCGGCGAGGTCGGCTACGACAAGCTCACGATCGAGGGCATCGCCTCCCGCGCCGGGGTCGGCAAACAGACCATCTACCGCTGGTGGCCCTCCAAGGCCGCGGTCCTCCTGGACGCCTTCACCGCCGGCGCCGACGAGGACTACGAGAAGGGCCTCCCGGACACCGGTGATCTCGCCGCCGACCTCAAGACCGTGCTCCGCGCGACCGCCGACGAATTCAACGACCACGCCTGGCAGGCCCCCTACCGCGCCCTCGCCGCGGCCGGCGCGAGCGACGAGGAACTCTCCCGCACCTTCGTCACCCGGCTGTTGGAGCCCGGCATCCTGCTCTACGTCGACCGGCTGCGGCGGGCCCAGGAGGCCGGCGAGGTGGCCGCGGACATCGACGTACGGGTGGCCGCCGAGATGGTGCTGAGTCCCTTCTCACAGCGCTGGCTGATGCGCACCGGCGAATTGACCCACGCCTTCGTCGACACCCTCGTCGACCAGGCATTGCGTGGTCTGCGGCCGCGGGACTGACCCGGCCGGCCGAGCGCCCGGCGAACGCGGCGACCTGCCGGTGATGGCCGGAAATGCCGGTATTCGCACCCCTTCCGTTCACCCCGGATCCGCACACCGGTCACCCCGGGCGCAGGATGGTGGCAGCATTGATCCCAGACCACCGCTCGAAGTGAGGGGATAGATGGAACGCAAGAGCAGGTTCTCCCAGTGGCTGCGCCGGCCGAAGAGCGGATCGGACGGCGGCGATACGGACACGGGATCGGTTGCCGCGCGCGGCCGCGAGGACCTGCTGCTGGCCGCGGCCGATGCGGGCCTCCCGATCGCCCCGGCGGCGCACCCCTCCGGCTACGGCTGTTCCTGTGAGCGCATCGGCTGTCCCACCCCCGGACGCCACCCCATCTCCTTCGGCTGGCAGACCGTCGCCACCACCGACCGCGACAAGGTCGCCGCCTGGGTCCGGACCCTCCCGCAGGCCAACTTCATCACCGCCACCGGCATCGCCCACGACGTCCTGGACGTGCCCGTCGAGGCCGGCCGCAGCGCCCTCGGACGACTGGAGGCGGCCGGCATCGAGGTCGGCCCGATCACCCTCAGCGGCGGCGGCTTCGGCGACGGCCGGATGCTGTTCTTCACCGCCACCCGCGGCACCCCGGACGACGAGGACGAGTGGTGGCCCTGTGAGCTGGACTGCCACCCCGAGACCATGGACGAGCATCCCGGCCTGCGCTGGCACTGCCGCGGCAGCTACGTCCTCCTGCCGCCCTCGACCCTCCCCGGCGACCAGCCCGCGGTGACCTGGCTGCGCGGCCCGGAACTCCCGCTGCCCGACCCGCTGACGCTGCTGGAATCGCTCACCGACGCCTGCGCGGAGTTCAACGAGCGCGCCGACCGCGAGCACTATCACGAGACCGCGGCCTGGCCGATCGGCCGCTGACCGCCGCGCCCCCGCGCCCCCTCACGACCCCCGCCGTACGGACAAGGGGCCGCCGGAAACACCCCGGCGGCCCCTTGTCCGTATCGCGTGCACGCGGGTCCGTCGGCCGGCTCCCGGCCGGCCTACAGCGGCTTGACCGACGTCTTGGCCTCGCGCCGGTTCAGCACCGTGACCTTGCCCCCGGAGCCCTTCGCCGGCACCGTCACCGCCTGCGCGGAGACGGTGGTGAAGGCCATCCGGTTGGTCTTCTTCGTCGGCCCGTCCATCAGGCCCTGCAACTGGGCCGGCACCGTGATCACCGACCCCGTGGAGACCGTCTTCTGCTGGTGGTAGAAGGTCGAGAAGAACACCAGCGCGCCGCCGTCCGTGGTCCGCAGCGCCACCGGCGGGTAGTCGGCCGCGGTGTCCTCCCACAGGATGCGGGCGCCCGGCTGGTTGGTGTCCCGCGCGCGGCGGGCCCGCCAGCCGTCGGTGTTCGGGCCGGACGCGAAGGTGCTGCCCTTGCCGGTGTTGAGGTAGTCGGCGTACGTCCGGCTCAGCTTGCCCGGATCGACCGTCAGCCCGGACTTCGCACCGGCCGGCACCGCCTCGGCGAAGCCGTCCTGGTCCGTCTTCAGCTCCGGCGCCTTGTTGCCGGCGAACTCCGCCAGGTAGACCGCCCGCCACTTCTCCTTGATGCCGTTGCGGCTGAACACCAGGAACCAGCGGCTGGCCGAACCGTCGGCCGCCTTGCGGTTGCTGGCCGCGTCGGCGATGAAGTACTTCGGCCAGCCCGCCTGCTTGGGGATCGTGAAGTGCGCGTCCTTGAACGCCAGGGCGGGGTAGGCCGGGTCGCCCTGCGGCTTCAGCGCGTGCGCCGCCTTTATCCCCGCCTGGTCCAGGGCGAGCAGTGCGCCGCCCTCGAACGAGGGGTTGAGCTCCGGATCGAGCTGCCGCTTGGCCTTGTTGAAGCCGGCCGTGAAGCGCTGCAGCGCCTTGGCGCCGTCAGCCTTCGTCACCGCCGGCAGCATCTCCCGCTCGCCGTGCACCGTCATGCAGCCGCTCAGTATCACCAGCGCCGTCGCTGCCGACGTCACTGTTGCGGGCACCCGGAACGGCGACCTGCGTGTCATGGTGCTCGGGCTCCTTCGGGGCGACCGGGGCGGGCCGGGTGGCCGCCGGGGTGGCACGATTCGGCGCCACCCTACCGGGGGCGAGGAAGAGGCCGAGCGTGGGGATCAGATACAGAGCCCACACCGTGACCTGGAGGACGGTCGGGTCCGGCTGGAAGTTGAAGACACCCTTCAGCAGGGTGCCGTACCAGCTGTCGGCCGGGATCTGCGCGCTGATGTCGAACGCCTGCGAGCCCAGCCCGGGCAGCACGGCCGCCTCCTGCAGGTCGTGGAAGCCGTACGCCAGCACGCCCGCCGCGACCACGACCAGCATCCCGCCGGTCCAGGTGAAGAACTTCGCGAGGTTGATCCGCACCGCACCGCGGTAGAACAGCCAGCCCAGCACCACCGCGGTCGCCAGCCCCAGCAGCGCCCCGACCAGCGGCCGTACGCCGTCGTTGGCGGACTGCGCGGCGGTCCAGATGAACAGCGCGGTCTCCAGGCCCTCACGGCCCACCGACAGGAACGCGGTGACCACCAGGGCCACGGTCCCCATCTGGAGCGCCGCGTCCAGCTTGCCGTGCAGCTCCTTCTTCAGGTGCCGCGCGGTGCGCCGCATCCAGAAGACCATCCACGTCACCAGACCCACCGCGATGATCGACAGCGAACCGCCGAGCGCCTCCTGCGCCTTGAACGTCAGGGTCTGCGAGCCGAACTGCAGCGCCGCACCGAACGCGAACGACAGCACCACGGCCAGCGAGATGCCGAGCCAGACCGGGCGCAACGCCTCCCGCCGGCCGGTCTTGACCAGGTAGGCGATGAGGATGCACACGACGAGGCTGGCCTCCAGCCCCTCGCGCAGTCCGATCAGGTAGTTGCCGAACACGCCGGTCCCTTCCCTTCCTTCATACGGCCGCCCGTTGTGGACGGCGATCTCTTCGGTGGCGGTGTCAGGCGAACAGCTCCCGGCCCCACCAGTCGTCCGCCTTCCGGACGCCCGGCGGGACCGCGAAGACCGCGGAGCCCACGTGCTGGATGTACTCGTTGAGCGCGTCGTTCTGCGACAGCTTCTGCTGCAGCGGCACGAAACCGTGCCGTACGTCGCGCTGGTAGGCGAGGAAGAACAGCCCGGCGTCCAGCCGGCCCAGTCCGTCCGTCCCGTCGGTGAAGGAGTAGCCGCGGCGCAGGATGCGGATCCCGGAGTTGGACTCGGGGTGTGCGAGCCGGACGTGCGCGGTCGGCAGCATCGACTTCAGGTGCGGCTCGTCACGCTCGTTCTTTCGGCCGACCGGGGCGCCCTCGCCCTTGTTGCGGCCGAAGATGTCCTCCTGCTCCTTGAGCGAGGTGCGGTCCCAGGTCTCGATGTGCATCCGTATGCGGCGCGCGACGAGGTACGAACCGCCCGCCATCCAGCCGGCCTTGCCCTTCTCGTCCCCGTCGCTGACCCACACGTGCTTGTCCAGCGCGGCGGTGTCGGTGCCCGCGATGTTCCGGGTGCCGTCCTTGAAGCCCATCATGTTGCGCGGGGTCTGGGCGTCCGGCGTCGTCGAGGACGTCTTGCCGAAGCCGAGCTGCGACCAGCGGATGGCTATCTTGCCGAAGCCGATCCGGGCGAGGTTGCGGATGGCGTGCACCGCCACCTGCGGGTCGTCCGCGCACGCCTGGACGCACAGGTCGCCGCCGCTGCGGGACTTGTCGAGGTTGTCGCCGGGGAACTGCGGCAGGTCGATCAGCGCCGCGGGCCGCCGGTCCTTGATGCCGAACCGGTCCTTGCCGTCCTTCTCGAACAGCGACGGGCCGATGCCGAAGGTGAGGGTGAGCCGGGACGGCGGCAGACCGAGCGCCTCACCGGTGTCGTCCGGCGGCGCCTCCGCCAGCCCGCCGACCGCGCCGTCACCGACCGCGTCACCGGCCGTCATCCGGGCGGCGGCCTTCGTCCACTCCTTGAGCAGGGCGATCAGCTCGTCACGGTCGTCGGTGGTGACGTCGAACGCGGCGAAGTGCAGCCGGTCCTGGACGGCGGTGGCGATACCCGCCTGGTGCGGGCCGTGGAAGGCCACCGCGGCGCCCGCGGTGGCGTCCGCGCCGGCCGGCTGGACGTCGTTGCCGGCCCGCAGCGCCGCGGCCGTACCGCCGGCCGCCACCGCGCCGAGCGCCAGCCCCGCACCGCCCCAGCCGAGCAGCGAACGCCGGGACGGCGCCCGCCCGCCGGCGGCCTGCCCATCAGCGGGGGCCCCGGCGGCCGCCTCGGTCGCCCCGTCCGTCTTGTCTGCCATACCGTCCTCGTCCTGCGTCATCCTGATCCCCTGCCCCGGCGGCGGACTACTTGGCGGTGGCCACGGCTGCGGCCAGCTTCGACAGCGGCTCGGCCAGCGCGTTGACGCCGTCCGAGAGCTTCTTGCGGTCGCCCTTGCCGACCGTGTCGTACGAGACGAAACCGTCGGTGGACTTGTCGTCACGGTGGTCGTCGAGCAGCGCGCGGATCGCCGCGAACTGCTTGTCCAGCTCCTTGGCCAGCGCCGGCTCGTTCTTGGCGACGACCGGCTTGAGCAGCTGGTACGCCTTCTCGGCGCCCTCGACGTTGCCCTGGAAGTCGACCAGGTCGGTGTGGCTGTAGCGCTCTTCCTCACCGGTGACCTTGCCGGTGGCGACCTCGTCGAGCAGTTCCTTGGCGCCGTTGGCCATGCTGGTCGGGGTGATCTCGGCCTTGCCGACCCGCTTCTGCCAGTCCTTGAGGTCGGTGATCAGCTGGTCGGCCAGCTTCTTGTCGTCCCCGGAGATCTTCTTCTCCTCCCACAGGGACTTCTCCAGCTTGTGCCAGCCGGTCCACTTCTGGCCGCCGGTGAGGCCGTCGGCCCGCACGTCGACCTTGGGGTCGATGTCGCCGAACGACTCGGCGACCGGCTCGGTGCGCTCCCAGCCGATCCGGGACAGCGCATAGGCCTTCTTCGCGGCCTCCACGTCGCCGGCCTTGACGGCGTCGGCGAACTTCTGGGCCTTCGGCAGGGTCTGGTCCGCCTGCTCCTGCACGTAACGGCGGTACGCGGCGACCGCGGCGTCCAGCTTGGGGTCGCGCTTGGCGGCCGCGCTCTTGCCACTGACCGTCACCTTCTGCCGGATGCCCTTGCCCTTCATGCCCGGCTTGCAGGCTATTTCGTACGAACCGGCCTTGATCTCCGCGGTGATCTCGGCGTTGGTGCCGGGGCCGATGTTCTCCCGCTCGGTCACGATCCGGTCGCCCGGGGCGTAGACGTAGACCTCGGTGACCTTGGAGCCCTTGTTCTCCACCGAGAACTGCACGTGCCCGGCCGGGAACTCCTTGGTCGACAGCTCACAGCTGGAGTCGGTCGCGGTCACCTTGACCGCGCCCTTGCCGCCTCCCTTGCCGTCGTTCTTCGCGGCGCAGCCGGCGACGGCGGTGACGGCCGTGGCCGCGGCGAGGGCGGCGACGGCGGAGGAGCGAAGGGCTCGCATACGGGGCTCCAAGCGGGCTAGGACGAAGAAACTGTGCACAGGAACGGTAAACAATGGCCGGAGCCACCACTAAGGCGGCCCTAACTTATCTGAGGCTTACCTATTTCTGCCCGCCCTGTCCAGTGATCCCGCTCTCATACGCAACGGCCCCATCACGGATTGGCCCGCCGCACATCACGGAACGGTCATGCGCCGGTCAAGGTAAGGGACCACTGTCGAGACGGCCTGTGACCGGGGCTTTTGGCCCCCGATGCCCACGGGGCGAAGATCTCTTCACGCATTAGTTAGGTTAGCCTTACCTAACTACTCATCTCTGGGGGTGCTCCATGACGCCGTTCCCGCCGACCGTGACCCGCGCCCGCGTGCTCTGCGCCGGACTGCGCCGGACCCTGGTCCGCGCGGTCTCGCCCGGTCCCGCGGTTCACTGTCCCGATGACCGCATACGACGTACTCCGGGTGTTCTGCGGACCGGACGGCACCGGGGGCAATGAACTGGCGGTGGTGCGGGACGGGGCGGCGCTCCCCGGCCCCGCCGAACGCGCCGCCCTCGCCGCCCGGCTCGGCTTCAGCGAAACCGTCTTCCTCGACGACCCCGACCGGGGCACCGTCGACATCCACACCCCGAGCGTCCGGCTCCCGTTCGCCGGCCATCCGCTCGTCGGTCTGGCCTGGCTCCTGCGCGCACAGGGCCGGCCGCCGCGCACCCTCCGCCCGCCGGCTGGCGAGGTCGCGGTGCGCTTCGAGGGCGACCTCACCTGGGTCCGCGGCCGCCCGGAATGGGTGCCGCCGCGCCGCACCGAACGCCTCGCCTCGGCCGCCGAGGTCGACGCCCTGCCCGCCCCGCCGCCGGGGGAGGGCTGGCTCTACGCCTGGGCCTGGCAGGACGAACCCGCCGGCGTGGTCCGCGCCCGCGGCTTCCCGCGCCGCGGCGACGACATCGCCGAGGACGAGGCCACCGGCGCCGCCGCCCTGCTCCTCACCCACCAACTCGCCCGGCCGTTGACGTTCCATCAGGGCGCGGCCTCGCAGATCTTCACCCGGGTCCACCCGGACGGCACCATCGCCGTCGGCGGCCGGGTGCGGCGCCTGGCGGCGTAACTACGGGCCACCGCCCGCGCGTTGCTCCTGCTACGCGCTGAGCGGGAACTCCTCACCCAGGGCCTGGAAGACCGCGCTGTTCAGGCGGAAGGCGCGACGGCACTCCTCGACCACGCGCTGCTTCTCGACCTCGTCCACCGGCAGGGCGTCCAGCAGGGCGCGGTAACTGCGCTTGAAGGCCGCCGGGTTGGCGATGCCCTCGAAGACGTAGAAGCGGACGCCGTCGCCCTTGCGCGCGAAGCCCCAGGTCTTCTCGGCGGTGCCGCGGATGATCTGGCCGCCGGAGAGGTCGCCGAGGTAGCGGGTGTAGTGGTGCGCCACATAGCCGGCCGGCCAGGTGCGGGCGCATTCCGTGACGCGGGCGGCGTAGGCGGCGGTGGCCGGCAGCGGCCGCAGGCCGGTGCGCCAGGACGGGCCGCCGAGGTGGGCGAGATCGCGTTCCAGCTCGGGGGTGCGGGCCAGTTCGGGACGGAGGAACGGGCCCGCCACCGGGTCGCCGGCGAGCACCCCGGTGGCGTCCTCCAGGGCGCGGTAGACGAACCACAGCTGCTCGGTGTAGCGCCGGTACGCCGTGACGCCGAGCCTGCCGCCGAGCAGGTCGCTCATGAACGAGGAGTTCTCGGCCTCGGTGTGCTGTGCGTGGGACGCGGTCCGGATCACCGTCGAGAACGGGGCGGACGGAGCGCGCGGGGCGGGCGCGACGGGAGAGGGGTGCGGGGCCGGGCTGGACGGTTCCATGACGGACCTCCGGGGCCGAGGGGCGCGAACGGCCGGCAGCTTTACCGACTCGGTGTCGGTAAAGCAGTGTAGGGGCGTTTCCGACGCACTGTCGGTAAAAATTCTGCCAGGCCGACGCCCCGGGCGCGAGGCGGCCACCAGGCCGGGGCCGCCCCGCCCGCGGGCCCGCGGTCAGGGAAGGGTGAGGATCTCCGTGCCGGTCTCCGTGACCACCAGGGTGTGCTCGAACTGCGCGGTCCGCTTGCGGTCCTTGGTGACCACGGTCCAGCCGTCCGCCCACATGTCGTACTCGTGCGTGCCCAGCGTCAGCATCGGCTCGATGGTGAACGTCATGCCGGGCTTGATGTCGGTGGTGTGGTGCGGGCTGTCGTAGTGCGGAACGATCAGGCCGGAGTGGAACGACGAGTTGATGCCGTGACCGGTGAAGTCACGGACCACGCCGTAGCCGAAACGCTTGGCGTAGGACTCGATGACCCGGCCGATGATGTTGATCTGACGCCCCGGCTTGACCGCCTTGATCGCGCGGTGCAGCGCCTCCTGCGTGCGCTCGACCAGCAGCCGGGACTCCTCGTCCACCTCACCGCACAGATACGTGGCGTTGTTGTCGCCGTGCACACCGTGGATGTACGCGGTCACGTCCAGGTTCACGATGTCGCCGTCCTTGAGGACGGTGGAGTCCGGGATGCCGTGGCAGATGACCTCGTTGAGCGAGGAGCACAGCGACTTGGGGAAACCGCGGTAGCCGAGCGTGGACGGGTAGGCGCCGTGGTCGCACATGAACTCGTGGGCCACCCGGTCCAGTTCGTCGGTCGTCACACCGGGCTGGATGTGCTTGGCGGCCTCCGCCATCGCCTGGGCGGCGATCCGGCCGGCGATCCGCATCTTCTCGATCGTTTCGGCGTCCTGCACCTCGGGCCCGGTGTAGGGCGTGGGCGCGTCCTTCCCGACGTACTCGGGGCGCGGGATCGAGGCGGGGACGGGGCGGGTGGGGGAGATCTTCCCCGGGACAAGAAGCGACTGGCCAGACATGCCAGCGAGTGTATCCGCGGCCCGTCGGGCAGGATGGTGGCACGGAGCACCCCACAGGAGGCGGCGATGGCGCTCTTCAAGAAGCGGACGGTCGGAAAGCCGGGCGAGTGGTTCTACTGCCTCAAGCACGGCACGGTCGAGGAGGGCCCCCAGTGCCGCGCCGCCGACCGCTTCGGCCCCTACGACACCCGCGAGGAGGCCGCGCACGCCATGGAGACCGCCCGCGAGCGGAACCTGGAGTGGGAGACCGACCCCAAATGGCACGACGCGGCCAAGGGCGGGGACCGCGAGGAGGACTAGCCGGTCCTCCTGGGTGAGCCGCTAGGCGGTGAGGGCGTCGCCGGTGTCGGCGGCGGCCGGGGCGGCGGCCCGGCGCTCCCGCATGCGGCGGGCGTGCTCGTCGGTCCGCGCGTCGTACGCCATCAGCTTCGGCAGGCCCAGCGCGAGCAGCCCGACCCCGGCGAAGCACAGCAGACCGCCCAGTGACACCGAGGCCCGCACGCCGGTCAGGGCCGCCATCCCACCGACCCTTACCTGGCCCAGCTGGGGGCCCGCCGAGTACGACAGCACCTCGATACCGGCCAGCCGGCCGCGCAGCTCGTCGGGGATGGTCTGGTTCCACAGCGCCGAACGGAAGATGCCGCTGATCATGTCGCAGGAGCCGGCCAGCGTGAGGCACAGCAGCACCAGCCAGACGTTGCGCAGCTGCCCGGCCACCGCGACGGCCAGCGCCCAGCCGGCCGCCGCCAGCGCGATCGCCCGCCCCTGCCGGTGGATCCGCGAGGTCCAGCCGCTGGTCAGGCTGACCAGACAGGAGCCGGCCGGCAGCGCCGCGTACATCAGGCCCAGCGCCCAGGGCGCGCGCAGCTCGTCGGCGAGGAACGGGAAGATCGCCAACGGGAAGGCGAAGAGCATCGCGGTGAGGTCGATCGCGTAGGTGCCCGGCAGCTCCTTGCGGGACCAGGCGTAGCGCGCGCCCTCGGCGATCGCGCGCAGCGACGGCTTCTCGGCGTCGTGCGCGGCGGGCGACGGGGCCAGCCGCACGGAAAGCAGCAGCGAGCCGGCGAAGGTGGCCGCGTCGACGCCGTACGCCCAGGACGGGCCGGCCCAGGCGAGCAACCCGCCGGCCAGCGCCGGGCCGGCGATCGCGCCGACCTGCCAGCGCAGCGAGTTGAGCGCGGCGGCCGCGGCGAGCTGGTCGTGCCCGACGATCCGCGGCACGATCGCGTCCAGCGCGGGCCGCTGCAGACCCGTCAGCGCGCTGGACGCCGCCGCGCTGACATAGAGCGGCCAGACCGCCGGATGCGGCAGCAGGCTGTTGCCCAGCAGTCCCACCGCGATCAGGCCCAGCGCGGCCTCGCTCCACACGATCAGCCGGCGGCGGTCCACGGCGTCGGCCAGCGCACCGCCGTAGAGCCCGAAGACGATCAGCGGGACCAGCTCCACCGCGCCCAGCGCCCCGACCGCGACGGTGGAACCGGTCAGCTGCTTGAGCTGGAGCGGCAGTGCCACGAACGTCAGGAAGCTGCCGAAGACCGTGATCGCGCCGGCGCACCACATCAGCCGGAAGTCGCGCGAGGACCGCCAGGGGGCCAGGTCCGGCAGCAGGGAGGCGAGCCGCCGCCGGGAGGCCGGCGCGGGCGGGAGTGGAGGATCCTCGGTGGTCACGAGGGTTCATCGTGCGGCGCGGGAAGCGGGCCCGCAAAGGATTTTCGGCGGCGGAGCCGGGTGGGGTGGGCGACGCGGCCGGCCCGCGGAGGGCGGAGGGCGCCCCTCGTCCCCGCCCGGCTACCAGCGCGGCGGCGGAGGAGCGGTCAGCTCGTCGGCGAGCCGGGCCAGGCGGTCGCGGAAGCGGCGACGGCCGCGGGGCGCGGGCAGGCTGTTCTCGCCGGCGGCCGCACTCACCAGGTGCTGGACCGTATCGAGGTCGAGGCCGTGGGAGGCGACGTCCTCGGGATCGGGGCCGGGGCCGGTGCCGGGGGCGGTGCCGGGGGTGTCGTCCGGGCTGCCGCCGGAGCAGCCGCCGGGCAGGGGCGCCGACGCGGTCAGGGCGTCGTGCGCGAGTGCGTGCAGATCGCGGTCGCCGCCGTCCAGGGCGAGCACCGTGGCGCCGTTGCGGCGGGCGTCGTGCACCCGTTCCAGCAGCTCGGCGCCCGGCTGCTCCGGCGCGACGACCAGCAGCGTCTCGCCCCGCCCGGCCGCGGCCAGCCGGCCCGGCCCGACGGCCAGATGGGCCGGGGCACCGGGAGGAACGCGCTGCCGCACCAGGGTCGGCGACAGCTCCGGCAGCCCCGACCAGGCGGCCTCGTCGTCCAGATGGGCGGCCAGATGCCAGGGCTCGTACCCGGCGCCGCCGACCAGCAGCAGTCCGCCGCCGTGCGGGGCGACGGCGGTGCGCAGCGACCCCGCGAACCGCCGGGTGGCCTGGATCCACTCGGTCCCGGCGAGCACCTCACGCAGCAGGGCGACCCGTACGGCATCCATGGCCCGGATCCTGCCCCAGCGCCCCGCTACCTGATTGTCCTTTCAACCGATGTCACCCGTACGGGCCACCGGAGCCAGACCGGCGGCCGTCAGCCGACGTCCCACCTCCCGGAGCGACTCCTCGCTCAGCGGCAGCTGGGGGAAGGCGGTGGTGCCGTGCTCGATGACGCCCAGGAGCCGCAGCGCCGCCTTGAAGGCGCCGAGCGCCGAGGAGCTGCGCCCCATCTCGGCCTCCGGGCCGGCGTCGATCATCCCGAACAGCGCGACCAGGCGCTCCTGTTCGGCGGCCGCGCGCTCCCAGTCGCCGGCCCGCGCCGCCTCGTAGAGGCGTACGTAACCGGCCGGATCGACGTTGCCGAGCCCCGGGACGACGCCGTCGGCGCCCGCCAACAGGGCGCCGTCCACGGTCAGTTCGGAGCCGGTGAGGACGGTGAAGCCGGGGGCCGGGCCGGTACGCCGGCCGGCGCGGCCGCCGAGTGCGACGAGCAGCCGGCGCAGTGCGCCCTCGTCGCCGCTGCTGTCCTTCAGCCCGGCCAGCGTGCCGTCCTCGGCCAGCTCGCGCACCACGGTGGGGGTGAGCCTGCTGGGCACGGCCATCGGGATGTCGTAGGCGAACAGCGGGCGGTCCACGGCCGCGCGCAGATGGCGGAAGTGGGCGGCGATCTCCCGGGGGTGGGTGCGGGTGTAGAAGGGCGCGGTGGCGACCAGGGCGTCGGCACCGAGCGTGGCGGCGGCGCGGGCGTGGTCCAGGACCCGGGGGGTGGTCGTGTCGATGACGCCGGCGAGGACCGGGACCCGGCCGTCCGCAGCCTTGATGACGGTCTCCAGGGCGGTGGCCCGTCGGTCGTCGGTGAGGTAGGCGACCTCGCCGGTGGAGCCGAGGGCGAAGAGTCCGTGCACCCCGGCGGCGAGGAGGTGGTGCACCAGGCGCGTCAGGGAGGCGGTGTCGACCTCGCCCCGCGGGTCGAGCGGGGTGCAGACCGGGGGGATCACGCCGCGCAAAGGGCCGCGAAGAGTGCTGGGGAGAGGGCTTTGGAGAGGGCCGCGGAGGGGGGTGGGCTGGGCCATGGCGGGCTCCGGGTGGTCGTGAACACATAGGACATGGGATGTCCTATGTCAGAGCACAATAGACCTGTTCACAAGCGGTCGGAAGGATCCGCGGCCCCGGCGCGGGCGGGCGGGACGGGAGCCCCCTGCTCCCCAAGAGCTTGGGGGAGGGCCGGCGGCGCGGCAGAGGGTCGGCGGCGCGGCAGTGGTGCGTGCGGGAGAGGGAGAACGCCATGGCACGAGGGACGATGGCCGAGGAAGTGCAGGGCCGGATCAAGCAGTTGATCCTGCGCCGCAGACTGGTCCCGGGCGATCCGCTGCCCACCGAGGCCGAACTGGTCGACCTGCTCGACGTCAGCCGCAACTCGGTGCGCGAGGCGCTCAAGGCGCTGCAGGCCATGCGCATCGTCGAGATCCGGCACGGCTTCGGCACCTACGTCGGCCCGCTCACCCTGGAGCCGTTCGTCGAGGGCGTCGCCTTCCGCGCCGCGGTCCGCCACCACCAGGGCGAGCCGAGCCTGTACGAACTGATGGAGGTCCGCGAGGCGCTGGAGGCCGGCCTGATCGCCGCCGTCGCCCGCCGGCTGCCCGCCGAGGACCTCACCGTCCTCAAGGGCCTGGTGCAACGGATGGCGGAGGAGGCGCGCGGCGGCATGGTGCAGAGCGCCACCGACCGGGCCTTCCACCTCGCCCTGTACCGCTCGATGGGCAACCACCTGCTGAGCGAGGTGCTGGACGCCTTCTGGGCGGCGCTGCGCCGGGTGCGCGAGGACCTCTCCGACGACCGCCCGGACCCGGAGCTGACCTACCGCCAGCACAAGGAGATCGTCGACGCGCTGGAGGCCGGCGACGGCGACCGCGCCGTGGAGGCCATGCACCGGCACTTCGACGGCATCCGGCGCCGGCTGGCCGAATAGCGCAGGGCGCGGGCCCGGCCCCGGCCCCGGTGGTGCGGGCGGGCGACGCAGGACCCCGTCCCGGGCCCGCCCGTTCACCGCGATGTCACGCCCCGTCAGCCGTCCCGTCGCCGGCACGGGGAATGCGTCATGTGCGCTGCCTTGACGGTCAGTTGGGCGCTCCCTATGGTCCCCAGGACAAGGGACATCCTACGTCCTTGCCCCCTGGGGGTGACCCATGGCGTACGAGAGCTCGGCGCCGTACCGGGCCGGGACCGAGCGGCACACCAGCCTCCGGATCCCCGCCGTGGCCCGCGCGCGCTCCGGGGCGGCGCCGGCCTTCACCGAGGACCGGGTCTCCTCGCCCGCCGACTCCAGCGACCTCGACACCGTCCTCAAGCGGCCCACCTACGGCAGCCGCACCGGGGACCCGCTCCAGGCCGCCGCCCGCAACGGCACCACCGGCGAGCTCCCGCCCGCCGACGGCCGCCGCTTACCGCTCCGGCACAGCGACGACGACGGCGCGACCTGGAGCCCGCCCCACGACCTCACCGACCAGGTCGAACAGCCGGACCGGCGCTGGTACGCCACCGGCCCCGGCCACGCCCCGCGGCTGCGCCACGGCCCGTACGCCGGCAACCCTGCGGACACCGGTATCGAGCCCCGCTACAACGGAGTCCACCCCCGGCACAGCGACGACGACGCGACCTGGCGGACCGGTGTCGTCGACGGCGACCCCCACCCCACCGTCGCCCCCGACGAGACCACCGCCGCCGAACTCCCCTACGGCACCGTTCACTTGAACCGCCGCAGCGAGGCGGCCGCCGCCCGGCACCGCGCCGGCACCGTGCCGGCGGACGGCGGCGAGACCCTGCTCACCCCGTTCGCCGGCCTGACCCGCTTCGCCGCAGCTCGGCTCAGCCGCGCGGCCGGCCGCCTCGACCGCGACACCGTCGGACTCCGCTACGGGACCGGCGACTTCAGCGCGTACTCGACGATCACCTTCCGCCGCATCCCCGTGGAGGAGCCGGCATGACCCGCAACCCCGTGCCCCATCTGCCCCGTACGCCCCGCAGAACGGTCCTCGGCGGGGCGGCCGCGCTCGCCGCCGGCCTCGCGCTCGCCGGCTGCGGCGACGGCGGGGACGGCGACGCCGACGCGCCCCGGGAGCGCAAGAAGGGCCAGAAGATCACGCTGACCTTCTGGTCCTGGGTGCCGGGCATCGACAAACCCGTCGACCTGTGGAACCGCAAGAACCCCGACGTCCAGGTCAAGGTCGAGAAGGTGTCGGCCGTCAACGGCGAGCAGTACGCCAAGATGCACGCCGCCATCAAGGCCGGCAACCCGCCCGACCTCGGCCAGATCGAGTTCCCCGTCGTCCCCAGCTTCCTCCTCGACAACGGGCTGCTCGACCTCGCCCCGCTCGGCGCCGCCCGCCATAAGGACAAGTTCTTCGGCTGGCAGTGGCAGCAGTCCGTCTTCGGCAAGGGCATCTACGCCATCCCGCAGGCCTCCGGCCCGATGGGACTCTTCGTCCGCCAGGACCTCTTCGACACGTGGGGCCTGAAGGCTCCCGGGACGTGGGACGAGTACGAGGCCGCCGCCAAGGTGATCCGCAAGAAGGGCGCCTGGATCGAGACCTTCGCCCCCACCAACGGCAACCGCTTCGCCGGCCTCGCCTGGCAGGCCGGCGCCAAGTGGTACGCGACCCACGGCGACACCTGGATCGTGCACATCGACGACGAACCCACCCGCCGGGTCGCCGACTACTGGGAATCCCTGGTCAAGCAGAAGCTCGTCAAGACCATCCCGGACCGCCAGAACGCCTGGTACAAGGACCTCCAGACCGGCGCCATCACCGCCTGGGTGGGCGCCAGTTGGGGCGATGCCCTGCTGGTCGGCAACGCACCGGGCACCAAGGGTAAATGGCGGGCCGCGCCGCTGCCCCAGTGGAAGGCCGGCGACCGGGTCTTCGCCAACTGGGGCGGCTCCACCACCGCCGTCTTCGCCAAGGCGAGCTACCCCAAGGACGCCCTCGACTTCGCCGTCTGGCTCAACACCGACCCCGCATCGATCGCCCTCCTGATCGCCGGCGGCTACGGCTTCCCCAGCGCCAAGCACGGCTACGCCACCGACGCCCTCGACGCCGACAAGACCTTCTTCGGCGGCCAGGCGTACAGCAAGGTCTTCGCCGACGCCGGTGCGCACGTCGACACCAGCTGGCGGTGGGGCCCCGGCGTGGACACCCTCTACCAGCGGCTCGGCGACGCCTTCACCGACGCCCTCGCCGACGGCAGCTCGTTCCGCGCGGCCCTCACCAAGGTGCAGCGCCAGACGCTGTCCGACCTCCAGGGCAAGGGCCTGAAGGTGGAGAGCGGCGGGTGAGCCGGGACACCCTCGGCCGCACCGCGCCGGACACCACCCGGCGGCCGCACCCACCCGGCCGCCGCCGGCGCCGGGTCTCCCGCACCGAGGCCCGCAACGCCCGCGCCGCCGCCGGCTTCGTCCTGCCCTTCCTCGCCCTCTTCGGCCTCTGCTTCCTCGCGCCCATCGGATACGCCGTCCAGCAGAGCCTGCACCGCACCGAACGCACCGGCCCGCTCGGCCTCGGCGGCCACGAACACGAGGCGTTCGCCGGCCTCGCCAACTACGCGCACGCCCTCGCCGACGAGCGGTTCCTGGCCGGCTTCGGCCGGGTGCTGCTCTTCGGCGCCGTACAGATCCCGCTGATGATCGCGCTCGCCACCGCCCTCGCACTGCTCCTGGAGAGCGCGAGCGCCCGCGGCATCGCCTTCTTCCGCAGCGCCTTCTTCCTGCCCTACGGCGTGCCCGGTGTGATCGCCTCGATCCTCTGGGGCTTCCTCTACGTCCCCGGCATCAGCCCGCTGGTGAAGATCGCCGACGCGGCCGGCTGGGACGTCGACTTCCTCTCCCGCAGCACCGTCCTGTGGTCCATCGCCAACATCGTCACCTGGCAGTTCACCGGCTACAACATGCTGGTGCTGATCGCCCAGCTGAAGTCCGTACCCGGCGAGCTGTACGAGGCGGCCCGGATCGACGGCGCCTCCGCCTGGCAGGTCGCCCGGCACGTCAAGCTCCCGCTCATCCGGCCCGCGCTCGTCCTCACCACCGTCTTCAGCATCATCGGCACCCTCCAGCTGTTCGCCGAGCCGATGGTGCTGCGCCCGCTCGCCTCGTCCATCGACTCCGGCTTCACCCCCAACCTGCACGCCTACAGCGAGGCGTTCGTCGGCAACGACCCGCACGTGGCGGCGGCCGAGGCGGTGCTGCTCGCGCTGGTGGCGTGCGTGCTGTCGTTCGGCTTCCTGCGGCTGGTCGGCGGGCGGGCGAAGGAGCGACGCCGATGAACCGACCCACCGCCCGCCCCCGCACGACCCTGCCGCCGGTCCGCTACCGGATCATCACCGCCTCCCTGCTGACCGTCGCCGCGCTGTACTTCCTGGTGCCCGTCTACTGGCTGGTCGTCTCCACCACCAAGAACAGCGCCGAACTCTTCGGCACCTTCGGCTTCTGGTTCGCCGGCCACCCCGACCCCCTCGGCCACCTCGCCGACGTCCTCACCTACGACCACGGCATCTACGCCCGCTGGTTCGCCAACTCCCTGCTCTACGCCGGGATCGGCGCGGTCTGCGCCACCCTGCTGTCCGCCGCGGCCGGTTACGCGCTGGCCAAATTCCCCTTCCCCGGCCGGGAGGCGGTCTTCAACCTCGTCCTCGCCGGCGTCCTCATCCCCGGCACCGCGCTCGCCCTCCCGCTCTACTTCCTCTTCAGCGCGATGGGCCTGGCCAACACCTACTGGGCGGTGCTGATCCCGAGCGTGGTCAGCCCCTTCGGCGTCTACCTCTGCCGGATCTACGCGACCGCCGCGGTCCCCGACTCGCTGCTGGAGGCGGCCCGGATCGACGGTGCGGGAGAGGCCCGGATCTTCGCGGGCGTGGGCCTGCGGCTGATGACCCCGGCACTGGTCACCGTCTTCCTCTTCCAGTTCGTCCACATCTGGAACAACTACTTCCTGCCGCTGGTCATGCTCTCCGACTCCGACCTCTACCCCATCCAGCTGGGCCTGACCAGCTGGACCGGCTACGCGGACCGGCAGCCGGTGCTCTACCAGTACACGGTGGGCGGCGCGTTCCTCTCCGTGGTGCCGCTGATGGTGCTGATGACCGTCCTGCAGCGGTACTGGCGCACGGGGCTGACGGAGGGCAGCGTCAAGGCGTGATCCCGGCGGGCCGGCGACCGCGGCATCACCCGCTCACCGGCCCGCGCCCGGCCGCACCCGCGTGACAGGATCGCTGTCATGACTACTCCTGACGATGCCCAGTCCCCGAACGCCGCGACCCGCGCCAAGGCCGCTCTCCGGCGCGACCCGTGGGACCTCCCGGACGTGTCCGGTCTCGTGGTCGGTGTCCTCGGCGGCACCGGTGACCAGGGCCGCGGCCTGGCCTACCGGCTCGGCCGGGCCGGCCAGAAGGTGATCATCGGCTCCCGGGCCGCCGAGCGCGCCCAGACCGCCGCCTCGGAACTCGGCCTCGGCATCGAGGGCGCGGAGAACGCGGAGTGCGCGCGCCGCAGCGACGTCCTGATCGTCGCCGTGCCGTGGGAGGGCCACGCCAAGACGCTCCAGGCCCTGCGCGAGCCGCTGGCCGGCAAGCTCGTGATCGACTGCGTCAACCCGCTGGGCTTCGACAAGAAGGGCGCCTACGCGCTGAAGCCGGAGGAAGGCAGCGCGGCCGAGCAGGCCGCCGCGCTGCTGCCCGACTCCCGGGTCACCGCGGCCTTCCACCACCTGTCCGCGGTGCTGCTCCAGGACCCCGAGGTCGAACAGATCGACACCGACGTGATGGTCCTCGGCGAGTCCCGCGCCGACACGGACCTGGTCCAGGCCCTGGCCGCCCGCATCCCCGGCATGCGCGGCGTCTTCGCGGGCCGCCTGCGCAATGCGCACCAGGTGGAGTCACTGGTGGCGAACCTGATCTCGGTAAACCGCCGCTACAAGGCGCATGCGGGGGTCCGTCTTACGGACGTTTGATCCCCCCACGTGGTTGGCTGCGGCGCCGCGGGGGTTGCTCGCCGTTGCGCTTTGCGGCGCCGCGCACGTAGCCGTCTGCGACGCCGCGGGGCTTCTCGCCGTTGCGCTTTGCGGCGCCCCGCACGTACCCATCCTTCTCGCCGCGGGGCTTGATCGCCGTTGCGCCTGCGGCGGGCGGGTGGTGTTTCGGGTGCGGTGACGGGCCTCCGGGGCCGGTTGTGTGGACTGCTGACGCTTTACGTCCACAC